>LZRV01000084.1 GCA_002159065.1 Paenibacillaceae bacterium ZCTH02-B3 | reverse complement strand
GATCGGTAACCGCCGACAAACTGGCGCCGGAAGCGGTGACGGAGGAGAAGCTGGCCCCCGAGCTGAGGAGTTCGCTGGCCCAGCTGAAGGAAGCCTTGCTGGAGCCGGTGTCGGGGTTGACGGAAAAATGCGTGGCGGAAGCGAATCTGGCGGACGGATGCGTCACGGGGTCGAAGCTGGCGGACGGGAGCGTGACGGAAGCGAAACTGGCCGACGGATGCGTCACGGCGGCCAAACTCGCATTCTCCCCGGTCACCGCTTCGGAACACGGAATCGCGCTGCGGTTCGGCATCGCTCCGTTTGCCTTCCACGAGGGGAAATACCGGTTGGAACTTGCCGTTATCTTCGATCCGCCGTTTGCGGACGACCGGTACGTGATCGCCTGCTCCCTTGACCAGCCCGGCTGCATGGCCTATGTAAAGGAAAAAACGCCCAACCAGGCCGTCATCGAATTGTCGAGGAACGGCCCGAGGGGAAAAACCGAACTGCAGGGGGCCGTCCAGTGGATCGCGGCGGGCCGCGGCGGAGGCGAGCCGTTATCCTCCTGATCCGGAGGCATTTCCCTTGAAATCCGGCATCGCGAAAGCGATGCCGGTTTTTTTTGGCCGGACGCGTTTCTTCTCCGGCACGTACAGACGCCGTTGCAATGGGACACGTTCGACATACGATGCTGATAAACGGCAGCCCGACTGGGGGGAACGCGGTTGGCCGACGTGTCCGTGATCATTCCCGTCATGAACGAAAAGCGCACGCTGCGCCGGGTCATCCGGGAAGCGTTCCGGGTGGACCGCGGCGCGGAAGTGATCGCCGTGGTCAACGGTTCGACGGACGGGTCAGAACGGATTGCGCGGGCATGCGGCGCCAGGGTGATCGTTTTTCCCAAGCCTCTCGGGCATGACGTGGGACGGGCGATCGGCGCGAAGGCGGCGGGCGGCCGGATCCTGCTGTTCGTCGACGCGGATATGGTCATCCCCGCGCGGCGGCTCCGGCCGTTCGTGGAAGCCGTGCGGAACGGGGTCGACGTCGCGCTGAACGATTACTCCGGTCCCGTGCGCAAAATGCGCGTGCACGGCGTCGTGCTGGCCAAGCACGCCCTGAACGCGCTCTTGGGCCGCCCGGACCTGGAAGGCGCCTCCCTGACCGCGGTGCCCCACGCCATGAGTCGCCGGGCGCTGGAAACGGTCGGGGCGGAATCGCTCAGCGTTCCTCCGCTGGCCCATGCCCGGGCGATCTGCGCGGGGCTTGTCGTCAAAAAGATTCGCCGCGTCAACGTGGGCGCGCTGAATCCGCGCCGCGGCCGCAAGGGGCGGGGCCGTTCCCTGGAACGCCTGATCGTGGGCGACCATCTGGAGGCCATCGAATGGTGGACGCGCCACGCGGAACACGCCGGATCGTACGGGTCGGGCGGACGGCAATCGATGGAAAGCGGAGGAATGCCATGATCCGAAACGGCCATCATGCGAGGCGCCCGGGCGCCGGATTCGCGCCGCGGGCCCGGATGGGCTGCGTGCGCCGGCCGGAAACCGGAAGCAGCCGGCGGGGATCGTCCAGCCGCCGCGGTCCGCCCGTCCGACGGCGGCCTGCGCGCATCGGGCCGTCCGTCCATGGGCGGCAGCCTTTCCGTCGCGGATTGCCCGTTCGCCGCGCCGGGTCCCGCCCAGGCATCTTTCGCCGCAAGCGAAGAATGCCTGCGGCCCTCCGCCGCCTGGTCGACCGTCGGCCCGGCGCGCGGGGCGCGGGAACAGCCGTCCGCCATTCGGCCGGCCGTCGGACCGGCATGCGGTGCGCCGGCACATCCGCCTTCCGCCGGTGGCGCGATCTTGGGTTCCGCAGCGGTTCGGCCTGGCGGGAAGCCCATCCCGCCGCTGCCGCCGAAGAGGCGCGCGCGGCGTTGCACGATCATGTGAACCGCGCGTTCGCTCGGGGCGGAGAAGGCGAAAATGCAAACGGGAAGCCTGCAGGGGCGATGCCCGCCGTCATCCGGACTTACGCGGACGGATTTATGCGGGGAGCCGGTTTTTCATTGCCCGTCGAGCCCGTTCCGCTGAATGGGACGGCCTCCGCCGTCGTGATCGCGGGTTGGAACGAAGCGGCGCTGGACGCGGTGCTCGGCCAGCTGGAACGCCTGCCGCTCAGGGAATGGATCGTGGTCATTCCCGAACATGCGACAACGGCGCGGGAGGTCGCGGAACGCCACGCCCGTTCCGTGATCCTCCCGGCCGGCGAATGGACCGGCGGCGCGGCCGGCCGGGCTTTGGGGGCCGCAAGGACCGGCGCGGACATCGTGCTGTTCGTCGACGGGGAACAGCCGGCGCCGGCAGGCGAGCTTGCGCGTTTTTTGCGGGCGGTGGACGGAGGCATGGATGCGGCGCTCAACGCCCGGCCGTCCGGCATTGCCAAATTTCATCGGCGCCCGCCGGCAGACCGGCTGCTGGAATTTCTCAACTTTTCCCTGGGAAGGCGGGATCTCGGCGTCCGCTCGCTGGCCGCGTTGCCCTTCGCCCTGTCGCGCCGCGCCATCGACACCATCGGTGCGCACTCCCTTGCGCAACCGGCCAAAGCCCACGCGCTGCTCCTTCTGCGGGGAATGCGGGTGGGTCTGGGCGGCAGCGTGCCCCGGCTTGCGATGTCCGACCCCGACGTCCGGGACCATCTGGAAGCGTGGCGCGAGGCGATGGCGCTCCGGGGCGTCCGCCTGTCGTTTCCCGACCGGCGGCGGAACCGCGCCGCGGCGGGGGAACCGGCGCCGTAACGGATGCGGGCGGCGTTCCGGAGCCATCACGGGAAAGGAGGAAGTGCCCTTTGAGAGCGGTCATACTTGCAGGCGGCACGGGAACGAGGCTCAGACCCCTGACGTACTGGACCAACAAGCACCTGCTTCCGGTCGGCCATTATCCGATGATTTGCTACGGGGTGGCCAGGCTGCGGCAGGCCGGCATCCGCGACATCATCCTCGTCACCGGCCGGTCGGCCGTCGGGGGGTTTGCCGACGTGCTCGGCAGCGGCCGGGATTGGGGCGTGTCGCTGACGTACCGGCTGCAGGAAGAAGCGGGCGGCATCGCCCAGGCCCTTGATCTGGCGCGTCCGCTCCTCGGCGCCGAGGAAAAATTTGTCGTCCTTTTGGGAGACAATCTGTTCGAAAAATCCCTTGATCCTTATATCGAGGCGTTTTTGCGGCAGCCGGACGGGGCGATGGTGCTGGTGAAACGGGTGGACGACCCGCACCGGTACGGCGTTGCCGAATTCGATCCGGTGACGGGGCGGATCGCCCGAATTTTGGAAAAACCGATACACCCGCCGTCTTCCTATTGCGTGACGGGAATCTATTTCTATGACGGGGACGTGTTCCGCATCATGGACCGTATCGAACCTTCGCTGCGGGGGGAACTGGAAATCACCGATGTCAACAACGCCTTCGCCGCGGCGGGAAAACTTGCGCATATGGAGCTTGACGGTTGGTGGACGGACGCGGGCACGTTCGCTTCCCTGGAAGAGGCGGGGCGCAGGCTGAAGGGGATCCTGCCGTGAACGCCGCCGCCAAACGCTCGCGCAAGGCCGCTTCCCGGTCGCCGGGACCCGGCAGGCCGTCCGGAAGGGCATCCGGGCGTTCCACGCGCCTGTCCGGCAGCAAGCCTGCCCCTTGGCGTCCCTACTACGACCAAGGATTCAGCGACGGTTACGGAGCAGGCGTCCAGGAAGGCATCCGCAGTTTCGGCACCCTTTTCGAAGGCACGAGCATCGTCATTCCCACCTGCAACCAGCTGGGCGTGCTCAAGCTCTGCATCTCAAGCATCATGCGGCACACCGGCGTTCCCCACGAGATCATCGTCACCGACAACGCTTCGACGGATGGAACCGAGGCGTATCTGCGCGAACTGGCGGGCCGCGTCCGCTATCGCCGGCTGGAATCGAACCGGGGATTCGCGGGAGCGGTCAATGTGGGACTCATGATGGCCAGAGGAACCACCATCGCGGTGCTCAACAATGACACCATCGTCACGGAAAACTGGCTGTCCAACATGCTCGCGTGCCTGAACGGCGACTCCCGTATCGGCATGGTCGGCCCGGTGACGAACATCATCAGCAATGACGAGCAGCGGGTGCCCGTGTCCTACCGGAATACCCGGGAACTTGCGGTGTTCGCCGCCCGCAACAACCGCCCGGACCCCGCCCGCTGGGCGCCGGCCGACCGGCTCATGGGGTTTTGTCTCCTCTTCCGCCGCGAAACGCTGGAGCAGGTGGGCTATTTTGACGAAGGGTACAAGATCGGCAATTTCGAAGATGTCGACTTCAACGTGCGCGTCCAGCTTCTGGGCAAACGGCTGATGATCGCCCGGGACGCCTACATCCACCATTTCGGCAGCGTGAGCATCCGTGCCCTTGGCGGACGGGCCGCGCAGATCACCCGGCTCAACGAGGCGTATTTCCGGGAAAAATGGAAGGACCCCGGGGAACTGATCCGCGCGGTGCATCAGCATGAGTTGTTCGCCCGCCACGGCGGCCAGCTTCCGGACATGCGCCTGTTGTATCCCGAGCGGGTGGCCGTGCGGGGCATCAGCCCGACCGTGTACTGGATCGAAGACGGGGTTCGCCGTCCCGTGAACGGCGTCATCACCTTTCCGCCGGTCAGGGTGTCGCATCTGGATTTGCGCCGCTGGCCGCTGGCGGAGCCGATCGACGCCCACGAAGCGGAAGTCCGCTGGCGGGGGCTCACCGACGAGGCCGGCGTCGCCGTGGCCCGTCTCCCGGACGGCACTTTCTGCCATCTGGAAGGGGGCAGCTTCCGGCGGATCGTCGGAACCCTTGCGCTGCAGGCCTGGAACCTGCATCTGAAACCGTCGGCCGTCATGACGCCGGAGCAGCTGGCGCGGCGCATGGAAGGACTGCCGATCATCGCGCCGGTCCAGTGCCACAGCCAGCTTTGACCCGGCGTCGGCCGGGGAACTTCCGGATGGCGTCCCCCCAGCCGCATCGGCCGTCACGGCGGCGCATTCCGGTCATCGCGGGGAGGGCCCGTGGCAAGCGGCGGACGGCGGCATATGCTGTATAGAACAGGACGGTTCGGCTTCGGACCGGAAAAGGCCGCGGGAAATGGGGTGAACGGGCCGGCATGCGGGATCTTTTGACCGAGATTGTCGTCCATCTGGCGAATTCCCATCGGCAGGTGGCTCGTATTCTGGATGCCGAACGCCACGTGATTGTGCGCATGGCGCAACTGACCCACGCCATTCCGGACCTGCACCCCGACCTGGGCGGCCTGACCGGGCTCATGAGCGTGTCATCACGGGTCACGCGAAACGTCATCGCCTATCTGGGCAGCGTGGCCGATCTGGAAGAAGCGGTCGCGGACAGCCTGGAGCAGGTGCTCAAAGTGGCGGGGGAAACGGACGAAGAATAGGCGTTTCCTTTGTGGTCCGGGGAGCGGAAGGAGGAACCAGGCATGACCCGGGAAGAGGCGGGCCGCGTCGCGCTTGACGCGCTGGCGAAAATCCAGTGGAACGTATCCATGATCCTCGAGGCCAAAGCGGTGGAAAGCGAAAAAGTGCGGAATTGGCTGATCAACCATCTGACCCATCATACCTTTACATCCCATCAGGATCAGATGACCGCCTCGCTGCAGTTCGGAAACCTGAACGTGCAGGTCATTGACGGCTTGGCCAAAGTGCTGGGCGGCCTGACGAGGAACTTCAAAGCCGCGTTGCAAACGGGCGGCGACGGCGCCGACCTCTATTACGCTTCCGACGAACCAAACGCGGATGGCGATGGACTGTGAGCCTGCTGCGGAAGGAATGGGAGGCGAAACTTGAGATCCTTTCTTCCATCGCCCGCAGCCAGGCTGCGCTGGCGCGCATTTTGGACAGCGTGGCGGACGTATCGGTGCATGTCGGCATTACGCCGGCGGCGCTTCAGGAACATGTGCGGGCGCTGACGTCGATGCAACGGGCGCTTTTGCGGGCGGTGACCGGCGTTTCCTGGCGTGCTCCTGTTCATGGGGAACCTTCTGCGCCTTGGCTTGCTGAATCGGTGAGAGTGAACCGGGTAAACGCGGAGGTGTCGGAGCGGTGAGAAAGCGCAAATCCTCCCGCCGAGGAGGTGCCGTCCGCCGGAGGGCAAGATCCGCGCGGGCCGGCAGAAAATTGCGGAGAGCCGGAAGGAAGGCGGTTCGCGGCGGTTCCCGCCGGCGTGCGGGCACGAGGAAGCGGCGCGTTGCCGGCCGTGTGAAGAGCGGAGCCCGGCGGAAACGCCGCCCGTCCGGGAGAAGCGCCTACCGGATGGGCTTTCGGGAAGCGTACAACAAAGGGTTCAATGAAGGGTTTGCCAAAGGATTCGAGGACGGACACCAATTGGCCTACGAACAGCAGGCGTAAAGGTTCGTCCATTTTTCTTTATAAAAAAAATGTGAAAATTTTGCCGAGACCGGTTGACTGTTGTTGGAAAAATAGTATAATGAAATCAAAAATATAGTAAGAAGAGGAAGCACCTCCAATGTTCGACATTTTACGACGGAAGTGCTTCTTTTTTTATCCGTCCGCGTGACGGAAAATCTCCAAAACTTTTTGTGGAAAGGTTGAGGACAATGGAGAAGAGGCCGTTTGACGCGAACGAGAGGAAAATTCAAATGCCCAAGGCGGGCCGCGGAAACGGGAGCGGGCATGCGCGCGGCAAAGACGTGCATGGCACCGTGCAGCAGCACGGCGTCCGCGCATCGATGCGGAACCGTGGCAAGAAAGGTCCCCTTCCGCCGGAATCCCGATTCGTCATCGGCGTGCTTGGCCATGTCAGCGGGATGACGGAACGGCGAGTTGCACCCGGCGTGCGAAGGAATTCCAAATCTCGCATCGGCAAGGACGGGAAGGGGAGAATCGGCGACCCCGGCCCCCTGTTACTTCCTCCATTTATGCTCGACATCCCGATTTCTCCGAAGCATCCGTCCAAGCCGGGCAAACAAGATCTGGAGGCGGAATACCGTCTCGAGCGGGTGTATCACAAGTTTTTCCGGCGTCCGTTCAAACCCAAGTGACATGAAGCCCTGATGATATTCGGGGGCGGTCGTCCGCTTCAAACTTTCAGCCGGAGTGGTTGGGATGAAAAGGGCATTGGCCGTTTTCCTTCTGATTATCATTGTCCTGCCCGGATGGCTGGCTGCCCACGCGCATGGAGAAACTTCCTCTGCGGCTCTTGCCGTTGTCAGCGCAGATACATAAACGGCGGTGGAAGGCGTCGTTTCGATAAGACTGAACCAAAAGGAGTGTGATGGTGGAGGCATTGAAGGGGCACTTCCCCTTCGCTGATTCCGGCGAAAGGGGGTGACGCGGGATGGGGTGGATGTACCTGCTCTTTGCCGGGCTGGCGGTTCTCGGTTTTGCGTTCAGGCTTGTTGCTGCAGTTATTTCATCGTTCAATGCATGCCTGACGCAGATCGAGGTTTCCTTGAAGCTTTTGCGCCGTCTAAGCCGACGACGAAGCAAAAGCAAAAGGGACGCCAGCCCCCGCAAAGGTGGTCGTCCCTAGCCTCGCGATGGAGCGGCGCGCCAACGCCGTTCCATCCCTTCACTGCCTCCATTATACACTTCGATTTCCAACCATTCAATGGAAAAAACATTGATCGTCAATTGTTCAATTTTCCTTATCTCGCTCGATAAGGGGAGGATGTCATGCTGAAACGGAACTTCAAGCTGTGCCTGATGATCTTTGTCATGGCTGGTTGCCTTTTTCCCGCAACCATGGCCAGCGGCGAGCCTTCTGACCAACCGGTCAAGGCCGGTTTTCCCGACGTTCCGCCCACCCACTGGGCCTACGAGGCGATCCAGACTGGCGTGGAACTTGGGTATATCAAAGGCTTTCCCGACGGCACCTTTCGCCCGAACGACCCCGTGACGGCGGCGCAGTTCATCAAGATGGCGTTTATGTCGCTCACAGATGACGCGATGGGCTTTGTGTGGTGGAGCGAAAAGTACTTGGATATGGTGCCCGAATGGAACCGCCGGTGGCTTAATAACAAAACTACGAACTTTGAGGAAGGCACGCCTTGGTACAAAAACTATATCGATACGGCCAAAAACAACGCTTTCATCCATGACGAATTTGATGGCCGTTTCGACGCGCCCATTACCCGCGAGCAGGCTGCAAAATTCATTTCCAAGCTTGACGCCATCTTCCGCGGCCATCATATCAGGGAGTACTCAATGTTGGTAGGTGCTCAGCTGTTCAAGGATTTTGACCAAGTGGACTTATATCTGCAGGAATATGTGGGAGACGTCGCCCTTCGCGGTATCATGATCGGAAGCAAAGGCTATTTCAACCCGAAGGGGAGGGTCACCCGGGCCGAGGCGGCCAAGATCTGCTTGCTTCTCATGGACGATTCGAAGCGCGCCAAGATCAACGTGAACCTCGAAGGAGTGCCGTATTCAATTGTTCCCAATCCGGGTTATGGCACGATGGTTATGATTTTCGCAAATGAAGAAATGAAAAGTGTCTATGACGAAATGCGGAGTAGACAAAAAGATTATCCGGGGGCGACGGATGCTGACGGTGGAACCCTTGGCTATTTTGAAAACGAAGAATTAAGGGATGAGGAATTCAGAGCGTTCTACTTCATGGACATTGAAAATTGGAAAGTAAGATATGACCTGAGTCTTGGTTTTTCCGGAAACGTATACGGAATGGGCGTGGCAACAGCGGAAGGACGGCTGGAGAGGGCCAGTAGGGAAATTAGACATTTTCTGTCGCTCATTTTCGAGAAAGAAGCCGATTCCGTCTACCGACTCATCGAGTCCGCCGTCCTTAACGCCCGCCAGGGCATAAACGAGATGGTGGAAAAAACAGTGGAAAGCAGGCAAATTGTTATTGTCTCTCACGGAGATGCGCTCAATATCGGCATTTCGGCGTACCGGGACAAGTAGTAAGGGGAGGGTGAGAACAAAGTGCGCGGGAAAAAAGCGAAAAAGGCCGTTTCGCTCTTGGTGCTTCTTGCGCTTGCGGCGGGCCTTTTTTCGGCGTTTCCGCCCATGGTCGAAGCCTCCACACTTTCTTCCCTTGCCGCATGCGAAGCGGCCTACGACGCCAAGTTTCCGGGCAAAAATCCGCCTAATGGCATCAAGTGCGTCAAGCGGGCGGGAAGCAATATCTATCTCTTTTTCAACTACAAGCTTTATGAGGATACGCTGGCGGCCAGCGTACAGGGAGAAGAATTGCCGGTCATTGCTTACGGCACGCCGGAGGCTGCCAACGGGCCAAACGACTTCCGGACATACTGGCAAGACAAAAACGGTAACAAACGGACGGACCGGGAAGGGATCCATCCCTACTTCAACAGGGGAGGGCAGACCGGCGAGTACCGTTATTACGGGTGGGACGTCAACGGTAACCTGTATACCAACCCGTATTTTCCCGATGACAAAAACAGCGGCATCGACCCAAGCATGAAAAAATACATCTACCGGCCCTGGTCTAGTCCACTTCTCAACGGCAACCGGAACAAGCCTAGCGATTTCGGTCCGTTTTGGAATGGAACAAAACAGATTAGGAGTATAGATGAAATTTACGGTAAGGGCCAAAGATTCGTCGAAATCGTCAACCAAATCATCAAAAGCAGTCATGTGACCGTAAACTACCAAGCCAAGGACATGGTGACGGATCCGAGAAATCCTAAGAATCTGTTCGACTACATGTACGTACAGCAGGCGCCGACGAGCCAGCTGCCAGGGTCGGGGCGGCTGTTTCACCAAAGCGACAACGGGACCATCTGGTACCAGACGTATATGATCGACCCGCTTGGGCCCGGAGATAAAGAGAAGCCCGGCGTTACAGCGGAAATCAAGCCGAAGATGGAGATTAAAACGGACCTTGGGAAACTTGGTTCAACGTTCATCTGGTCCTGGGAACTTTCTGGCAAGGTCAACGACGACGACTACATAGACGATTCTTTGTTGAGGGCACAATATTATACCAGACTGGACATCGAAAAATGGGAACTTGAGGTTACCTACTCATGGCCGGGTGGATCAAAGACTGAGAAGCTTTCGTCCACCCAGAACGGGGATTTGGTGCTGCAAAATCAGAGGCAAAGGGCCGTTCGGTCTCCCGATCTTTCCATTAAGTTTGACAAAGAGATACTGGCACAAAATGACGAGGTCATTATTTCGCTTACGGCCAAAGCATATTACTACGAAAACCCTGCGCCGGATGTGGGCACGGCCACTTGGCGGGTACGCTTTGACGGAACGCTGCCTGAAGAGCGGACAGAGGAGCCGCCGACGCCTCCGCCGGCGGGCGTGCCCGAACCGCTGATCTGCAGGCCGAATATCCCGGGGGACGCCTTTGACATCGTGCCGTTCCCGGCTTCCGACGGCACCGATCTTTCCAAAGTCGCCTCGCGCACTGTATGGGTTGACGGCGTACCGGTGGATGCGGACCTGTTTTTCAGCGGAGGATACGTCTTCGGCGACGACAAGGACGGGCTGGTTACCGTCTCGATGAAATGGGAGCCGATACCGGGGGTGGAATCGGACGGCACCTGCGATACATATCGGATCGTCAATGTTCACGACACCAAACCGCGTGCCCAGTTTAAGTTGTATGGCGGTAGCTTCAAGGAAAACCGCAAGATGGCGGTGGAGAACACCTCCAATGACCCGAACGCCAACGATCCCTATGTGCTGGCGCATTTCCCGCTGGTCAATGCGCAGTGGTCGTGGCGTGCCATCGAAGGGTCCGACACGGATCGGCGCATGAGAATAGACGGTCGGGATTATAAAGAGTTTCTGTACAAAAAAGCCGGCGAGTATGAGCTCATCCTTACGGTGACCAACGCGCTCGGCCGTACGTCCGATCCGTATGTGCTGAGATTCACGGTGATCCCCGACTATGCGCCGGCGATCATCCTGCACCCGTATTCCAGCCAGATTTCGAGGACGGAAACGCTTCGGCTCTTCTACGATGCGGTCAGCACGGATGGGGACATCATCCGGAACCAGAAAGTTGAAGTTTTCTACGATGTCCAGGGGAACGAGACCTACACGCAGAAGATCGCCGAGTTTTCCGGACCGCTTGGGGAGGAATACACACCTCCGGGCGGGAAGCTCGGCAAATACCGGATTCGCGTGACGGTAGACGAAGACTTCGGCCAGGAGACGTTCCCGGAGTTCATCACCGAAGCGGACCGGCGGGTAAGCACGGCGGAGATGGAGTTTGAGATCGACAACTACATCCCGTATTCCGACATCTATACGGACATTCCTTCGATCCGGCAGCAGGTGGACGTGGCGCTTCTTCTGGACAAAAATCTGGCCCAACACAAGATTGACGAAGTGAAAAGCTCCGGGGTGGAACTTAACAACCGGCTGCGTTACTACGGAATGGACCCGAACCTTCACATCTGGGATCTTCACACGTATACGTACTCCCAGTCGGCGTCCACGGTGGTGAATACCGGCAGCAGCTATCCTCCCGCCACGCGTTACCATTGCTCGAACGGTTATTGCGGAACCTTGAATCGCGTCTCGGCGACGGACAACGGCTACTGGCACGACTTTGGCCATTGGGAGACGGTGGTGGACGTTCCAGGACACTGGGAGACGGTCGTCGATGTGCCCGGACACTGGGAAACCCGGTATTACCAGGAGTTATGGTGCCGGGGTTATGGCGAAAACGGGAAATGGTACGATCATCCGGGAGCGTGTACCCATCCCACTTCCGAGCCTTACTACAGAATTAAAGAGGAGAAGGTGTGGGTGCCGCCCACCTACAAGGAAGTGTGGGTTGACCCCACCTACAAAGAGGTCTGGGTATCCGACGTCCGCTGGGTGAGCAACTGGTACGGCACCTATTCAGGTACGATCTACAAGGATGTCCGCCAGCCCTACCAGAATCCGTATGTGCGTGCCGTCGCGGACAAGTATCTCATATACGTCTCCGACGGAACCATCAACGAGCTGGCCGATTTCAACAAGGTAAAGGGTCTTTCCGACGGAAAAATCATCCTGATCGGCGCGCCTGGCATCCGGAACCAGACCGAACACGACCATTTCATTCGAAATCAAGGCCAGGACATAAGGACGCTCATCGATGAGGCCTTTGCCTGGATCGCCGGGCAGAGCCCGCCTTCGGCCGCGCAGACGGTTCTCGTCGGGGAAACATTCCAGCTGCTGACGGACGAAACGGACCCGGAAAACGACCCGATTGTGCAACGGCAGACAATGTACGTCCATCATGAAAACTTCTACGACAACCCGATGGGACGGGCTCCCTTTGCACTGGCCGACTATGATCCTTCAGGGTGGTCCAGCCAGACGCTGCGAAACAAATTCGATTTGCCGGGGGAATACATCGTCTACCGCAGGGTGAAGGACCGGCCGTCGACGGATCCGGCCCTTCAGCGATACACCTACTGGTCCAACGAATCGTTCACCGTCATCCGGGCGCACCGCAAGCCGATTGCGCTGGCGGAGCTGGACTGGACTTATAACACGTCTTGCAACTGCTACGATACAACCTGGGTGGACAAGTCCTACGACCTGGACCACAACATCAGCGACCCGGAAAACAAAGGCATCGCGGAGCGCAAAATCCGTTACTACCGGGCGGAAGACGGGGAGTGGTATTACAAGATTCCGGACCGGCTGCCGCCGGGAACATACCAGCTGGAATACCTGGTCAAAGACGTGGAAGGTGCATGGTCGGACCCGTTCGTGATGAACTTCACCCTGCAGAACGAACCGCCGCCTCAGCTGCGGGCGGAACTGCGCGCCGATGGCAGCGCCTTTACGATCGCGGGCGGCGTGCCGGCAGGCGAAAAGATTCGCGCCCACGACCTGTGGACGAGATTCCCTTACAGCGTGGACCTGCAGTTCCGGATGAATCCGTCGGGCAACATCATCAATCGAACGGTGCCCTACCACACCGGGACGAAGACGGGCAGCGACATCTTCTGGGCCGACGAAACGTTTGTCATTCCGCAGACGACGGCGGACGGCAACTATACGTTCCGGGTGAGAGCTGTTGGCGCCAACGGGACGAGCGCCCACAAAGATTTCACCGTCCGCGTGCTGACGCCGATCAACCTGCAGCCCGGGGTGGAGAAGGATGGAGCTCCGGCGGGAACGCTGGTGGTGGGCGATCCGGTGACGCTGGCGGCGCGCACCACGGAATATCCGAACCAGGTGACGGTCACGGCGTTCAAGGGCACGTCCCATCAAAGGACCGTGACGCTGTCCGGAGTGACAGAGTCAACCGCGGGTACGGGCGCCAAGCGCTGGAGCGGCGCTTTCACGCCGCATGCGCCGATCCCAGACGGGACGTACACCTTTGAATGGACCGCCCGTACGCCAAACGGCAACACCGAAACGAAGACCCTTGAGCTCGAAGTGATCAACAATACGCCGCCGGATGGGGCCCTGAAGGTGTATACGTACGATGCGTCGGATGAAGCGATGCCTGTTTACGAAGGAGATACGGTGCGCATTCGCGCTGCGCAGCTCTCCGATCGGGAACGGGACAACCTGAGCCTCAGGTTTGAGCTGTTTGACCAAAGAGGCGCGAAAGTACTGGATCAAACCTTTGCCGCTGCTTATCCATACGGCGAAGTGGGACCGGATTACAGGCTTCCGTCGGATGGCTCCGCGATCGGAACCTGGACCGCGCGGTTGTCCATCAGCGACGGAAAGGCGCCGGCGGTGGTGAAGACAAGGACGTTCCTCGTCCGGACTTTGGGCGTTCAGGGTTATGTGCGGCACACGGATGAATGGGAAGCCAACCGGCTGCGGTACAACGAAAAATATCCGGAAAACCCGCGGCCGCCGGACCTGTTCTGGGCGGGAGAAGCGTTCGTGCTGGAGGCGGATGTGACCGACACGCAGAACTCCGGCACCAGGGCGGTGTCGGTGACGGCGGAGGCGGAGCGGGGGCTGAGGCAGTCCCTCGCGCCGGCCGACGGGTCTGCGGTGCGCTGGAAAGGTCTGCTTCGTTCCGACGAAAACATCAAATTGTACGAGCTGCCGGAAAGAACCTATACGTTCGTGTTTACGGCAACCTACAGCAACGGGGCGGTGAAGACATCCTCCGTCACCGTCCGGCTTCAAGACACGGTGGATGAATTCTGGAGCGTGCACCGGGTTCGGTAGCCTGGAGTTGACGCCGTCAAAGTTCAGAGGAGTCCGGGGAATCCCGGGCTCCTTTTTTGGTACGCCCAGCATGGGCGTCATCTCTACGGTGAAAGTCCGGAATGGGGGCTGGCGAGCGCCTACCATTAGCCGAAGGCGAGGGTGCCTGTCGCGAGGCGGGATCTGAAGGAAGCCGGAGGCAAACGCACGGGCCAAGGTACACGAACTGGATTTGAGGCAGAACTGGTCGGATGAGTCACCAAGACATGACGAAATCCAAAGCCGCCAAGGGCCGGTCCTGTAAACTCCAGTGGTCGCGGGCGGAAAGATGACGCTCTTATCTGGGGAGGCCTGCGGAATATGCGAAGTGACTTCGTAACCGCAGCCGGGAGGCTGCGCTGAATCCGCAGGAGTCAGCAGAGGCCATAGTACGGGAG
>LZRV01000083.1 GCA_002159065.1 Paenibacillaceae bacterium ZCTH02-B3 | reverse complement strand
TGTTGACGCTGGTTTCCCGTTCCGCCTTGACGCGAAAACGCTGGCGATCCCTTTGCTCAAGGATGATCTGATCCAACATCTCCAGCGCTGTCTTCATCGCGCTGGCGAACGCTTCCTGCATCTCCCGGAACATCCACTGCTCAAGCTCTTTCATTGAGGGAATGATTGTGGTAAAGTGCTGCACAGGAGCTTCCTCCTCTTGGTGCGTGTTTCAGCAAATTCACATTACCAAGGGAGAAGCTCTTTTTCTATGTTCGCTTTTTCCAGACTTTACCCCCACGCAAATTTTACTCTAACCAGCTTCAACCCTGACAGTTTCACAGACGAGTTAACCTGACATTTTCACAGACGCTTGACAGAGGTCGCAGTCACTTGCGTTGTTGTGCTTGTCAAGGGCCGCGCGTGATGTCTCACTACCCAAAACCGCTACTACGGTAGCCAGGCGACCCACTTTGCGCATCTGCTGGCCGAACATTGACCCTGACATTTTCACAGACATTTGACATCGCAAAATGCCAAGTGCCTTGGCGCCGCGCCGGAACCTCAGAAAAAGTCCGCCAGATACGTCGTCCTCCGCGGGATGCGCCGCTGCAGCCGCCGCACGGCTTCCCGGCTTCCCCGCAAACGGCCCGTCTCATGGAGCAGCGCCGCCGGGCGGCCGCCGAGAAGCAGCGCGGTGAGCGTCTGAATGTCGCACGCCAGTTCCGCGCCGTCCGCGGAGCCCCCTGCCGCTGCAGGCCAGCCTTCCGCCATCCGCTGCGCATGCGCCCGGCCGGAGGCGTCGATCCGCAGCCGGAACACCCCGCGGTTCCACGGCGCATGCTCGTCTTCCACCGCCAGGATCACTTCATCCTCGCCTTCTCCCGACTCAAAGGGATATTGTGCGAGGAACCCTTCCACATCCACGATGCGCGACATGAAATACGGCTGCAGTTCCTGCCTGATCCGCGGATCCGGCAGCAGGAAGGGCAGCGGATCGTCCTCCGGCACGGTCATCATCAGCCGGTCGGCCATCGAATCGTGGTCGGCGGCGTACCGCCACAGGCCGAGGCGCGCCTCCTCGCTGACGCTGACCTACTCGTGCACCGTCATCGTCCGCTCTTTGACCTCGTACAGCAAATACCCTTCCGGTTTCCCGCCGCCGTTGTAATAGACCGCCGCGATGCCGGGCTTGGTGAACACGCGCCGCTTCCACCACTCCGACGTACGGACCAGCATGCCGGTGTAGCGGGAGGCGAACGCTTCATACACGCCGTCCAGCAGATCGGCATCCTTCGAAACGCGCTCCACCCGGCCGGGCACTTCGGCGCGCGGCGGGAAATGGCGCGGTTCCAGCGTGTACGTTTTGCGCTCGATGGTCATTTCCCATCCGTACCTGCGGTAAAACGGAAACGAAAACGGATGCAGCATGCTGACCGTCTGCCCCGCTTCCCGCATCGTCTCCAGCCCATGCCTGAGCAGCCCGGCGACGCATCCTTTCCTTCGTGCCTCCGGCCAGGTCGCCACGCCCGCGACGCCGCCCATCGCCATTTTCCGGCCGTTCACCCAGATTTCCAGAGGCAAGAGCGTCATCGCCGCCAGCAGCCGGCCGCCCTCGAAGACGCCCCATTCCCGTTCGGGGCGGAACCCCTCCCGCAGTCCCTCGATTTGTTCCTGCGTAAGGGCAAACTGGAAGGCAAACTGATTGAGCGCCACACGTTCCTCAAAATGCTCCGCCCCAAGCTGCCGGATCTCCACCGCGGACTCCCCTTTCCTGCTCCCATGCATGCAAACGGACCATTGCAACGAACCGGGCCCCGTATCCGCCATCCTCAAATCCAGCCCCGCTCGCGGAACCAGGCGAAGTTCCGTTTGGCGCTCTCCTGCGACGACACCTCGTACTGTTCCTGCTCGACAATCACGTATTCCACACCGGCCGCGAGACAGGCATCCAGCGCGCTGTCCCAGTCCACCGCGCCCTGGCCCAGCTCCGCGTCGGCCCCGTCGGCCTTGAAATCCTTTGCGTGCACCAGCGGTACGCGGCCCGCATACCTGCGCACGTATTCCGCCGGGTCCTGGCCGCCCATCTTCACCCAGCCGAGGTCGAACTGCGCAAGCAGCGTCGGCAGCAGCTCCAGCAGACGGTCCATCACCGTTTTGCCGCCCGCTTTTTTGAACTCGAACGCGTGATTATGGTAGCCGAAGGCCAGCCCCTCCGCACGCACGGCGTTGCCCGCCGCATCCAGCACTTCGGCCATCCGGACCACGTCGTCCTCCGTCGGTTCGTCGGGCAGCGGATACCCCGGCACGATGAAAAATTTGAGCCCAAGCTCCGCCGCGAAGGCCGCCTGGCGCCGGACGTGTTCGCGCACCGCCGCAAGATTGGCCGGCTCCCCTTTTCGCAAATTCAAGCCGATATGCGCGGACACCGCGCCGATGCCCGCCGCGTCCAGCGCCCCGCGCACCTCGCGGACGGACGCGCCGTAGAATCCGGCGAATTCCACGAATTTGTAGCCGATCTCCGCCATCTCCCGGATCGTGCCAAGGAAATCCCGCTCGCAACGATCGCGGACGGAGTAGAGCTGTATGCCCACCTGCGGTCTGGCCATGGGAAACCCTCCGTTTACCGTTATCTGTTCTTCCAACGTTTGGCTGCGTTCGGTTTCTCCCAAATTATACAAAAAAGAGCTTCCATGGCACGAGAGTGTTTTTTGTCCATTCCGTATCCTTAATTGATTTCGCCGATTCCGGCATGAAGAAACCCTCTGCCTTCCCCATGGCAGAGGGTTTTCCCGCTCATTTCAGGCCGCGCAGGTTGTAGAACGCCGCCTTGCCGCCGTATTGCGCCGTCGGGCCGAGCCGGTCCTCGATGCGAAGCAGCTGGTTGTACTTCGCCACCCGGTCGGTGCGGGACGGCGCGCCGGTCTTGATCTGCCCGGCGTTGGTCGCCACGGCGATGTCGGCGATGGTGCTGTCCTCCGACTCCCCGGAGCGGTGCGAGACGACGGCGGTGTATCCCGCCCGCTTCGCCATTTCGATGGCGTCGAAGGTCTCCGTCAGCGTGCCGATCTGGTTCACCTTGACCAGGATGGAATTGGCGATGCCCCGCTCGATGCCGGCCGACAGGCGGGCCGTGTTCGTCACAAACAGGTCATCTCCCACGAGCTGCACCTTGCCCCCGAGCCGATCGGTGAGCAGCTTCCAGCCTTCCCAGTCGTCCTCGGCGCAGCCGTCCTCGATGGACAGAATCGGATACTTCTCCACCCAGCCGGCGAGAAAGTCCACGAATTCGGCGGACGTGAACGACCTGCCTTCGCCTTCGAGATGGTATTTGCCGTCCTTGAAAAACTCCGTGGACGCGACGTCCAGGCCCAGGTACACGTCGGAACCCGGTTTGTAGCCGGCCTTCTCGATCGCCTCCAGGATGGTGGTGATCGCTTCCTCGTTGGAGCGCAGGTTGGGCGCGAAGCCCCCTTCGTCGCCGACGGCGGTGTTCAGCCCCTTCGCCTTCAGCACCGCCTTCAGCGAATGAAAGATTTCCGCCCCCGCGCGAAGCGCTTCGCGGAAGCTCGGCGCGCCCACGGGCAGGACCATGAATTCCTGCACGTCCACGTTGTTGTCGGCGTGGGCGCCGCCGTTCAGGATGTTCATCATCGGCACCGGCAGCGTCTTGGCGTTGAAGCCGCCCAGATACGCGTAAAGCGGCACGTCCAGGGCGTCCGCCACGGCGCGGGCCACGGCCAGCGACACCGCCAGGATCGCGTTGGCGCCCAGCTTGCCCTTGTTCGGCGTGCCGTCCAGCTCGATCATCCGGCGGTCGACCGCCACCTGGTCCAGGGCGTTCCAGCCGATGAGTTCCGGGGCGATCACCTTGTTGACGTTTTCCACCGCCTTGAGGACGCCCTTGCCGAGATACCGGCTTTTGTCGCCGTCGCGCAGCTCCACCGCCTCATGGGTGCCGGTGGATGCGCCGGACGGCACGATGGCGCGGCCGAACGCGCCGGAGTCCAGGCGGACTTCCACCTCGACGGTGGGATTGCCGCGGGAATCCAGGACTTCGCGGGCATAGATTTCGGAAATGAACGTCACGCGAAAAACACTCCTTCCACAGGTTGTAGCCGGCTGTCAGAGAATCAGCGATTTCCCGGTCATCTCCGGAGGCTGCGGCAGGCCCATCAGCGCCAGCAGCGTCGGCGCCACGTCGGCCAGGATGCCGCCCTCCCGGAGCGTCAAACCGTGCTTCGTCACGATGCAGGGCACCGGGCTGGTCGTGTGCGCCGTATGCGGCCTGCCTTCCTCGTCGATCATCATGTCCGCGTTGCCGTGGTCGGCGATGATCACCGCCACGCCGCCCTTCGCCAGCACCGCCTCCACCACCTTGCCGAGGCACTCGTCCACCGCCTCGACGGCGCGGATGGTCGGCTCCAGCATGCCGGAGTGGCCCACCATGTCGGGATTGGCGAAATTGAGCACGATGGCGTCGTGTTTGTCCGACTCGATCTCGCGCACCGCCGCCTCCGCCACCTCGTAGGCGCTCATCTCCGGCTTGAGGTCGTAGGTGGCCACCTTCGGCGAATTGATCAGGATCCGCGTCTCGCCTTCCAGCGCGATGTCCCGCCCGCCGCTGAAAAAGTACGTCACATGCGCGTACTTTTCCGTCTCCGCGATGCGCAGCTGGGTCTTGCCGTGCTGCACCAGCACTTCGCCGAAGGTGTTGTCCAGATCCTTCGGCTTGAATGCCACATAACCCCCGACGGTTTCCGAAAACAGCGTCATGCAGACGAAGTGGATGTCCTTCGGATGCCCCGGTCCCCGGTCGAAGCCGCGGAAATCCTCGTTGGTGAACGCCTGCGACAGCTGGATGGCCCGGTCCGGCCGGAAGTTGAAAAAGATCACCGCGTCGCCGGACTCCACCCGGCCGACCGGCGCCCCGTCCTCATCCACGATGACCGTCGGCATGACGAATTCGTCGTACACCGATTTCTCGTAGGATTCCCGCACGGCGGCGATCGGGTCGCGATGCTTCGGCCCCTCTCCGTACACCATGGCGCGGTACGCTTTCTCCGTCCGGTCCCAGCGCTTGTCGCGGTCCATGGCGTAGTAGCGCCCCTGCACCGTGGCCATGCGGCCCACGCCGATTTCCCGCGCGCGCTTCAGGAACATCTCAAGGAAACGCACCGCGCTGTCCGGAGCCGTATCCCGCCCGTCGAGGAACGCGTGCACGTACACCCGATCCGTGAGACCTTCCCGCCGGGCCATCTCCAGAATCGCCACGGCGTGATCCATGTGGCTGTGCACGCCGCCGTCGGACAAGAGCCCGCACAGGTGCAGCTTCCTGCCCTTGTCCCGCGCGTGCCGGACCGCGCCCAGCAAGGTTTCATTTTCAAAAAAGTCCCCGTCGCGAATCGACTTCGAGATCCTTGTCAAATCCTGATAGACGATGCGGCCGGCGCCGATGTTCAGATGCCCGACTTCGGAGTTGCCCATCTGCCCTTCCGGCAGCCCGACGGCTTCCCCCGAAGCCGTCAGCGTCGTGTGCGGGTACGTCGCCCAGTAGCGGTCGAAATTCGGCTTGCGGGCGAGCGCCACCGCGTTGCCTTCCTTTTCTTCCCGCAGCCCGAAGCCGTCGAGAATGATCAGCGCCACCGGCCGCGGCGCCGCAGCTTCTGCCATTATGGTTTCGCCCCTTCCACCAGGCGGATGTAGGATGCCGGGTCCAGGCTCGCGCCGCCCACCAGGGCGCCGTCGATCTCCGGCTGGCGCATAAAGTCCGGCACCGTCTCCGGCTTCACGCTGCCGCCGTACTGGATGCGCACCTTCGCCGCGGCGTCCGCGCCGAACCGCTCCGCGATGACGCCGCGGATGAAGCCGATCACTTCGTTCGCGTCTTCCGCCGTGGAAGCGCGGCCCGTGCCGATGGCCCAGACCGGCTCATACGCCACCACGACCTGCGCCGCCTGTTCCGCGGAAAGCCCGTCGAACGCCGCTTCCGTCTGCCGCCGGACCACGTCCCGGGTCTTCCCGGCTTCGCGCTCCTCCAGCAGTTCTCCCACGCATACGATGGGCGTAAGCCCGTGCCGGAACGCCGCGTGGACCTTCTTGTTCACCGTCTCGTCCGTCTCGGCGAAATACTGCCGGCGCTCGGAATGGCCGACGATCACGTAGGTCACGCCGAGCTCCTTCAGCATGGCGCCGCTGATTTCGCCGGTGTACGCCCCCTGGTCGGCGAAATGCAGGTTCTGCGCGCCGAGCTTCAGCGTCGTTCCCTTCACCGCCTCGGCCAGGGCGGGCAAAGCGGTGAACGGGGCGCAGATGACGCTCTCCACGCCTTCGATCTCCGCCTTGCCCTTCACCCCCCGCACAAAAGCAACGGCCTCGCCGGCCGTCTTGTGCATCTTCCAGTTGCCTGCAATGATCGGGATCCTGCTCATGCCCTCACCCTACTTGTCCTGCAGGGCCGCCACGCCGGGCAGCACCTTGCCTTCCATGAATTCGAGGGACGCGCCGCCGCCGGTGGAGATGTGGTCCATCCTGTCCGCCAGCCCGAACTTCTCCACCGCCGCCGCGGAATCGCCGCCGCCGATGATGGTGTACGCCGCCGCTTCCGCGCAGGCCTGCGCCACCGTCCGGGTGCCCTGGGCGAACGGTTCCATCTCGAACACGCCCATCGGCCCGTTCCAGACCACCATTTTGGAGGCGCGGATCACGTCGGCATAGGCGGCCGCCGTCTTCGGCCCGATGTCGAGACCCTCCCAGCCCGGCGGAATTTCGTCCGCGCCGACCACCCTGGTGTTGGCGTCAGGCGCAAACCGGTCGGCGACCACCACGTCTACAGGCATCATAAAGTTCTTCCCGAGTTTCTTCGCCTTCTCGATGAAGCCGAGGGCCGCCTCCAGCTTGGAGTCGTCGACCAGCGAATTGCCGATCTCCTTGCCCTGCGCCTTCAGGAACGTGTACACGAGCCCGCCGCCGATCAGGATGTTGTCGGCGATCTCGATCATCTTGTCGATGACGTCGATCTTGTCTTTCACCTTGGCGCCGCCGATGATGGCGGTGAGGGGCCGGTCCGGGTTGTTCAGGGCACGGCCGAGCACGGTGATCTCCTTCTCCATCAGAAGGCCCGCGACGGCCGGCAGGTACCGGGCGATCCCTTCCGTGGACGCGTGCGCCCGGTGCGCGGCACCGAAGGCGTCGTTCACGTACAGATCGGCCAGCTCCGCAAATGCCTTGGCCAGCTCGGGATCGTTCGCTTCTTCTCCCGGGTAGAACCGGACGTTTTCCAGCAGCAGCACGTCGCCGTCCTTCAGCGCGGCCACCTTCGCTTTCACCGCGTCACCGATGGCTTCGTCCGCCTTCTGCACCGGCTTGCCGAGCAGTTCGGACAGCCGCTCCGCCACCGGCGTCAGCCGCAGCTCTTCCACCACCTTGCCCTTCGGACGCCCGAGGTGGCTGGCCAAAATGATCTTCGCGCCCCGCTCCATCAGGTGGCGGATGGTGGGCAGCGTTTCACGGATGCGCGTGTCGTCGGTAATCTTGCCGTTTTCCAGCGGCACGTTGAAGTCGACCCGGACAAACACCCGTTTGCCGGCGACTTCCACGTCGCAAACGCTTTTTTTGTTCATGGTCGTCCCCCTCCGCTCCAGTATAAGGTTGATTTTGGACGAAAGTAAAGAGGAGCTTCCCGCAGGCTCCTCTTCCCTGATGCGTGCGCGTGCACTGCAACGGATGGTCCGTCACAGCCCTTTTCTCGCGATGTATGCCGCCAGATCCACCACGCGGCACGAATATCCCCACTCGTTGTCGTACCAGGAGACGACCTTGACCAGGTTGCCTCCCATCACCATGGTGGACAGCGCGTCGATGGTGGAAGACACCGTGCTGCCGATGTAGTCGCTGGAGACCAGCGGTTCCTCGGAATAGGCCAGGATGCCCTTCAGCGAACCTTCCGCGGCTTCCTTGAACGCGGCGTTCACTTCCTCGACGGTGACGTCCCGGGCCAGTTCGGCGACCAGGTCGGTGACGGACACGTCCGGCGTCGGCACCCGGAAGGCCAGGCCGGTCAGCTTGCCTTTGAGTTCCGGCAGGACGAGTCCCACCGCCTTGGCGGCGCCCGTCGTGGTCGGCACGATGTTCTGCGCGGCCGCCCGCGTCCGGCGCAGGTCCTTGTGCGGCAGGTCCAGCACCGGCTGGTCGTTGGTGTACGAGTGCACCGTCGTCATGAGCCCCTTGACGATGCCGAACTTTTCATGCAGCACCTTCGCCATCGGCGCAAGGCAGTTCGTGGTGCAGGACGCGTTGGAGATGATCGTGTGCTTCGCCGGATCGTACTTGTCTTCGTTGACGCCCAGCACGATGGTGATGTCCTCGTCGGTGGCCGGCGCGCTGATGATCACCTTCTTCGCGCCGCCGTTCAGGTGCAGGGCCGCCTTTTCGCGCTTGGTGAAAATCCCGGTGGATTCCACGACGATTTCCACGCCGTAGTCCGCCCAGGGCAGGGCGCCGGGATCGCGTTCCGCGAACACGCGGACCGGCCGGCCGTTGACGATGATGGAATCTGCTCCGACTTCCACCTTCGCGTTCAGCGTGCCGTGGGTGGTGTCGTACTTCAGCAGATGGGCCAGCGTCTTGACGTCGGTCAGGTCGTTGACGGCCACGATCTCGATGTCCGGGTTGTTCAGCGCGGCGCGGAACACCAGCCGTCCGATGCGGCCGAATCCGTTGATGCCCACTTTCACCATGGAAAACTCCTCCTTATATATAATGGTCTGTTTTGAATGCTCCTGAATGCTCCTGACGTTCATCCGGGCCAAATCGGCCGAAACGGGACGCCTGCCTGCATGCCTGCCATCCGCGGGCGCGGCGCGTCCGGTCAGCCGGGCCGGGACTCCATCGTCTTCAGCGCTTCCTCCGCGGCGGCCTCGTCGGTGACGAGGATGTCGTTCTGCCCGTAGCGGAGCACCGCGGCGATGGCTTCGCCCTTGCTGCGCCCGCCGGCGACGCCGATCACCGTGTCCGCCCGCTCCAGGTCCTGCAGACGGAGCCCGACGGTCGTCCTCCGGTACACCACGGCGCCCGAGCGGTCGAAATAGTAGCCGAACGCCTCGGCCACCGCGCCTTCCCGGCGCAGTTCCTCCATCGTCCGCTCGTCCAGCTTGCGCCGCCTGGCCATCGTCATGGCTTCCCCGATCCCGTGCACGATGATCCGCGCGCTGCGGATCATCTCCACCACTTCCCGCACGTTCGGCTCCTGCATCATCGTCTGGTACGCTTCTTCGCCCAGGTGATCCGGCACGTGCAGCATCCGGTATCGCGCGCCCGTCCGCTTGGCCATCTCCGAGGCGACGGTGCTGGCCTGGACGTCCACGCTTTCTCCCAGGCCGCCCCGGGCGGGAACGAACCAGTTGTCGCGCAGCGGAGTGGACGACTGCATGTGCGACGCCACGCAGGCCATCGTCGTGCCGCCCATCACCGCCACCACGTCCCCCGGTTTCAGCACGCCGACGAGCACCCGGGCGGCGGCGCGCCCCATCTCCTGCTTGACCGCCTCGGACTGGTCGGAGTCGCCGGGAACCACGATGACCCGCTTCAGCCCGAACGCTTCCCGGAGCGCTTCCTCCAGCCGGGTCAGGCCGAACCATTCCCGGACGAAGGGTTCCAGCTCTTCCAGGAGCCGTTCGCCCTCGGCGCTGAGCGCCATGCCGGACGGCCCGATCTCCACGAGGCCCTGCTCGCGCAGCACATCCAGCTCGGTGCGCAGCGATCGCTCCGTCAGGTTGACGCTGGCGGCCAGGGTCCGCCGTCCGGTCTTTCCCGACAGGCGAATCTGCCGGAGAATCTCGTAGCGCTTGCGCATGACGCGCAGCAGATCGGGAACCAACTTCAGCTGGGCTTCCACCATTTTGCGCATTGCGATTCGCCGCTCCTCCCGACGCTGCCAAAGCCGACCCGCACGGAAGACGGGAATGTGTTGGACGTAAAACGTCCCACTATTACGTTTTGCGACCCACAATCATTGTACCCGAGAAGCTTCCCGCATGCAAGTATTGGCTTTTCATCCACGCCGTTCCCGTCCGTCCCGACGCACAAAAAAAACCGCCCGCAATCCACGGGCGGATTCAGGAAACTCCGTCTTATTCCACCGTCAGGGTCACCACGGACATCGGCGGCAGTTCCGCCTCAAACCCTCCGTCTTTCAGTCTGGCGCCGCCGAACGGCCCGGGCTTCACCCGGTCCGGCTCCTCGAACGTGTTGTGGCTGTTCATGGCGGAAGAAGCCAGCACGGCGCCCGAGATCCGTTTGCCCTTGAACCCTTCCACCTCGGCGTCCAGGTAAGCGGAACGTCCGGGGTCCGCGTTGCAGAGCGTAATATTCAGCCGCCCTTCGGCGTCGATGGAGGCGGAGGCGCTCACCTGGGGCACTTCCTCTTCCCCGAACCGGTATTTGTCCGCGATCAGCTCGATCGGCTGCAGGACGGCGTCCATATGGACCTGGTACATGTCGAACACGTGGTACGTGGGCGTGAGCACCATCCTGTCCCCGTCCGTCAGAATGGGCGCCTGCAGCACATTGATGAGCTGGGCGATGTTGGCCATCCGCACGCGGTCGCAATGGTTGTTGAAAATGTTCAGGCTGATGCCCGCGGACACGGCGTCCCGCATCGTGTTTTGCTGGAACAGGAAATCCGGGTTGGTGCCCGGTTCGGCGTCAAACCAGGTCCCCCACTCGTCCACGATGAGGGCGACCCTCTTGTCCGGGTCGTATTTGTCCATGATGGCCGAGTGCTTCCGGACCAGTTCGTCCGTGAACCAGGCGGCTTTCATGACCGCGAACCACTCGTCCTCTCCGAATTGCACGGCCGAACCCCTTACGGCGTCGGGCTTCCGCAGGAAGGTCCGGTTGCCATCCCTTCCTTCCTTGATGATCACGTGGTCCCTGACCCGGGTGTAATAATGAAGCGCCAGGCCGTCCATGAACGGAGCCGCTTCCCGCATGAGCACTTCCGTCCAGTGGTAGTGGTCGCCCCTCGGGCCGCACGCGATCCGGTAAATTTGATTGTCCCCGTAATCTTTGACATACAGGCTGTACTGCTTGTACAGGTCGGCGTAATATTCCGCCCGCATCCGGCCGCCGCAGCCCCAGTTCTCGTTGCCGATGCCGAAATATTTCAGCTTCCACGGCTTTTCCCGCCCGTTCGCCCTGCGCAGGTTCGCCATGGGCGATTCGCCGTCGAAGGTGATGTATTCCACCCACTCCTGCATCTCGCGAACCGTTCCGCTGCCGACATTGCCGCAGATGTAGGGCTCGGCGCCGATCAATTCGCAGAAATCAAGAAACTCGTGGGTGCCGAAATGGTTGTTTTCCACCACGCCGCCCCAGTGCGTGTTGATGATCGACGGGCGGCTTTCGCGCGGGCCGATGCCGTCCTTCCAGTGGTATTCGTCCGCGAAGCATCCGCCCGGCCAGCGCAGCACCGGCACGCGAATCCGCCGCAACGCTTCCACGACGTCCTTCCGGATGCCGCGGATATTCGGAATGGGCGAATCCTCGCCCACCCAGATGCCGTCGTAAATGCACCGCCCCAGATGCTCGGCGAAATGGCCGTAGATGTTCCGGTCCACCTTGTGTTTTCCCGCGCCCGCATGGATGCGCAGCACGTTTCGATGGATTGCCATATTTTCTCCACCCTTTCCAAGCCTCTCCGCAAGCCCAGGCTAGCCTTTGATCCCGCCGGCCGTCAGGCCCGAAATGAACGACCGCTGGTTGAACAGGAACACGATGACGATCGGAATGATGGCCAGCACGGCTCCCGCGATCAGCATGTCGTAGTTGTTCCCGTAAGGCGACAGGAGCGAGGCGAGCCCGATGGGCAACGTGAACATGTTGTTGGTTCTGAGCACGATCAAGGGCCAGATCAGGCTGTTCCAGTTCTGCATCGCCAGCAGGATCGCCATGGCGCCGAACGCCGGCTTCATGAGCGGCATCATGATGCGGAAGAAGATGCCGAATTCCGTGCACCCGTCGATCCGGCCCGCATCCATGAAATCCTTTGAAATTCCGGTCACGAATTGCCGGAAGAAGAAGATGGCAATGGGCGAAACGACGAACGGAAGAATCACGCCGGCATACGTGTTGATGATGCGCAGATCGACGATCAGTTTGTACAGCGGCAGCATCAGAATTTCCAGGGGCATCATCATGACGACCAGGACCAGGACAAAAATCAGATTGCGGCCCTTGAAGTTGTACGCCCCCAGCCCGTAGCCGACAAGGGATGAAAGAAAAAGCGAAAAGACGGTAAACAGCGCGCAGATGACAATGCTGTTCCGGTACCAGTACAGGTAGTAGCTGTCCTTTTGACGGTGTTCAGCGTATTGGAAAGAAAATGCGGATTGATCTGGGCCTGAAGCGCTTTGAGTTCCGCCAGGCGCTTTTGTTTTTCCTGGCTTTTCACCTCTTCGATGAGCTCCCGGAGATTGTTCACCATCGTGTTGAAATGCATGGCCACGATGCCCAGCTCGTCGGAACTGTTGTCCTCGAGCCGGGTGATGAACCGGCCGGCCTTCAGGCTGTTCATCGAATTGATCAGCTTGAGCAGCGGCCTGGAAATGCTTCTCGACACGATGTAGGACAGGTACAGCGCGATCAGGGCGCAGGCGATCCCGAGGACCGCGATCGTTCGCCACATGCCGACCGACTCGTTGTTCAGGTAGGTATACGGAATCGTGCTCACCACGTACCAGTCGGCGGCGGGAATATAGGCATAGGCCACCAGATGCGGTTTGTCGCTCACCGTGCCGTTGAAGGTGAAGGTTTCCCTTTCCCGGTTTTTCTTCAATTCTTCGATCAGGAAACTTTCCGGGTAGGGCTTCCCGACGGCGATTTCCGGATGGTCGCTGGAAATGACGATGCCTTCCCCGTTCAGGACAAAAATTTTCGAGCCGCTTCCGAGGTCCATGCTGTTGAATTTCTTCGAAATGTATCGCTCGTCGAAGCGCATGAGCAGATACCCGATCGGAACGCCGAAGTCCAGGGACCGGATGCTCCGCACGAGCAGTATGCCGTGCGGGCCGTAATTCACCTGCCGGACTTCATAATTCCCGAAAATCTCTTCGTCTTCCGTGCCCGATATGGTCCAGACCGGTGCCCCGCTTTTCGCGGAAGCTTGTTCAAACAGGGGGGCCAGAAATTCCCGCTTCAGGTTCAGCTTGAAATTCATGTCCCCGTAGGCGATGAGTTTTTCCATGTTGTTCGAATAAACGAGCGCGTCCGTCACGCCCGGAAAGAACGCGAACTTCGGTCCGAACGCCTTCTGCATCCGGAATTCGGCTACCTTCTTTTCCGATTCCCGCATGGTGTCGATGGATCTCAACGTATTTTGGACCAGCGTCGAAAAGGCGATGTCCACGCTGTCATTTTCGATCTTGACCAGCTCGGTCTGGATGTTGACGCTGACCTGGTTCATGACTTCCACCGAATAGGTGCTGATCTTGGACTTGATGGCGTCGGTGGATTGCTTGTAGGCATAGGCGGCGGTGATGAGCAGCGGAACCAGGGTAAGGATGGAGAACGAAACGATCAGGCGATTTTGGATTTTCACGCGCCGGATCAGACCGTCGAATCCTGTAACCGTTTTCAAACCCAGGAAACTCACGGACGGTTTCAGCATGCGGTCCTCAGGCCCCCTTTCCGATCACCGTGAAACACAAACGCCGACGGGGACAAAAAGAAAATCCGGTGTTCCGCAAAAAAGGGGACGATGATCATCACGAGGGGGAACTATCATACCCGCTCGCATGATTCATCGTCAATACGAACATGTTTCTTTTTCCGCGCAAATGTGGTAGACTTCCCTTTGATGGCGCTCTTGTCTTTGGGCGGTGCCGCAGTGCCGGCATCACGCAGGCCAAAGACACAAGAGCTTTTTTGCTTTTCAATGCGAAACCTTCCGAGCCATGCGTGACGATTCGCGCCAGCATCCGGAAACCGAGAGGAGCCGACCGGCAAGGGATCATGAACGTATTTCTTCACATCTTCTGGAACAACGTGTTGCCGCTGATGCTGGTGATCGGAGCCGGCGTACTCCTGCAGAGGCTGTTTTCGCTGGACATCCGGACGCTTTCCAAACTGCTCTTTTACCTGTTTTCGCCCGTGTTCCTGTTCCGCCTGCAGTTGGAAGCGGAGATTTCCGCGCGGGTAGTGGGTCGGGTCGTTTTGTTCCTGCTGGTGTTCCAGGCCGCGCAGTTCGTCCTTGCGGAATTGGTCGGCCGATTGCGCGGCATGCCGAAAGACCGGAAAGTCGCGCTGCGCAACAGCACGATGTTTTACAACGCCGCCAATTACGGCATCCCGCTCAACCAGCTGGTGTTCCGGAACGATCCGTACACGCTGGCGGTGCAGCTTCTCATCATGCTGTCCCAGCAGTTTCTGACAAATACCTTCGGCATTTTCAGCGTCAACGCGCATCGGGCCGGCTGGCGGCAAGCCGTCCGGGTCATCGTCTCCCTGCCGGTCATCTACGCGATTCCGCTCGCGCTCATCGTCCGCGCTGCGGATGTCCAGCTGCCGTCTTTCATGACTACGTCCATCAACTATGTGGCCAACGCTTTCTTCGGCGTGGCGCTGTTTACGCTCGGAGCGCAGCTTGGGAACATGCCCTGGCGTTTCAGCCGGAGGGAAGCGCTGGACGTTTCGGTGGCTTCCGTCCTGCGCCTGGCGGCGGGTCCCGCGCTGGCCTGGCTGACAACCCTGCTCCTGGGCATCGACGGCCTTCTGGCCGCCGCGCTGATCGTGTCGTCCGCGGCCCCCGCGTCCCTCTACAGCATGCTGATCGCCGTGGAATTCCGGAACGAACCGGAATTTGCCACGCAAACCGTGCTGGTGTCCACCCTGCTCAGCATGGTGACGGTGACGCTGGTCATCCAGCTGCTGGGACTGGGTGTCGGCTGACACGCCGGACGAAGAAGGACCCGTGTCAACTCATTTAAAAATGTTACCGAAGGAAAAAGGATCACTCACGTAATTTTGTTACCCAATGAGGCCGTCAGGTAGCCATCACGGGTTTCGGTGTGACATTGGCGGATGTTTCGGGATGGGA
>LZRV01000082.1 GCA_002159065.1 Paenibacillaceae bacterium ZCTH02-B3 | reverse complement strand
CTTCCGCCAGGTTTCGGAACACTTCACGGCGTGTTTTCAGGCTCAATTTCAAGACACATCCCTTCGGTAACATTTCGATTTGAGTGATCCGAAACCTGTTCGGTAACATTTTAGCTGAGTGACTGCGGGTTCTTGACACGCGAAGCCACATTGGATATGATGAACTGCGGGCTTGCGATGTCAAGTTTTTTTTCTTGACAGGCCCGTGCTGCGGACCGGGTCCGGCAGCGGGGGACACAGCCGGGAGGTGGGCCCGCCGTGCATGGGGATCATGCGCTGGAGAAGACAAACCGGATCAACCTGCTGTTCGATTTCTACGGACCGCTGCTGACCGAGAAGCAGCGCATGTTTCTGAAATACCACTATTTCCATGATTATTCGCTGGGCGAGATCGCCGCCGATTTCGCCATCAGCCGGCAGGCGGTCTACGAGCACCTGAAGCGGGCCGAGCAAATGCTGGAGTCTTATGAAGAGAGGCTCGGGCTGCTGAAGCGGCACGAACGGATCCAGCGCGGGCTGGACAGGCTGGAGGCGCAGATCGCGCGCCTGCCGGAAGAGTGGCGAGGCGAACTGGCGGAGACCGTCCGCATGCTGCGCGGCGCGGACCTCGGCGCGGATGCCGACGGAGACGCCGGATCCGGGTCAAACGGGGACGCCGGGCCGGGCGCCGCGGCGTGGAAGCCGGATGCTTCCTCCGGCGCCGGCGGATGAGCCGGTCGGGGCGGCCGTCAGAAGAGAAGGCCGGGATGCCCGTCAGAAGAGGCGGTCGGAGCGGCCGTCAAAAACGCCGGCCGCAGCCGCCTCTGGGCCAAGAAACCCGGGCGGGCGGACGGCATACCGGAAGGAGGCGGGGAAGATGGCGTTTGAAGGGCTGACCGCGCGGCTGCAGAGCGTGTTCAACAAGCTGCGGGGCCGCGGCAAGGTCACGGAAGAAGACGTCAATGAAGCGTTGCGCGAAGTGCGCCTGGCCCTGCTGGAAGCGGACGTCAACTTCAAGGTCGTCAAGGATTTCATCGCCAGGGTGCGGGAGAAGGCCGTCGGGCAGGAAGTGATGAAAAGCTTCACCCCGGCGATGGTCATCATCGATATCGTCAACAAAGAGCTCACCGAGCTCATGGGCGGCTCGAACGTCCAGCTGGCGCAGGCGGCGAAGCCGCCCACCGTGGTGCTCATGGCGGGCCTGCAGGGCGCCGGGAAGACGACGCTGACCGGCAAGCTCGCCAAGTGGCTGAAGGACCGCCAGCACAAGCCGCTGATGGTGGCCGGGGACATCTACCGGCCCGCCGCGATCCGGCAGCTGGAGGTGCTCGGTGAGCAGACCGGCGTGCCGGTGTTTTCCCTCGGCGACGGGATAAGTCCGGTGGAGATCGCCCGGCGCGGCGTGGAATACGCCCGCTCCCAGGGCTGCGACTACGTCCTGATCGATACGGCGGGCCGGCTGCAGATCGACGACGCCCTGATGGAAGAGCTCCGTCAGATCCGCGACGCGGTGAGGCCGGACGAGGTGCTCCTGGTCGTCGACGCGATGACGGGACAGGAAGCGGTCAACGTGGCCCAGAGCTTCCACGAACAGCTCGCGCTGACCGGCGTCGTGCTCACCAAGCTGGACGGCGACACGCGGGGCGGGGCGGCCCTGTCCGTCAAGGCGGTCACCGGCTGCCCGATCAAGTTCGCCTCCACCGGGGAGAAGCTCGACCAGCTCGAGCCCTTCCACCCTGACCGGATGGCGTCCCGCATCCTCGGCATGGGCGACATGCTGTCGCTGATCGAGAAGGCCCAGGCCGCCATCGACGAGGAAAAGGCGAAGGAAATGGAGCGCAAGATGCGCGAAGCTTCCTTCACCCTCGACGATTTCGTGGAGCAGATGGAGCAGCTGCGGAAACTCGGCCCGCTGGAGCAGCTCCTCGAGCTCGTCCCCGGCATGGGCCAGCTCAAGAATATGCCGAACTTCCGCATCGACGAGCGTCAGGTCGCCCGCACGCTGGCGATCGTCCGGTCCATGACAAAGGAAGAGCGGCGGAAGCCGGAAATCATCAACTTCAGCCGCCGCAAGCGGATCGCCGCGGGAAGCGGCACCACCGTCGCCGACGTGAACCGGCTGCTCAAGCAGTTTGAAGACATGAGAAAAATGATGAAGCGTCTGTCCGGCATGATGGGTCCGGGCGGCAAAGGCCCCAAAGGGATGAAGGCGCTGCGGAGCATGCTCGGCCCGCGCCATCCCGGAAAGTTTCCGTTCAGGTGAACAACCCTTCGCCCATGCCCGGCCCGTCCGACTTTGCAAGGAGGTGAGAAAGCAATGGTCCGCATTCGTCTGAAAAGAATGGGCGCCCACAAGAAGCCGTTCTACCGCGTGGTGGTGTCCGACTCCCGTTCGCCGCGCGACGGCCGGTTCATCGAGGAAATCGGGTATTACAACCCGCTCACCGAGCCGGCGCAACTGAAGATCGACGAGGAGAAAGCCCTCAAATGGCTGCAGAACGGCGCCCAGGCGTCGGATACGGTTCGCAGCCTGCTCCGGCGCACGGGAGTGCTGAAGAAGTTCCACGAGCTGAAGCAAGGCAAGAAGTGAGGCCGGGACGACCGAATTCCCGTCCGTTCCCGGAATTTCCGGAGGGAGAGCCATGGAACAACTGATTCGGGTTATCGCCCGGGCCCTGGTCGATCATCCGGATGACGTGCAGATTCGGGTGAGGGAAAACGAACGCGGCGTGGTCTACGAGCTTTCCGTCCACCCTGAAGATGTCGGCAAAGTGATCGGCAAACAGGGTCGCATCGCGAAGGCGCTGCGCACCGTCGTCACATCCGCCGCCGTCAAGGAACGGAAGCGCGTTGTCGTGGACATCATTTCCGAATAGCGTCCGCGAGCGGGCCGGAGGCGCGTTTGCCATTCCGCCTGCCGGGCTTTCGGAACCTGACAGTCCCCGCGTGCCGGCGGATCGGCCGGGGTTTCTGGAAGGAGGCTTGCGGTTTGGCGGACAAATGGCTTACGGTCGGCAAAATCATCAACACCCACGGAATTCGCGGCGAGCTTAAAGTATGGCCGCACACGGATTTTCCGGAGGTGCGGTTCAAGGCGGGGAGCCGTCTGATGCTTCAGCCTCCGGACGGCGGCGAGCCGTTCGGCGTGGAGGTGCAGGATGCCCGCCCGCACAAGAACGTGTACCTGGTCAAGCTCAAAGGATTCGACAACATCAACCAGGTGGAGAAATACAAGGGCGGTTCCCTCGTCGTGCCCGACGACGACCGCGTGCCGCTGGCCGAAGGGGAATACTACATTCGCGACATTGTCGGCTGTTCGGTGGTCACGGAAGACGGGCGTGAGCTCGGCACGATCACCGACGTGCTGCAGCCGGCGGCCAACGACGTCTGGGTCGTCCGGCTTCCCGCGGGCCGCGAGCTGCTCATTCCCGTCATCGACGACGTGGTGCTGGACGTGGACGTCGCCCGCCGGACGGTGAAAGTGCGCCTCCTGGAAGGAATGCTGTGACATGCGCATCGACGTGCTCACGCTGTTTCCCGGGATGTTCGAGGGCGTGTTCGGCGCCAGCCTCATCGGCAAGGCGAGGGAGCGCGGCATCGTCGAGCTCAACACGGTGAATTTCCGCGAATTTTCCGGGAACAAGCACGGGACGGTGGACGACGCGCCCTACGGCGGAGGCGGCGGCATGGTGCTCAAACCGGAACCGCTGTTTGCGGCCGTGGAATGGCTGACGGCGGGAATGCCGGAGGATGCGCGGCCGCGCGTGATCCTGATGTGCCCCCAGGGCGAGACGTTCACGCAGCGCAAGGCGCGGGAACTGGCCGCCGAGAAGCATCTCATCTTCATCTGCGGCCATTACGAGGGCGTGGACGAACGGGTCCGCGAATACCTGGCGACCGACGAGATTTCCATCGGCGATTACGTGCTCACGGGCGGCGAACTGCCTGCGATGGTGGTCATCGATGCCGTCGTAAGGCTTCTGCCCGGCGTGCTCGGCAACGAGGAGTCGGCGGCCCGGGATTCGTTCAGCGACGGCCTGCTCGAATATCCGCAATACACCAGGCCCGCGGATTTCAGGGGCTGGAAGGTGCCGGACGTTCTGCTGTCCGGTCACCACGCCGAAATCGCCAAATGGCGACGGCGGCAGTCGCTGCTCCGCACGCTGAAGCGGCGACCCGATCTCTTGGAAAAGGCGGATCTTGCGCCCGAGGAACGCCGCTGGCTTGCCGGGCTCCGGAGCGCCCTTTCGGAAGAACGCTCCTCCGGGCGGCGGGAGATCCCTCCGGGAGATTGAAGGGATGCCAACAATTGTTTTTCCGCAAATGTCGTGTTACAATAACCTTTGTTGCGTTTACGGATCGCTGGAAGGCTTAGGCGGAAGGAGGGGTACCGATGCATCCGTTGATCCAGGAAATGACGAAGGAGCAGCTTCGCCAGGACATTCCGAGCTTTCGTCCGGGCGACAAGCTGAGGGTATATGTGAAGGTCGTGGAAGGGTCCCGCGAGCGGATCCAGATGTTTGAGGGCGTCGTCATCAAGCGGCGCGGCGGCGGCATCAGCGAAACGTTCACCGTGCGCAAGATTTCGTACGGCGTCGGCGTCGAGCGCACGTTCCCGCTTCATTCCCCGCGCATCGACCGGATCGAAGTGGTGAGCCGCGGGAAGGTCCGCCGCGCGAAGCTGTACTATCTGCGCAAGCTGCGGGGCAAGGCCGCCCGCATCAAGGAAGTCTGAGCAGCACACGCAGGATCGGGGACTTGACGTTTTCGTTCAAGTCTCTTTTTCCATTCGTCAGTATTTTCGGGTTTCAAGGCCGGGAAAAGAGGCGAAACGATGGATCGATCGCAGGAGAACGCTCCGGAAGATCATTTTGCGGGAGCGGACCGGAACGGGGAGGCGGGGATTCCGTCGGCCGGGGAGACGCGCGGAACGGCCGCGGGAGGGCAAAACCCCGCGGGCGCCGCGCCGTCCGAGACGGGCGGCCGGTTCGCCAAGGAGCTGACGGAATGGATCATCGCCCTGGCCATCGCCGGGATTGTCGTTTTTTTTATCCGCTGGTTCTTCATCTCTCCGTTCATCGTGGACGGCCCGTCCATGGAGCCGAATTTCTGGCACGGGGAACGCATCATGGTCAACAAGATCCTGTATGAGTTCCGGGCTCCGAAACGGGGCGAGGTCATCGTCTTCCACATGCCGGACGAAGGCAGGGATTTCATCAAGCGGGTGATCGGCCTGCCCGGGGATACGGTGAAAGTGGTGGGCGACCAGGTGTTTGTGAACGGCGTGCAAATCGAGGAACCCTACCTGGAAAAAGCCTACGCCGAGGCTCGCGCAAGGGGCGCGCTGCCTTACAACGACCGGGATTTTCCGGAAACGAAGGTGCCCGAAGGCACATTGTTCGTGATGGGCGATCACCGCAACAACAGCCTGGACAGCCGCTTCCCGTCGGTGGGATTCATCCCGCTGGACCGCGTCGTCGGCCGGGCGGAATTCATCTTCTGGCCGCTCCACAAGATCCGCTACATCGGCGACGGCCTGTGATCCGGGCGCATCCGGCGGTTTCGCCTCTTCAGATCTCTCCTCCGCGAGGGAAGAAGGATGACGATCCAATGGTATCCCGGGCACATGGCCCGGGCGAAACGGCAAATCGAAGCGAGCCTCAAGGTCGTCGACATCGTGTTCGAACTGCTTGACGCCCGCGCGCCGCTGTCGAGCCGCAATCCGACCATCGACGAGATCGTGGGACGGAAGCCGCGGCTCGTTTTGCTGAACAAGGCCGATCTGGCCGATCCGGCGGCGACGGAAGCGTGGCGCGCCCATTTCCGCGCGTTGGGGCTTGCGGCCCTGGCGATCGACGCTTTGGGCGGGGCGGGGGTGCAGGACATTCCGAACCAGGCGTGGGAGCTGCTGCGGGAACGCGTGGAACGGCAAATCCGCAAGGGCATGAAGCCGCGGCCGGCGCGGGCTGTCATTGTCGGCATCCCCAACGTGGGAAAATCGGCGCTGATCAACCGCCTGGCGGGACGGCGCGCGGCGGCGACCGGAGACCGGCCGGGCGTTACGCGGGGAAGGCAGTGGATCCGCACCGGAGGCGACCTGGAGCTGCTGGACACGCCGGGCATCCTGTGGCCGAAGTTCGAGGACCCCAGGGCCGGTTATTTTCTGGCCGCCCTCGGTTCGATCCGGGAGGAAATCCTGCCGGTGGATGAAGTGGCTTGCTATGTGCTGCCGCATCTGGCGGAACGTTACGGCGGGGCGCTTAAAGATCGCTACGGACTGGCCGACGCGCCGCCCGCGATTCCGGATATGGCTGCCGCGGCGGAGGTTCTGGAGCAGATCGGCAGGAAACGGGGGTGTCTTGTCGCCGGCGGCGGGGTGGATCTGGCCAAGGCGGGCGGCGTGCTGCTCAGGGACCTGCGTTCGGGCAAGCTGGGGCGCATCACATTGGAACTGCCGGAAGAAACGGTCGGACCGCCGGCGTGAGGACAAGAAAAGCCCATGGCCCTCATCGCCATGGGCTTAATTGCGCCAATCGGACGGCGGATCAGCCGGCTGTCCCGAGCGCCTTGGCGGCGGCGCGATCCAGCAGCACGACGAGCCGGGGATGGGTTTGCAGCAGGGAAGCCGGGCATTCGGTGGTGATGGGGCCTGTCAGCGCGCGCCGCACGATGTCCGCCTTGTCCGCTCCCTTGGCAATCAGCAGGATTAGTCTTGCCTTCAGGATGGTCCCGACGCCCATCGTCACCGCCCGTTCCGGCACTTCGTCGATGCTGCCGAAGAAGCGGGCGTTGGCCCGCCGCGTTTCCGGCGCCAGGCGGACCACATGCGTGCCGGCCGCAAGCTCCCGGCCCGGCTCGTTGAAACCGATGTGGCCGTTGTGCCCGATGCCCAGCATCTGCAGGTCGATGCCTCCGGCTTCCTCGATCAGCGCGTCGTATCTTTGGCACTCGGCCGCCAGATCGGCGGCGTTGCCGCACGGCAGATGCGCCCGGGAAGGCGGCAGGTCGATGTGGTCGAACAAATGCCTGCGCATGTAGGCGTGGTAGCTTTCCGGATGGTCCTCGGGCAGGTTGACGTACTCATCGAGATTGAACGTGGTCACCTGCCGGAAGCTGATCAACCCTTCGCGAAATTTTTCCGCCAATTTCCGGTAAATGCCCAGCGGCGTTTCGCCGGTGGCCAATCCCAGCACCGCCCCGGGCTTGGCCCGGATGAACCCGCAGATCGTTTCCGCGGCCGCTTCGTCCAGTTGCTCTCCGGAATCAAAGATGTGGATGTTCATTTGCGGACTTCCCCTTTTGGCGTCGTGAATTGCGGATTCAGGGAAGAAATGCCGGCCGGGCCTTGCCCGGCCCGTCAGGCGTCCGCGCGGTACACGACGCGCCCGCCGACCATGGTCCACAGCACGTTGCCCTCGTGATCCAGGCAGACGAGATCCGCGTCCATGCCGGCCTCGATTTTGCCCTTCGACCGGTCCAGGCCGAGCAGCGCGGCCGGATTGAGGGAGGCCATGCGGGATGCGGCCGCCAGGTCCAGCCCGTGCGCCGTCACGAGCCGGCGGAACGCTTCGTCCAGGGTCAAGAGGCTCCCCGCCAGCGCCCCGTTGGCGATGCGGGCGATTCCGCCCGCCACCCGGACTGTAAGTCCGCCCAGATCGTACTCTCCGTCGCCCATGCAGGCCGCCCGGATGGCGTCCGTGATCAGGAGCAGCCGCCGGGGACCGACGGCCGTCAGCGCCAGATCGACGACGCCCGGATGCACATGGACGCCGTCCACGATCAGGTCGGCCGTGACGGACCGGCTGGCAAGCGCAAAGCCGACGATGCCCGGCTCGCGATGGTGCAGCGGACGCATCGCGTTGAACAGGTGGGTCACGTGGGACAAGCCGCAGCGGACGGCGTTTTCCATCTCGCTCCACGTCGCGTCCGTATGGCCGGCCGAGACGACAATGCCGCGCCTGGCCGCTTCCCGGATCACCTCCGGAGCGCCGTCCAGTTCGGGCGCAAGGGTGATCATTTTGACCGCGCCTTCCGCCCGTTCGCACCACCTGATCAGCTGCCGCACGTCAGGCGCCGCGAGGGCGTCCGCGCGGTGCGCTCCCCGCTTGTCCGGATTCAGGAAGGGCCCTTCCAGATGAAGGCCGGCGACCCGCGCGCCGGAGGCTCCGTTTCGGCCCGATTGCATGTATGTTGTCACGGCGTCGATCGCTTGTTCGATCCGTTCGGGAAAATGGGTGACCGTGGTCGCCAGCCAGGTCGTGGTCCCATGGGCGGCATGGGTGGCGGAAATGGTGTCCAGGCTCTCCCAGGACGCGTCCATGACATCCGCGCCGCCGCCGCCGTGCACGTGCACGTCCACGAAACCGGGGACGACCACGGGTTCCCGCGAACCGTCCGGGGCCGGCTCCCCGGCTTCGCAGGCGGCGATTTTTCCGCCCCGGATGGTGATAGTTCCCCGCCGGACGCATCCGTCCGGAAACAGAAAATTGCCGGTGATCACCCCGTTGTCCAAACTTCGTTCATCCTCTCCGTTCGTTCATCCTCTCCGGAAAATTTCCCGCCAAATGGGGGATGCCTTGCCGTCAGCCGAATGACAACCGCAGCGCGCCGAAACCGCCGGCCCTGTCCAGCAGCATGGCGGGAACGATGCGAATGCGGCGGGCGGTGGGGGACGCGAAACGGGAAACCGCCTCCCGGACAAAGGGCATGAGCGTCTCCAGTTCGGCGGACAGGCCTCCGCCGACCACCACGATTTCGGGGTCGATCACGCTGGCCAGATTCGCGATGGCCGTCCCGAGGCAGAGGCCGACGTCCCGCAAAAGCCGGACCGCCTCCGGATCGCCGGCCCGGGCCGCTTCGAACCATTGCCGGCTGTCTCTCGGCACGGTCAGCTGCGAAGCCCGCCGGTTGATGGCCGTGCCGGAAATCATCCGTTCCAGCCAGCCCCTTTCCGGATCGCCGCCCTCCTGATAGTCGAGGGTGATCCACCCCATGGACCCCGCCGTGCCGGTGAATCCGCTCCACAGCTCGCCGTTGACCATGATGCCGCCGCCGATGCCGGTGCCCAGCGTCAGCATCACGGCGGACCGGGCGCCGCGGGCCGCTCCCAGCCACTGTTCGCCGTACAGGGCCAGCTGGCCGTCGTTTTGCAGGCGGATGCGCATGTTCCACCGTTCCAGGGCGGCGGCCTGCAGATTGAGCCCGTTCAGTTCCGGCAAATTCGGCACCCATTCGACGGTCGTGACCGAGACCCGTCCGGGAAGTCCGATTCCGATGCCGACGGGTTTGGAGCCCGTCATCTTCACGGCGGTCTCGGTCAGGCCGCCCACGATGGCGTCCAGCTGACGAAGGAAGCCGTCGCGGGTCTTGTCCGTATCCATGCGCTGTTCGGCGATGATGTCGCCGTCTTCGGTGCCCAGGATCGACCAGATTTTGGTGCCGCCGACGTCGATCCCGATTCCCGTGAGCGGACTGCGCATCGTCTCACCCCTTCATGCGGTCATGGTGATGCCTTTGACAAAGTATTTCTGCAGGGCGACGAAGACGATGAGCGACGGGATGACGGCCAGGGCCGATCCGGTCATCAGCATGTTCATGTTGGCCTGCGAGCTGTAGGCGTTGCGCAGCGAATTGAGGCCGAGGGGAAGCGTGTTCATGGACCCTTCCGTGATGACGACCAGCGGCCACAGAAAGCTGTCCCAGTGATAGACGAATGCGAAGATGCCGAGGGCCGCGAGCGCCTGCTTTTGGAGGGGAAGGATGATCTGCAGATAGATGCGCCCCTCGGAAGCGCCGTCGATGCGGGCCGCCTGCAGGAGTTCGTCCGGAATGCCGCTGCAGAACTGACGCATGAGGAAAATGCCGAACGCCGTCACGATGTTGGGCACGATGAGCCCCGCGTAGGAGTTTGTCCAGCCGAATTCCTTCACCAGGAAAAAGAGCGGGATGAACAGCACGAAAAACGGGATCATCATCGTGGACAGCATCAGGACGAACAGCGTCTCCCTGCCGCGAAAGCGGTATTTCGCCAGCGCGAAACCGGCCATGGAACTCGTGACCAGAATGCCGAAGGTGATCAGGACGGTCGTGATGATGCTGTTCATGTACAGCCGGCCGAGCGGCAGGACGGACCAGATGTTCAGGTAATTTTCCCATCTCGGTTCTTCCGGGATCCACACGATGGGAACGGCGATGATTTCTTCGGGCGATTTCAGGGAAGAAAGCAGCATCCAGATGAACGGAAACGCCATGAGGAACCCGAAAAAGCCCAGAAGGACGCACAGCGCCGCCTGTTTCGCGTATCGGGACCCTTTTTTCATCCTTATCCCCCCCTTCAGAATTCTTCCCGTCTCCGGAACCATCTGAGCTGGAAGACGGACACCAGCACGACGAGGACGAACAGGACGACGGCCATCGCCGACGCTTTGCCCATGTTCAGGAAGTCAAACGCGGTTTTGTAGATGTAAAGCCCCAGGACATTGCTGGAGTCGATCGGTCCGCCGTTGGTGATGACGTAAAACGGGGTGAACGCCTGGAAGGCGTTGATCGCCACCATGACGAACACGAACAGCGACGTCGGCTTCAGCAGCGGAAGGGTGATATGGAAAAACTTCCGGACGGCGCCGGCGCCGTCGATCGTGGCGGCTTCGTAATAATCGTCCGGGATTCCCTGCAGGCCCGCCAGATAAATGATGGCATGATATCCGATCCCTTGCCACAGGGAAACGATGATCAGGGAGACCAGGGACAGGTCGGGGTCCATGATCCAGCCCAGCGGGCGCAATCCCAGCGCCTTCAGCGCTTCGTTCAGGGGTCCGTAGGTCGGATCGAAAATATACTGCCACACGAGCGACATGGCGACCGAGGAGGTGACGACCGGCAGAAAAAACAGCAGCCGCCAGAACCACGGCACGACTTTCACTTCGTTCAACATCCAGGCGACCCCCAGCGCCAGGGGCGGCATGAACGCGATGCAGGCGAGAACGTAAAGGAACGTGTTGATCAGCGCCTTGACGAAACGGTCATCCTGCCAAATTTCCACGTAATGGCGGAATCCGACTCCTGGCGCTTCCAGGGCCGGACCGAGCAGATCCCATTCGCGCCCGCTGAGATAGACGGTGGCCACCAGAGGAAAAACAAAAAAAATCGCAAAAAACACCAGCGCGGGCGACAAAAACAAAAAGGCGGCCAACCGGTGGCTTTCAAGCCTTTTTTTACGCCTTTTTTCGGGAGGTTTCGTTTGCCCTTCCTTCATTGCGCCTCCCCCATGACGGTTGGTATCCGGGCACAGACGGAATCCCGCCGGATTCCGTCTGTGCCTCCGGGTGAACGTTTACTGGGAAATCAGTTTCTGGATGTCCGAGGAAGCCGCCTTGAGCGCGTCGGCAGGGGTGGCTCTGGAATAAAGCACCTGCTCGATGTGACCCTGGAGCGTGCTGGTGATTTCCGCCGCCCTGGGAATGACCGGGAACGACCGGGCGTCTTTCAGCAGGTCCACGTACGTCTTCATGAACGGATCGTCCTGCAGATTGGCCTTGTGCGCTTCCTGGTCGCTCAGCCGGCTCGGAATGATGCCCTGCGCCATCAGCCAGTCGCCCTGGATGGAAGATTGTCCTTCCCCTTGCGGCGAGTTGAGCCATTGCAGGAATTTCCAGGCTTCCTCCTGCTGTTTGCTGAAGGCGCTGATCGCGTACAGCCAGGAATAGAACAGCGACACCGGTTTGGATCCCGAGGGCCCGACCGGGATGGGAGCCGTGGCCACGTCTTGGAAACGGTCGCCCATGGTGGCCTGGAGGCTGCCTTTCCACCAGTTGGCCATGATGATCATGGCCGTCTTGCCCAATTCGAAGTTGTTCATGTACGGGCCGGTGGTGCTGGCGTTGGACAGGCCCATTTCCGGATTGGTGGCGCCGGATTCGACCAGCTTCCGGTACAGTTCGAGCGCTTCGAGCGCCTGCGGGGTGTCCAGTTCCGTCGTGCTCAGGTCTTCGGACAGGAACCGTCCGCCGTTGGATTGCAGAAGCGTGAGCCAGGGATGGACGACGCCGGAATCCCACCCGATGATCACGCCGAAGCCTTGCTGGACGGTCTGGCCGTTTTCTTTCTTGGTAAGCCGCTGCGCGTAGTCGAGCAGCTCGTCCCAGTTGCCGGGCGGGGCGGAGATGCCCGCTTCCTCAAACAGGCGTTTGTTGTAGTTGAGCGCGTAACCGGTCAATTCGGTGGGATACCCGTAGATCTGGCCGTTGTAGGACACCGAACTAACGATGTTTTCCCCGTATGCGGAGACAATGTCGGATTTGTAGGCGTCGGGCGCGGGGACGATCGACTTGCTGCCTGACAGCTCGGGAAGCCAGGCGTTGTAAATATGATAGATGTCCGCGCCGCCGCCCGAAAGATTGGAAGCCGTGATCCGCTTCAGCAGATCCCCGAACGGGACGGTTTCCACCTGGATGGTGACATTCGGGTTGGCGTCTTTGTAGGCGGCGACTTTTTGCAGGAAAGCGTCGGTGTTGGCGGCGTCCCAGTGGGTCAGAATGCGCAAGGTGACGGGCTCGCCGGAGCCGGTGCCGGACGAAGCGCCGGGAGAAGAGGCGCCGCCGTCGCCGTTGCCGCCGGATTTGCCGCCGGAGCAGCCGGCGATCAGGAGACAGGCGGCCAGGACAAACAAAGCGAGCTTTTTCAAAGGAATTTCCCCCTTTTTCGTTCAGTTGGCAGCCTTGAAATTGGTCCTGTGGAGCCGTTCGCGGAATTCCACGTAGACTTCCTCGTTGCGGGTCTTGGGCACGCCGTCGGCATTGGGCGAGGCGAAGGGCTTCACATAATATCCCTGCTTCGACAACAGGGCGGCCGTCTCCGCAACGAGCGCCTGCAACAGAATGATGGCGGATACCGTCGATGTTCCGCTGACTTTTCCCGTCACCCCCTCGATCGGAACGACCGCGTCTTCGGAGGAAACGCAGTTGTCGATGATGAGGTCCGCGATATCGCCGATTTTTTTCCCGGAGGAATGGGTGGCCGGACGGTTGGCGTGGTTGTCTCCGCTGGTCAAGGCGATGACATACAGCCCGTCCCGTTTGGCGGCCAGCGCCACTTCCACCGGAGCGGCGTTCTGCCCGCCGTGGGAGACGACGATGCAGACATCCTGCGGATTCCAGCGGTTGTGCCGGAGGAACACCTCCGCGTAACCTTCCTGCCGTTCCAGCCACAACAGTTCCTCGGCGCCTCCGAATCCGCTGACCGTGGTCCACATCAGCCTGGGATCCATGATTGGATACCAGCCGACAAAACCGCCGTATCGCGGAAAACAGTCCATGATCGGCAGGACCGAATGGCCGCTGCCGAACATGCGCACCCAGTTGCCGCCTTTGATCGCTTCGGCGCACTTTTCCGCCGCCTTGCGCAGCGCGTCCTGCTGGCTTTGCAGCCGTTCAAGCAATCGGGAAACTTCCTGGAAATAGACGTTGGCTGACACGTTGATGCCTCCTGTGGTTGGGAAGGACCGGCGTCACCGCGGCGTCAGTTTGACCGTCAGCACGTATCGGTCCCCTCTCAGGATCGATTCGGTATACTCGAATTTTTCGCCGGTGCTGCAGGAGGAGACCCGCACGCTGAACAGCGCCGGAAATTCGGTCGCCACGTTCAGGAGCCGCGCGTCTTCTTCCTTTCGCAGCACGATGACGCGGTACTGTTCGACCGCTTCCGTCACCTGGATGTGGTACGTTTCCTTCAGCAGCTTGTACAGCGAGTTGTTGCCCAGCCCCTTTTCGTCCAGTTCCGGAAACAGCGATTCCGGCAAATACGCGGTCTGGATCGCCATCGGCTCGTCGTCCGCATAGCGAACCCGCTTGATTCGCCAGACCGGGGCTTCTTTCGAAAGCTCGAGCGCCTGCCGCACCTTCTCCGGAGCGGGCATCCGCTCGAAGGCGATCAGCCGGGTGGAAACCCGGTATCCGCGGCTGACCATGTCTTCCGTGAAGCTGAGCAGGGAAGTCAGACGATGCTCGACGGGTTTCTTTCGGGCGACAAAAGTTCCCTTCCCCTGCTGGCGGTACAGCGTGCCTTCCTGAACCATGCGCTGGATGGCGTTCGTCACCGTGATCCGGCTGACCTTGAATTCTCTGGCCAGTTCCGCCTCCGAAGGGATCTTTTGGCCTTCCTTGTATTCCCCCGATTCGATCTTTTCCGTGATGTGGTTAATAATTTGCACATACAGGGGAATAAAATTTGCGGGGTCCAGTTTCACCGCCTTCCCGGATTCTCCTTTCTGATATGTTGATATATCAACATATCAAATAATAGCAGACGAATGGCCGCCTGTAAAGACGAAACTCCCCGGGCCTGCGGATTTCCGGCCGGCCCGGGATTGATCCGGGAGGAAAGCCGGCGGGACGATTTTGTAAATGTGTCAAGCGTCTGTGAAAATGTCAGGTTAACTGTTCTATGAAAATGTCAGGGATGATAGCTGATTAAACAGCCCCCGTCCTCTTGCAGACTAGCCGGATGCTGTGCTACGCTGTAACTGCTTGCTGGAGAATGATTTTCTCCAGGGATGGTTTTCAGCGGGCTTGCGCGGGGGCGTAGGTGCCGCTTCTTTTTTGGCCGGAGCTGTCGAAGGGACCTCAGCGGCCTGCGTCTCCACACAAGGCCAGGCGCGTCCCTGATCCCATAGCCACACTTGCCCATCCATGCCGACACGCACTTCGACGACGGTCTTCGCTTCCCAACGCGGTACACCGGGGCCGGGCTTTGGCATGTAGCATTTTCCTTTCCAGGAGAAGGTCTGCCCGCCGCTGATTCTCCGGTGTTCCCGTCGGGTAAAAATGTGCTCCAAAGGGGTTTCGGGCAGCGGTCGGTAGGCCGGTTCCGCTTCTTGCGGCTCGACGGCAAACAGGCGGTTGTGCTTTTCGATCAACTCCGGCAGGACCCGGTTGGCTTCCTCCATCGTGCAGACGTTGCGCAGCCGAAGTTCGACCACCAGACGGTCCTGCATGGTTTGCCAGAGCCGTTCGATCCGTCCTTTGGCCTGGGGGGACAGCGCCTCGATATGGGTGATCCCCAGATCGGCGATGGCCTGTCCGAAGGTGGAAAGCGCCTGCGGCTGACCGGCCAGTTCCTGCTCGAGGGTTGGCTTGCCCTTGGGCGGGTGAAAGATGGAGTGTTGGTCGCTGTAGAGCGCAAGCGGTACGCCTTTGCGCCTAAGTCCCTCCATCATGACGGCTACGTAGCCT
>LZRV01000081.1 GCA_002159065.1 Paenibacillaceae bacterium ZCTH02-B3 | reverse complement strand
TTCCGCCAGGTTTCGGAACACTTCACGGCGTGTTTTCAGGCTCAATTTCAAGACACATCCCTTCGGTAACATTTCGATTTGAGTGATCCGAAACCTGTTCGGTAACATTTTAGCTGAGTGACTGCGCCCTCTTGTCCCGCCCCCCGTTTTCAAGTAAAATAAAGCAATAAACAGGCGGGACGCGAGAAAGGAAAATCCTGCAACCTCAAGCGATGGCCCCGGTGATCGGCGGGCGGTGTGCACGGACAGGCCCGCGACCGGAAAGACCTGCGGCCGATGCATGCGTGGGACTGCTTCCGGCAACAGTGGGAGGGTCTGGTCCGACCCTTGGGCGTTGCTTGCGTGAGAGACCGGAGGGACCTTTTTTCATGTCAATCAAGCTGATCAACATCGGTTTTGGGAACATCGTTTCCGCGAACCGGATCATCTCCATTGTCAGTCCGGAATCGGCTCCGATCAAACGCATCATCCAGGAAGCGCGGGACCGGCACATGCTGATCGACGCGACGTACGGGCGCCGTACGCGCGCGGTCATCATCACCGACAGCGACCACGTCATCCTGTCCGCCGTGCAGCCGGAAACCGTCGCGCATCGGTTGTCCGCCAAAGAGGAAAAAGAAGAAGAAAATGTGGAATGATGCGATGGAACCCAAAGACGGCGGTTTGCTGATCGTGCTCTCGGGACCGTCCGGCGTCGGCAAGGGAACGGTATGCAAGGCGCTCCGCAGCCGGATGCCGGAGCTGGTCTATTCCGTGTCGGCGACGACCCGCGCGCCGCGGGAAGGAGAGCGGGAAGGCACCGATTATTTTTTTCGCACCCGGGAAGAGTTCCTGGAGATGATCCGCAGCGACGCGCTGCTGGAATATACCGAATATGTGGGCAACTATTACGGAACACCGCGGGATTTCGTGGAGCGCACGCTGGCGGAGGGCAAGGACATCATCCTGGAAATCGACGTCGCGGGCGCCCGGCAGGTGAAGGAGAAGTTTCCGCGGGGCGTTTTTGTGTTTCTGCTCCCTCCTTCCTTTGAAGCGTTGAAGCAGCGGATCGCGGGGCGGGGCACCGAACCGCCCGAGATCATCGCGCACCGCCTGCGCAAGGCCGCGGAAGAAGTCGCCCGCGTGCGGGATTACCAGTACGCCGTGGTCAACGACGACATCGAGGCGTGCTGCGCGCGCATTCAGGCGATCATCACGGCGGAGCACTGCCGGAGCGAGCGGGTTCCGCCAGGCTATTTCCGGGAGTTCGAGCGCATGACGAGCGCCGGTCCCATTTCCGAGAGGTGAGGTAAGCATGCTGTATCCTTCCATTGACGAGCTGATGAAAAAAGTGGACAGCAAATACACCCTGGTCGCCGCCGCGTCCAAGCGGGCGCGCGCCCTGCGGGACGGAGCGCCCACCGAACTCAAGGAGCCGAAATCGAACAAAGTGGTCGGCGTGGCGCTGGAAGAAATCTACCACGGCCTGGTGGAAATCCAGATGCCGGGCACGGGCAAATGAACGGACCGGCCGCCGGCCGGATCGGACCGCATCCTTTGCGGTTGTTTTTTTTCTTGCCGGAAAGGCGCGTGCGGAGGTGGAACGGTTGGACCAACCGCTGGCGGGCAAAAAGATCGTTCTCGGCGTCACGGGCGGCATCGCCGCCTATAAGGCGGCTGTCCTGTGCAGCCGCCTTGTCGCGCTGGGCGCCGAAGTGCGCGTGATCATGACGGAAGGGGCGACCAAATTCATTACTCCCCTTACCATGCAAACGCTGTCGCACCAGCCCGTGGTGACGGACGTGTTTGACGAGCCGGACGCCTCGTCCATCCGCCACATCGCCTGGGCGGACTGGGCCGACCTGGTGGTGGTGGCGCCGGCGACGGCGAACCTGATCGGAAAATATGCCGCGGGGATCGCCGACGACATGCTGACCACGACGCTGCTGGCCACCACCGCGCCGGTGCTCGTCGCGCCGGCCATGAACGTGCATATGCTGGAACATCCCGCCGTGGTCCGCAATATGGAAATTCTCGCGGAGCGTGGCGTGGCGTTCGTCGAACCCGGCACCGGCCAGCTGGCGTGCGGCTATGTCGGGAAGGGGCGGCTTGCGGAACCGGATGATATTGCGGAAGCCGTGGTGCGGATGCTCGCCGGCGACCGGCCGCTGGCCGGACGGCGCGTGCTGGTGACCGCCGGCGGAACGGTGGAACGCATCGATCCGGTACGCTACCTCACCAACGATTCGTCGGGCAAGATGGGATTCGCCCTGGCTGAGGCGGCGCGCTTCATGGGCGCGGAGGTCACCCTGGTCTGCGGCCGCACGGAAGGGAAGCCGCCCGCGGGCGTGACGGTGATTCGCGCCGAATCGGCCGAGGAAATGCATGAGGCGGTCATGGAACGGCTGCCGTACGCCGATTTCGTGGCCAAGGCCGCCGCCGTGGCGGATTACAGGCCGGCGGCACGGGCCCGGAGCAAGATGAAAAAGGACGCCGAACGCCTGACGCTGGAACTGGTGCGCAATCCCGACATCCTGCAGGCGGTGGGCGAATGGACGGCTTCCCGCCGGGCGGCGGGCGAACCCGCGCCCTACGTCATCGGCTTTGCCGCCGAGACCGGCGATCTGGAGCGGCACGCGATGGAGAAGATCCGGCGCAAGAAATGCGACCTGATCGTGGCCAACGACGTGTCGGCGGCGGGCGCCGGCTTCGGCGCCGACACGAACATCGTCAGCATCTATGACGCCCGCGGGCTGGTGGAGGCGCTGCCGATGATGAGCAAGCGGGCGGTCGCCGAGCGGATCTGGCGGCTGGCGGCCGGCCGCGCCGCGGCGATGCGAGGGGACGGGGACGCATGAACGTCGCCCGCGTGGTCGTCGACGTGCCCAGCCGCGAGACGGACCGGCCGTTCGATTATCGGATGCCGGAGCGCCTCAAGCCGTGGATCGAGGTGGGCAGCCGCGTCGCCGTTCCTTTCGGCGGCCGCACGCTGCAGGGCATCGTCGTCGCCCTGGCGGAGCGGGCGGAAGTCGATGAGGAACGCCTGAAGCCGGTGGCGGAGGTGCTGGACGCCACGCCGCCGCTCACGCCGGAACTTGTGGAGCTCGGCGCGTGGATGAGCCGCCGCTGGCTGTGCCCGCTGTCGGTGGCGCTCCAGGCGATGCTGCCGGCGGTCCTGAAAGGCCGGACGGAGAAATACGTGTCCCTGGCCGACGGGGTGTCCTGGGACGAGGGGGAACGCGCGTCCCACGGCGCGCTCATCGGCGCGCTGGAGCGGCGCGGAACCATGCGTCTGTCGCAGCTTCTGCGGGAATTTCCGGAGGAAGCGGATTTCGTGCGGCGCGCCCTGCGCAGCGGACGTCTTGTGGAGACGCAGCGGGTGGAGGATCGGGCGCGTCTGCGCACGGTGTCCACCGTGTTTCCGCCGGAGGAGACGCGCCTGCGGGAAGCCCTGGAACGCCTGCCCGCCCGCGCCGCGAAGCAGCGGGAGGCGGTGCGCTGGCTACTGGCGCGGACCGGACGCGGATCGGTGCCGCTCAAGGAACTGGCGGAGGCGGCCGGCGTGTCGCCATCCGTCGTGCGGGCCCTTGCCGCGCAAGGATGGCTGGAAATCCGCGACGTTCCGGTGGATCGGGACCCTTACGCCGGCCGCCGGTTTCGCCCCACGACGGCCCTGCCGCTCACGCCGGCCCAGCAAAGCGTCTTCGCGCCGCTGGCCGCGGCCATCGAACGCGGCGAAGGAGGCGTTTTTTTGCTGCACGGGGTGACCGGCAGCGGCAAGACGGAGCTGTATCTGCAGGCGATCCAGAGGTGTCTGGAGCGCGGGCTGGAAGCGATCGTGCTGGTGCCGGAGATCGCCCTCACCCCGCAGATGGCGGAGCGGTTCAAAAGCCGCTTTGGCGACGACGTGGCGGTGCTGCACAGCCGTCTGTCGGACGGGGAGCGGTACGACGAGTGGCGCAAGATCCGCGAGGGCCGGGCCAGGGTGGCGCTGGGCGCCCGTTCCGCCGTATTCGCCCCGTTCCGGCGGCTTGGCCTCATCGTCGTCGACGAAGAACATGAAACGTCCTACAAGCAGGAGGACAATCCCAAATACCATGCGCGGGATGTCGCCATCGAACGGGCGAGGAGAAGCGGCGCGGTGGCGCTGCTCGGTTCCGCCACGCCGTCCCTGGAGACATACGCGGCGGCGACGGGCCTCGCGGAGCCCGCCGGCGCCCTCGCGCCGTCCGGTTCACCCGCCGTCCGGCCCCGCTACCTTCGGCTCGCCGAGCGGATCGGGGACCGGCCGCTGCCTGCCGTGCGGATCGTCGACATGCGCGAGGAACTCCGGCGGGGCAACCGCGCCATGTTCAGCCGCGCCTTGGCCGAAGCGCTGCGGGAGCGGCTCGCCCGGGGAGAACAGACCGTGCTGCTTCTCAACCGGCGGGGGTATGCGACGTTTGTCATGTGCCGCTCCTGCGGTTATACGGCGGCATGCCCCCATTGCGACATTTCCCTCGTCTATCACCGCGGGTCCGGAAACCTGCGCTGTCACTACTGCGGTTACGCCGAGGCGGAGAAGCCGTTCTGTCCGGCATGCGGCAGCTCCCACATCCGCTATTTCGGAACGGGCACGCAGAAGGTGGAAGAATATCTGGCGGCGGCCTTTCCCGGCGTCCGCGTCATCCGCATGGACCTGGACACCACCACGGAAAAGGGCTCCCACGAAAAATGGCTGACCCTCTTCCGCGAGCGGAAGGCGGACGTGCTCCTCGGCACGCAGATGGTGGCCAAAGGGCTCGATTTTCCGCACGTGACCCTGGTGGGCGTGCTGGCCGCCGACGCCACGCTGCGCCTGCCCGATTTCCGCAGCTGGGAGCGGACGTTCCAGCTCCTCACCCAGGTGGCCGGACGCGCCGGCCGCCACGAATTGCCGGGCGAAGTCATCATTCAGACCTACGATCCCGGCCACGTGTCGGTGGTGTGCGCGGGGCGCCACGATTACGAGGGTTTCGCCGAGGAAGAGCTCCGCCATCGGCGTCTTCTCGGCTATCCGCCTTACGGGCGGCTCGTCTCTGTCGTGTTTTCCCACGAGAAACGGGAGGTGGCGCAGGAAGCCGGCGAAACGTTTGCGGGCTGTTTGCGCGGCCGGGCGGCGGCGATGGGGCTGTCCGACCGATTCGACCCTTCCGGCTCCCCCGCCCTGGACGTGCTCGGCCCCTCGGCCGCGCCGGTGGCGCGCCTGAAGGATCGATACCGCATCCAATGTGTGGTAAAATATCGGGGTGACGTCGATGCGGAGAGCCTCGTGTCCGCCGCCCTGGAGCCCCTGGCCGCCGCCGTGCGCCGCGGCGCGCTTCAGGTGTCGGTGGATGTCGATCCGCAAATGATGATGTGACTTGGAAACAGAGGATGATGAACCCATGGCGATTCGCATGATCGTCCAGCATCCCGATCCGGTCTTGCGGGAACGGGCGAAGGAAGTGACCAAATTCAACGCCAATCTGCACAAGCTGCTCGACGATCTGGCGGACACGATGTACGACGCCAGGGGCGTCGGGCTGGCCGCGCCGCAAATCGGCATCCTGAAGCGGGCCTTCGTCGTGGATGCGGACGGCAGCGGGCTCATCGAACTGGTGAATCCGGAAATCGTGCTGAAGGAAGGCGAACAGTTCGGTCCCGAAGGATGCCTCAGCATCCCGGGTCTGCAGGGCGATGTCCGGCGGGCCAGGCGCGTCGTCATCCGCGGCCAGGACCGCTACGGCAACCCGGTGGAGTACGAAGGCGTCGATCTGCTCGCCAGGGCATTCCAACACGAACTGGATCATCTCAACGGGGTGCTGTTTATCGACATCGCCGAATCGGTTTATGAACGGCCGCCGGAGCCGGCGGAGGACGGCGAGGGCGAGTGACGAAGCGCGTCATCTTCATGGGCACTCCGGCCTTTGCCGTGCCTTCGCTGGCCGTCCTGCTGGAGGAAGGCGCGGACGTGGCCGCGGTGGTCACCCAGCCCGACCGTCCGCAGGGGCGCAAACGCGAACCCGTGCCTCCGCCGGTCAAGGTGTTCGCGCAGGAACGGGGGCTCACCGTCCTCCAGCCGGAAAGGCTGCGAAACCCCGAAGCGGTGGCGGAACTTACGGCGCTAAAGCCCGATCTCATCGTCACCGCCGCCTACGGGCAAATTCTTCCCCGGGCGGTGCTGGATTTGCCGCCGAGGGGATGCGTCAACGTCCACGGCTCCCTTCTGCCCCGCTACCGCGGCGGCGCTCCGGTCCAGCGGGCGATCATGAACGGGGAAACGGTGACCGGCGTGACGCTGATGTACATGGACGAAACGCTTGACACCGGCGACATGATCGACCGCGCGGAGGTGCCCATCGGGGAAACCGACACGGCGGGAGATCTGTTCGAGAAGCTGGGCAAGGCCGGAGCCGAACTGCTCCGCCGGTGGCTTCCGGCGCTGCTCGCGGGGACGGCGCCGCGCACGCCGCAGGACGGGCGGCTGGCCACCTACGCGCCCAATCTGACCCGCGAGGACGAGCGAATCGACTGGACGCGCGCATCCCGGCAAATCTACAACCAGGTGCGCGCGCTGTCGCCGATGGTCGGTGCGTACGCGCTTTGGCGCGGACAGCCTCTGAAGGTTTGGGCCTGCCTTCCGCCGCGGGAATCGGACGCCGATCTTCCCGCCGAATGGCGGCAGCTGCCGCCCGGAGCGGTGTTGGAGGCGGGACGTGAAGGCATCCGGGTGCGCACCGGCGACGGAAGTCTCGTGTTGGCCAAGGTGCAGCCCGCCGGCAAAAAAGCGATGGACGCTTCCGATTTTGCCCGGGGCGCGCGGCTTGCTCCCGGCGATATGCTGGAGTAGGCCGCGCTTTTTGCATGAAGGCGTCGTGTTTGGCGGAGTTCCCGATCGGATCCGCCGGTCGGACTCCGCTCATGTTAACCGCCGATTCGGCCGCCGGGGGAACCACAACGACAAAAGTGCCATTCTTTTTCCGTTTTCATGGCTGTTCCGGCGAAACAGCGACAGTTGTGCCATTATTTTCAGGTCCATTTTCGGAAATCGCACAAAATTTACCAATTTAATGGCACGACTGTCTTTGTTTCCCCGAAAAGCCCGTTTTCAGGCGAAAATAATGGCATTTTTGTCGTTGTTCGGGTTTGCTCTCGAAGACGGGGCGTCCATCGACCGGTTTTCGCGCAAAGTGTCCACCGGCACCGGCGTCCGCCAAGCCGCAAGAAAGGGGCGCGGAACGACAAACCGATGAAACGCGAAAAAGGAGGCGGGGGAATGGACCAAAGCCGTAAAGGAAAGCGCGGCAAAGACGGGCCTGGCCGAGCCGGGCCGGAAGGGCCCCGTGAGGTGGCGTGGCGCGTGCTGATGCGTGTCGAAGAAGGCGCCTTCAGCGGCCTCGAGCTTGGACATGCCCTGGAACGGGCGGGACTGTCCAGGGAAGACGCGGCCCTCGCCACGGAAATCGTATACGGCACGATCCAGCGGCTGAACACCATCGACTGGGTGCTGGCCGGAAGGGTGAGAGGCTGGCCGGACCGCATCGAGCCCGGGGTGCGCGCCCTGCTGCGCCTGAGTTACTACCAGCTGCGCTGGCTGAACCGCGTCCCGCCCTACGCCGCGGTGAACGAGGCGGTCCGCCTGGCCAGGAAGCACTGCCATCCCGGCGTCGCCGGCCTCGTCAACGCCGTGCTGCGCGGCCTGCTGCGGGACGGGGTGGCTCCTCCCCTGCCGGAAGGCCTTTCCGACGCCGAGCGCATCGCGCTGGAACACAGCCATCCCCTCTGGCTGGTGGAGCGCTGGATCGCCGCATACGGCGCCGATACTGCGGAGGCCGTCTGCCGCGCGAACAACGAGCCGCCGCGCCAGTCGGCGCGGGTCAATCCCCTGCGCGCAACGCGCGACCGATTGCTTGAAGACATGCGGGAAGCCGGTCTGGACGCCCGGCCTTCCCTCCTCAGCGAGGCGGGCGTGACGGCGGCGCGGGGCGGCAATCTGGCGGCGACGCCCTGGTTCTCCGCAGGATTGATCACCGTCCAGGACGAAAGCTCCATGCTGGTCGCAGCCGTGGCCGATCCGCGTCCCGGTTCGGTGGCGGTGGACTGCTGCGCGGCGCCGGGCGGCAAGGCGACCCATCTGGCGGAGCTGATGGAAGACTGCGGTCACGTCATCGCCAACGACGCGCATCCGCGCAAGGCGGAACTCATCCGCCGTCACGCCGAACGCCTGGGGCTTTCCTGCATCCGGGTGATGACGGGCGATGCCGCCGATCTTCCCGAACGGCTCGGAGCGGAAACCGCGGACGCGGTTCTTCTGGATGCGCCCTGCTCCGGATTGGGCGTCATCCGCCGCAAGCCGGAAATCAAATGGAACAAATCGGAGCGCGACATCGCGGCCCTCGCCGAACTCCAGGCCAGCCTGCTGGACCGCGTGCAGGCGCTGGTGAAACCGGGCGGGGTCCTGGTCTACAGCACCTGCACCATTGCCCGCGAAGAAAACGAGGACAACGTGCGCCGTTTCCTGAACCGGCATCCCGCTTTTTCCCTTGATCCCGCCTGGCCTGAAAGCGTGCTGGGTCCCCTTCGGAAAGCCGGCCTCGCGGCGGACCCGTTTCCCGGCATGGTCCAGCTGCTCCCGCACCATTTTGGCAGCGACGGCTTTTTCATCGCGCGCTTTCGCCGCGAAGGCCGATTGTGATAAAATGAAACGAACGGACGCCCGGATTCCGGCGGCGCCTCCCAGGCGGCCGCAACGGAGGGAACGCATATGCAGCGGGAGCTTCCCCTTATCTACGATCTGACCCTCGAACAGTTGGAAGATTGGGTGGAAGCGCAAGGAGAACCCCGGTTTCGCGGCGAACAAATCTTTCATTGGCTGTACGTGAAAAGGGCGGATTCTTTCGGCGCCATGACGAATCTGCCCCTCGGCCTGCGGAGGAAGCTGGCGGACAACTTCCGGATCGCGGCGCTGGAGGAGATCACGCGCCTTCAGTCGAAGGACGGCACGGTCAAGTTTTTGTTCGCCCTGCATGACCGCCACGCCATCGAAACCGTGCTGATGCGGCATCGTTACGGCAACAGCGTCTGCGTCACCACGCAGGTCGGCTGCCGCATCGGCTGCACGTTTTGCGCTTCCACCATCGGCGGCCTCAAGCGCAACCTCACGGCCGGCGAGATCGCCGCCCAGGCCGTGTGCGCGCAGCGGCTGCTGGACGGGGAAGACGCCAGGGTGTCCAGCATCGTCGTCATGGGTTCGGGTGAACCCTTTGAAAATTACGATGCTACCATGACCTTCATGCGCCTGATGTCGCATCCAAAGGGACTGGCCGTCGGCCAGCGGCACATCACCGTGTCCACCAGCGGCATTGTGCCCAACATTTACCGTTTTGCTGACGAAAACACCCAATTCACGCTGGCCGTTTCCCTTCACGCGCCAAACGACGAACTCCGCTCCAGACTGATGCCCGTCAACCGCTATCCCTTCCGGGATCTCATGGAAGCGTGCCGCTACTACATTTCCCGGACGGGGCGCCGGATCACGTTCGAATACGCCCTCATCGGAGGCGTCAACGACCGGCCGGAGCACGCGGAAGAGCTGGCCTCCGTGCTGAGGGGCATGCTGTGCCACGTCAATCTCATTCCGGTCAATTACGTGCCGGAACGAAACTACGTGCGGACGCCCCGCGACGACATTTTCCGGTTCCAGCGCATTTTGCGGAGAAACGGGGTAAATGCGACGATCCGCAGGGAACAGGGACACGACATCGCGGCGGCCTGCGGACAGCTCAGGGCCCAGTATCTGGAGGGAAATGCGAGGTGGGCGAAGTGAAAAGCGCGCTGCGCAGCCATGTCGGCCGCGTCCGGTCCGTTAACGAGGACTACGGCTGGGTGGGACAGCTGCAAGGAGGGCTCTCCGCCGCCATCGTCGCGGACGGCATGGGGGGCCATCTGGCGGGCGAGATCGCCAGCGGGCTGGCGGTGGAAAGCCTGGTGCAATCCCTTCGCGAATGGAAGGAAGATTTGTCGGCCAAGGAAAGTGAAGAGCGGATGCGGGATATGATCCGCAAGGCCAACGAGGTGGTATTCAACACCGCCTCCCTCAACAAGCGTTACCGCAACATGGGAACCACCGTCGTGGTGGCCCTGCTGAACGAGAAGGAAGGCCTCATCGGCCATATCGGCGACAGCCGCGCCTACCGCATCCGGGACGGACAGCTGTCGCTCATCACGGACGACCACACACTGGTGAACGAACTCGCGAAAATGGGACAATTGACGCCGGAAGAAGCCCAGCACCACCCCCGCCGCAACGTGCTCACCCGGGCGCTTGGCACCGAACGCGACGTGGCCATCGACATCCGCCGGATCGACTGGATGCCGGGCGACCAGCTCTTGCTTTGCAGCGACGGCTTGAGCGGGATGGTGGACGACGAAGCGCTCTTGTCCACCATGACCGATCCCAGCCTTGATCTGGAGCAGAAAGCCGAACGCCTGGTGGAACTGGCCCTCGCGGCCGGAGGAGAGGATAACGTCACCGTCGCCCTGGTCGGCTACGAACCGGATGAAGCGTCCGGCGGCGCGGGCGGCAGCGCGAACGGCAGCGCCGGCAGCGGTCCGGACGGCGGCGCGAACGGCAACGCCGGCAGCGGTCCGGATGGCGGCGCGAACGGCGACGCCGGCAGCGGCTCGAACGGCGGCGCGGAGGGGATGCCGGCATGATCGGTCGCACGCTTGGCGGACGTTACGAAGTGATCGAGCGCGTGGGCGGCGGAGGCATGGCTCTGGTTTACAAGGCGCGCGATTTGCTTTTGGACCGTTTTGTCGCCCTCAAAGTCCTGCGGCCCCAGTTCGCGCACGACGAGGAATTCGTGCGGCGCTTCCGGCGGGAAGCGCGTTCCGCCGCGTCGCTGTCCCATCCCAACATCGTCGGCATCTACGACGTCGGGCAAGACGGCGACGACCACTACATCGTGATGGAGTACGTGGAAGGCCGCACCCTGAACGATCTGATCCGGGAACGCGCGCCGTTCCAGCCGGAAGAGGCCGTGCATATCGCCGTGCAGATCTGCGAGGCGCTGGAACACGCCCACCAGAACCAGATCATCCATCGGGACATCAAGCCGCACAACATCCTGATCGGCAAAAACGGCCGCGTCAAGGTCACCGATTTCGGCATCGCCCGGGCGGTGACGGCGGCGACGATCACCCAGACGGGGTCGGTGGTCGGGTCGGTGCACTATTTTTCGCCCGAACACGCCAAGGGCGTCGCCACGGGGGAAAAATCGGACATCTATTCCCTCGGCATCGTGCTCTACCAAATGGTCACCGGGCGGCTCCCTTTTCTCGGCGAAAGCCCCATCAGCGTGGCCCTCAAGCATTTGCAGGAGCCGTTTGAAGCGCCGCGCCGGGTCAATCCGCTCATTCCGCAGAGCCTGGAAAACATCATCGTCCGCGCGATGCGCAAGGATCCCCGCGAGCGGTACCAGTCGGCGCGCGAAATGCGCGAGGATCTGGAAACGTGTCTCAGGCCCGACCGCCTGCATGAGGCACCGTTGGAATTCGTGGACGAGGAAGCGGAAACGACCCGCGTCATGCCGGCCATCCGGCCCGCCATGGCGGCGGTCGGCGCCGGCCGCGAGGCATATGTCCCCGCGCGTCCTTCCCGGAGCGGTTGGAGTGAACCGGAAGAGCCGGCATACGGCGGGGACGGCCCGGGCGGGCGGAACGGGCGAAACGGCCCGGGCGGCCGGAACGGCAGAAGCGTCCCGCCCGCGGCAAATCCGGAGGAGGATTTCGCCGAAGAGGAAGAGTACGAAGAACGGCGCCGCGGGCGCTGGATCGTGCCGGCGGCGCTGACGGTCATCGCGCTGGCGATGATCGGCGCCCTCGTATGGGGCGTGATGGAGCTAAGGCAGCAGCTCACGCCGCGTGACATCCAGGTTCCCGACGTCATCGGCAAGCCTCTCGATGAGGCCCGCGCCATCCTGACGGAAGCGGGGCTGCAGGTCGACGAACAGGTGGACGAAAGGCCGAGCGACGAATTTGAAGAAGGCATCGTGATCGACCAAAGCAAACGGGGCATTGCCGTCAAGGAAGGTTCCCTCATCCGCCTCACGGTCAGTTCGGGACCCGAGCCGGTGGTCATGCCGGATTTGCAGGGAATGACGGTGGAGGAGGCGAAGGAAGTTCTCGCTTCCCTCGGGGTGACGGAAGACCGCCTGGTGCTGACGGAGCGCCACGCGAGCAGCGAACCGGGCACGGTCGTGGAGTCCAGGCCCGCCGCCAGGGAGACGTTCCAGCCGAAGAAAGACACGGTCGCGCTTTACGTGAGCCTGGGTCCGGAAGAAGTCGCCATGCCTTCCCTGGTCGGAAGCACGCTGGAAGAAGCCCGCAAGAAAATCGAACAAGCCGGACTCGTATTGCCCGAGCAAAACATTTTCGTCGAACCGAGCTTTGGTCCGAAAGGCATCGTCTTCAAGCAGTTCCCGGCGGAAGCCGGCGAGAAGGTGGCGGTGGGCACCGAAGTGCAGATCTGGGTGAGCGGCGGCTTCCCGGAAAACACGGTGCAGACCGACTACCCCGTCACCGTATCGCCCGCCGAGGAAGGAACGCCCAGCGTCGTCCGCATCCTGGTGTCCGACGCCATGGGGGATAACCGGGAAGTGGAGAACAGGCGGATTTCGGCAAAGACGACGTTTTGGGTCCCGCTGGTGCTCTCGCCGGACCGGGGCGGCCAGATCGTGATCTACGTGGACAGCCGGTTCTACGACAGCTACGAAGTGCCGTACTCCGGCCAGCCGGCGGGGATTTCGCCGTCTGCGGAGAGTTCGGGGGGACCGGCTTCGGACGGGCCGCCTTCCGGGGAACCGGGAGAGGACACGAATCCGTAATCCGTAAGGGGGAAAGCGCAGCGAAAGCATGCCGGAGGGAATCATCGTCAAGGCGTTGAGCGGCTACTACTTTGTCCAGCCCGCGGACGGCGGCGGGATCCTTCGCTGCCGGGCCCGCGGCGTTTTCAAGCTGCGCGGGGTGTCGCCGCTGGTGGGGGACCGCGTCCGCTTCGAGACGTCCGGAGGCGGAGAAGGCACGGTGCGGGAAGTGCTGCCCCGGACGACCGAACTGGTCCGGCCGCCGGTGGCCAACGCGGACCTGGCGGTGCTTGTGTTTTCGGTGGTGCGCCCGGAGCTGAACCTGACGCTGCTGGACAAGTTTCTGGTGCACGTGGAGGCCAAACGGCTTGACGCGCTCATCGTGTTCACCAAGATCGACGCCATCGGCGAGGCGCCCGAACCCGCACGCGTGCGCGAACAGCTGGAGCACGCGTGCCGGCTGTACGGTTCCATCGGCTATCCGACCGTGCGGACCAGTGCGCTGAAGGGCGATGGGCTGGACGAGCTGCACGGGCGGCTTGCCGGCAGGGTGGCCGTGCTGGCCGGCCAGTCCGGCGTCGGCAAGTCGACCCTGCTCAACGCCCTCGTGCCCGGCCTGGCGCTGGAGACGGGGGAAATCAGCGAGCGGCTTGGCCGCGGCCGCCACACGACCCGCCACGTGGAGCTGATCCGTTTGCCGGGAGGCGGACTGGTGGCGGATACGCCGGGATTCAGCCAGCTGGATTTCCGGGAGCTCGGCGTGGACGACATCGGCGAAGCTTTCCGGGAATTCCGCCCCCTCGCCGCGGAGTGCCGGTTCCGCGGCTGCACCCACCTGTCCGAGCCGGATTGCGCCGTGCGCGCGGCCGCGGAACGTGGCGAAGTGGCGGATAGCCGTTACCGGCATTACGCGGAATTCCTCGCGGAGTGGAAAGAAAGTCGACGGAGGTACTGATTGATGGCGATCATCGCGCCTTCCATCCTGTCCGCGGATTTCTCGCGACTCGGGGACGAGATCCGGGACGCCGAGCGGAGCGGGGCGGACTGGATCCATATCGACATCATGGACGGGCAGTTCGTGCCCAACCTGACCTTCGGTCCGCCCGTGGTGGCGGCTGTCCGCAAATGCACCCGGCTGCCCTTCGACGTGCATCTGATGGTCCGCACGCCGGAGCGCCTGTTCGACGATCTGGCGGCCGCGGGCGCCGACCGCATCACCGTCCACGCGGAAGCCTGCCCGCATCTTCACCGGACCGTGCAGATGATCCGCGACATGGGGATCCGGGCGGGTGTCGCCCTCAATCCCCACACGCCGCTGTCCATGGTGGAATACGTGCTGGACGCGGTGGATCTGGTGCTGGTGATGACGGTCAATCCGGGGTTTGGCGGCCAGACGTTCATTCCCGCGATGACGGACAAGATCGCCGCCCTGCGGGAGATGCTGGCGCGGCGCGGCCTGGACGCGCACGTGGAAGTGGACGGAGGCATCAATCCGGCCACGGCCGCGGAGGTCGTCCGGGCGGGCGCGAACGTCCTGGTGGCCGGAAATTCCGTTTTCGCCCAAAGCGACAGGGCGGCCGCCATCGAAGCGCTGCGGCGCGCGGCGGAATCGCCGTGAGTACCCTTGACCGGTCTAAGACATCCATGCGGGCGCATACATATGATGGTAATGGAACCGCGTACGGACCGGGGAGGGATGGGCGTGAAATTCTACACCATCAAATTGCCGAAATTTCTGGGCGGCTTTGTCAAGGCGATTCTGAACACGTTTTTCCGGAACTGATCCCCTCCGCGCCAAGCGCCCGCGTCGGCGCGCAGTCCGGCCGCATTCCGGTCCCGGGGGCATCCGGACCAAAAACGGAACGACCCCGGCGAGGGGTCGTTTCTTTTGCATGTTTGCGATAAGTTTACAGGATTCAGACGCGGGTGACTTTTCCGGACTTCAGGGCGCGGGCGCTGACGTAAACCCGTTTCGGCTTGCCGTTGACGAGAATGCGCACCTTCTGCAGGTTGGCGCCCCAGGTCCGGCGGGTCCGGTTGTTGGCATGGGAAACGTGATTGCCGAAACTTGTCTTTTTCCCCGTGATGAAACACCTGCGGGCCATCTGGTCCACCTCCCCGATCCTTGCCGCACATACTTTATCATCTTATCATATTTGCCGTCAATCCCGCAAACGTTATGCAGACACCGTGTCAAGCGTCTGTGAAAATGTCAGGTTAACTGTTCTATGAAAATGTCAGGGATGATAGTTGATTAAACAGCCGCCGTCCTCTTGCAGACTAGCCGGATGCTGTGCTACGCTGTAACTGCTTGCTGGAGAATGGTTTTCTCCAGGGATGGTTTGCAGCGGGCTTGCGCGGGGACGCAGGCGCCGCTTCTTTTTTGGCCGTTGTTGGCGCCGGGGTCTGTGTGGCCTGTGTCTCCACACAAGGCCAGGCCCGCCCTTGATCCCACAGCCACACTTGTCCATCCATGCCGACACGCACTTCGACGACGCTCTTCGCTTCCCAGCGCGGAACACCGGGGACGGGCTTTGGCATGTAGCATTTCCCTTTCCAGAAGAACGTCTGCCCGCCGCT
>LZRV01000080.1 GCA_002159065.1 Paenibacillaceae bacterium ZCTH02-B3 | reverse complement strand
AGCGGACGCGCTACCGTGAACTGCGGGCGCTGGGGGTACCGGAACACTTCGTCCATATGATGGCGAACTCACGCCGGGGGCCATGGGAGATGTCCCGCAACCTGAACAACGCCCTTGACACCCGATATTTTCAGGCGCAAGGGCTGGTCAGCATGCTTGAATGTTACTTGGCATTTCGTTAACTCTTCGGAACCGCCTGGTGCGGACCCGCATGCCAGGTGGTGTGAGAGGACGGGGGCTAGCCGCCCCCTTCTACTCGATTTTGCGCGGGTACACGGCTCTTGAGATTTTTGAGAGAATAAAAATGTACTTTTTCACATTAAAGGAAACGGGGGCTAATGCCGTGCTGGTCCGGTCGTTCGATCCTGTCGTCGATATGCGCACCAGGGTGCTGATCCTGGGCACGGCGCCGAGCCGGATTTCATTGGAAAAGCGGCAATATTACGCGAATCCCCGCAACCAGTTCTGGAAAATGGTCTATGCCCTGCTCGGCAGGACGCCGGATGCGGACTATGCGCAAAGGCTTGCATTCCTTTTGGACAAGGGGATCGGGCTTTGGGACGTGCTGGAGAGTTGTTGGCGGGAAGGAAGCGGAGATGATAAAATCCGTGAGCCGGTGCCCAATGATTTCGTTAGTTTTTTCGCCGCATATCCGGCTGTTGAACGGGTGTATTTCAACGGAAACAAGGCGGAGGCATTGTTTCGGCGGCTGGTGCCCGGCAAGACGGGACTCCGGAAAGGTCTCGCGTTTCGAAAATTGCCTTCCACCAGTCCGGCCAACGCGGTGCCGTTTGAAGCGAAACTGGCCGAATGGAGAAGCATCATGATCTAAAACCTTCCCACATCGGCCAGCAATCCGGGGAAAAGAAACGAGGCCGCTTTCTCGCCGGCTCTGAACGTCGCCTGGTTTGCGATGTCCTCGTGCTGGAAGAAATAGACGGTGACTTCCTTAGTCAGCGGGTTGACGATCCAGTATTCCTGCGGACGGAACATGCAACGGACATTCCGTCCGCCAAAGCGGGTTCGACGCGCCGTGGATACGGTTTCCCGGAGCCGAACCGCATGCTGACAGACCCTATGTCCGTTATGTATTCGTGAAATCGAAGTCGTCCGCCTGTTGCGGACGATATGTCTGTTGCGATTTTCACGGGGCAGCTTCGGGCCAACGGCAGAGGCATTGTCCAGGACGTGCCGGAAGATCGGGGCGCATCTGATGCCGGAGGCTTCGCTGATGCGGACGCGATGAGCGAATCGCGGCCTGTTGCGATAATTGCGACGGCGGTCGGGAGCCCGGCCGCCTTATTGACTTTGCGGCGGCCATTCGCTAGCATCTTGATATGACAGACGCCGGTTGGCGGCGGGAAGGAGGCGCGCGGCGCTTGCGTCCGGGCATTCTCGTCATCGGCCACGGATCGCGGGAAGCGGTCTGGGTGGAACGCGTCGAAGCGGCTGTGCGGGAGGCCGCTTTTTTGTTGCGGGAGCGGACGGGCGCCGAAGTTCCCGTGGAAGCGGCGTATCTGGAGCTGGTGGAAGGCCGGCTCATCCAGGATGGCGTCGACCGGCTGGAAGCGCTCGGGGTGACCGACCTTCTCGCCGTTCCGTTTTTCATATCGTCCGGCAGCATGCATGTCCGGGAAATCGGCTGGGCTTTGGGCGCTTGCGACGAGCCGGAAGGCGGAACGGATCTTAAGCCGGTGCGGGTCGGCGCACGGCTCTCGTATGGCCGGCCCATGGACGACGATCCGGAGATCGCGGAGGCGCTTTTGGACAAGATCGCTCCGTTTTCGGCCGATCCGGCGGGAGAGGCCGTGCTGCTCATCGGCCACGGCAACGCGGAGCCGGAATTGTGCCGGGCCTGGATGCGCGGAATGTCGGGCCTTGCGGAGCGCGTCCGGGAACATGGCGGGTACGCGGCGGCGGACGTGGCGCTCCTGGCGACGGACGACCCGGCGGAGAAGGCGGAAGCGCTGCGGCGCGGCCGACCGCATTTAAGGGTGCTGGCCGTTCCGGTGTTTTTGAGCGAAGGGTATTTCACCGCCGAGGCCGTTCCGAAGCGCCTGCGTGGCGCGCCTTGCGACTATGCGGAGACGGCCCTGCTGCCGCATCCGAAGCTGGCGGAGTGGATCGCGCGGCAGTCGGCGGAATGGCTGGCGCGCTTGGAACGGTCGGGGCAGCCGGGATGAGACGGACGGAATTTGCCGGACGGGAGGGATGATGTCCGCTTGAGCATCGTGCGGGCTCGGCTCATCTACAATCCGACGTCGGGGCGGGAAGAAATCCGGCGTCGCTTGCCCTATATTCTGCAGCGCCTGGAAAAAGGCGGCATTGAAACGTCCACCCACGCCACGGAAGGTCCGGGCGACGCCCGGGAGGCCGCGTCGGAAGCGGTGCGCCGCGGCTTCGACCTCGTCATCGCCGCCGGCGGCGACGGCACGCTGAACGAGGTGGTCAACGGCCTGGCGGGGCATGAGCGGCGGCCGACCCTGGGCATTTTGCCTTACGGCACGAGCAACGATTTCGCCAGGGCCCTGCGCATTCCGCGCCGCTGGGACCGGGCCTGCGACATCATCGTGGAACGGCACACCCGCCCGGTGGACATCGGCGCGGCGAACGGCCGCTATTTCATCAATGTCGCGGGGGGCGGGTACCTGACGGATCTGACCTACGAGGTGCCCAGCCGGCTGAAAACGACCCTCGGCTATTTGGCCTATTATGTGAAAGGCGTGGAAAAGATTCCCCAGCTCCGGCCGACGCGGATGCGCGTGCGCGCAGAAGGCGTGGGCGAGCTGGAGGGCGACTACCTCATGTTTCTGATCGCCAACAGCCGGATCGTCGCCGGGTTCGACCGGCTGGCGCCGAACGCGGCCGTGGACGACGGGAAATTCGACGTGTTCATCGTCCGCAAGTGCAACCTCGCCGATTTTTTGCGCCTGGCGACGCTGGCCTTGCGGGGCGAACATGTGAACAGCAAACGGATCATTCACTTCCAGACCAGCCGGATCGAAATGGAATCCGAATCACGGGTGCAGCTCAACCTGGACGGCGAACTGGGCGGCGAGCTGCCGTGCGCGTTCCGCGTGTTGCCGTCGCATCTTGACGTCTGCGTCGGCCGCGCCGTGGCGGGCAAAGCCGAAAGCGGGGCGTAAGGCGCGGCCGCCGGGCCGGCCCCATCCGGAGACCCTCCGGCGGAATTGCCGGAATTTTTTTATTTTTTGGAAGAAAACGTGACATAAAAAGTGGCAATTTCGCATTCATATGCCATGATAAAGTGGAAAAAGCGCAAATTTTATCGAAACCGGTCGGAGGGCCCATGAATTTCACCGCGGATTCCATTCAACTTTCCCTGAATTTTGTGTGGATCATTCTGGCGGGCGTTCTCGTGTTTGTGATGCAGGCGGGGTTCACGCTGCTGGAAGCCGGGATGACCCGCGCCAAGCATTCCATCAACGTGGCGATGAAAAACGTCGCCGACATCATGGTCGCCATCCTGCTTTTCTCGGCGATCGGTTTTCCCCTGATGTTCGGCGAGACCGCGGGCGGCTGGATCGACACAACGGGATTCTTTTATTCCGGGATGGACGGGAATGCCTGGAACTGGGCGTACATGTTCTTCCAAATCGTCTTTGCGGGAACGGCCGCCACGATCGTTTCCGGCGCCATCGCCGAGCGGGCCCGGCTGATCGCCTACCTGATCGGCACGGCGATCGTGACGGTGTTCGTCTACCCGGTGGTCGGCCACTGGGCTTGGGGCGGCGGGCTCCATCCGGACCAGCAGGGCTGGATGGGCCGGGCTTGGCTTCATGGATTTCGCGGGGTCGTCAGTCGTCCATTCCGTGGGCGGATGGATCGTGCTCGCGGCGGCGATCGTAATCGGCCCGCGGGAAGGCAAATACGGCGAGGACGGCTCGATTCGCCGCTTTACGGCGTCAAACCTGATTTTGGCCGCGCTCGGAACGTTTTTGCTGTGGCTTGGGTGGTTTGGCTTCAACGCGGGTTCAACGTTGTCCGCGGGCCCGGATATCGCCCTGATCACGCTGAACACGGCGCTCGGGGGGCGCGGCCGGCGGCTTCGCGGCGATGACGGCCAGCTGGCTCGCCGAGCGGCGGCCCAGGGCGGAAGACATGCTGAACGGCGTCCTCGGCGGGCTGGTGTCGGTCACGGCGGGCTGCAACGTGCTCCCGCCGCTCGGCGCCGTCTTCGCCGGGACGATCGGCGGCCTGATCGTCTTCGTGTCGGTACGCTTCATCGACGCCGTGCTCCGGGTGGACGACGCCGTGGGCGCGATCTCGGTCCACGGCGTCTGCGGCGTGTGGGGGACGCTGGCCGTCGCCCTGTTCGGCAAGACCGATTTGTTGGCAACCGGATCGCGCCTGGATCAGCTCGGCGTACAGGCGCTCGGCGCGCTGGTCGTGTTCCTGTGGGCGTTCGGGACGGGCTGCCTGATTTACTGGCTGCTGGGGAAAACGGTCCGCCTCCGCGTGAAGCGGGAAGACGAGAGGATCGGCCTCAACATCTCCGAGCACGGCGCAAGGACGTCCCTGCTCGACACCGTCCGGACGATGCACGAGATCGCCGCCGAGCACATTGACCTTACGCGCAAGCTTGACATCGAACCGGGCGATGATACCGAGGAGCTGAACCGCTCCTTCAACCATCTGCTGGACCGGATCGCCCAGCTGGTCGGCCAGGTGAAGGGGCAGACCGGGCTGGTCCATTCCCGTTCGCAGGTGGTCATGGAACTCAGCCGCAGGCTGGACGGCAATTCCGCCCAGCAGGACGAGTCTGTGCGGCATACCTATGAATATTTCCGGGAGGCGCGGCCGCGGATGCAGGCGGAGCTGGAAGCGGACCGCCGGACCATCGCCTCGTTCGAGAACGCCCTGGCGCTCATGAACGAAATCTCCGCGGAGATGCGGGCGGTTCACGAACAGATGAGCGCCATGGCGTCCGGCATCGGCGTCCTGGAAGCCCGCCTCGGCGAGGCGGGCGAGGCCGCGCGGCGGCTGGGCGGCGCAATGTCGGACATCGCGGCCTCATCGGATGAGAGCCTGACGATCATCGCCGAAATCGGCCGCATCTCCACGCAGGTCGGGCTCCTGTCGATCAACGCCGGCATCGAGGCGGCGCGGGCCGGGGAATTCGGCGCGGGTTTTGACGTGGTCGCCCCGGAAATCAAGAAGCTCGCGGAGCAGACGAAGCATGCCGCCGGCAACATCCGGGAGCTGCTGGAGCGGATGGAGGAAGCGGTGGCCCACGGCGGCCGGAGCTCGGCGCGCTTCGGCGAGACGTTCGCATACTTGAGCGGCGAACTGGTCCGCATGTCCGAGGAAATCCGCAAGGCGGCCGGCGCGGTGGAGGCGATGTACCGAAACGCGCAGGGGTTCATGGCGGAAGCGGGACACCTGCGGCGGAGCGCGGCCGAAATGAAGGAAGCGAGGGAGCGCCAGTACGCCGAACTGGAGGCCCTGATGGACCGCCTGCGCCGCGTGCTGGAGCAGATCGGGGAGAACCGGTCCTTCTCGTTGCAAATCAGCGAGCGGATCATGGAGCTCAAGGGCCAGAGCGATTCTCTTGATGAGATGATGAAAAGGTTCAAGACCGGAGACGAAGCGGTGCATTGACGGAACGAAGGCGAAAAATCGGCAAAAATTTTTGGGCCGAACCGGAGGCGGGAGCGCCAACGGTTTTTTTGTTTTTGCGCAACGATGGACCGGGCCGATTGCCCGTTCGGCGAGTTTATATTAATGTAGATATTGGCAAAAAACCGCCAATCATCCGTGTCTTTCGACCGGCGCGCGGCGGAAGGAGACGCAAGGATGCAGCCGTTCATCAAATGGGACGGACACACGCACAGCAAATTCTGCTGCCACGGCCATCCGGCGGAGCAGCCGCTCTATCTCGACCGGGCCGTCGAGCTTGGCTTTGCGCGCTATACCATCAGCGAACACGCGCCCCTGCCGGACCGGTGGGTCGACGACCCCGGTCTCATGGCGGAGCTGGCGATGCCGGAAGAGCGGCTGCGGGAATACTTCGCCTACGTGAAGGACATGAAGGCCCGGTACGCGGATCGCATCGAGGTGACCGCCGGCCTGGAACTGGATTTCCTGTACGGGAACGAGGCGTTTTCCGAGCGGCTGGCGGAGCGATGGGCGGACGAGCTCGAAGACGTGGTCGTGTCGGTGCATTTCCTGCCGGGCAAGGGCGGCATGCGGTGTGTCGATTTTTCGCCGGAGGATTTCCGGGACGCTTTTCTCGATTACTACGGCTCGATGGGCCGGGTGGCGGAAGCGTACTACGACCATGTGGAAATGGCGGTCGAATGGGCGGCCCGCCTGCCCGTGCGCAAACGGCTCGGCCACGTCAACCTGATCGCGAAATTTTCCCGCGTGCTGCCGCCCGTGGACGAATCGTACATCCGCAGGCGTCTCGAGGGGCTGCTGCCGAAGCTGAAAGCGGCCGGCCTAGGCATCGATGTCAATGTGGCCGGGTTCCGCGTGCCCACCTGCGGTCAAGCCTATGTGCCGGAGTGGTTCATCCGGGCCTGCCGCCGGGAAGGGATTGAACTGGTGTACGGCTCGGACGCCCACAGGCCGGAACATGTCGGAGCCGATTGGGATTGGTTCGAACGTCGGTTGCAGGAAGCGAAGGACGAACCCGGGTGAAGCCGGAACGGGCCGGGTGAGGAGAAGGAACCTGGCTGGATGGGAAAAGACGCAAGACGCGGGCGAGGGGAACGGAACACGCGGATGGCGCGGATGGGAGAGAAGCGCGTAACCGGTTGGAACGTCTTCTGGTTTTACGGTTTGCCGCTTCTTTTGTGGATGGGACTCATTTTTCTCATGTCGTCGCAGCCGTACGAACGGCAGAACCTCCAGCCCGTGATCGGGGAGCACGTGCCGGGCGGCTTGGTGGAAAGGCTTTTCGCATGGGTCCGCTTTTCCTACGGAGGATCGGAAGTCAGCGTAGGGGAGCTGGGAGCGGCCGGTTTCGTCGAATTTTTCGTGCGCAAGGCGGCCCATTTCGCGGAGTTCTTTGTCCTGGGGTGGCTGTCGGGCCGGCTTTTGCGGGCGTGGCTGGGAACGGGACGGTCCGCCGCCTGGCGCGTGGGGGTGGCGGCGCTCTTCTGCCTTTTTTACGCCGTCACGGACGAGATCCACCAAAGCTTCACGCCCCAGCGCACCGCCCACGCCGCGGATGTGCTGCTCGACGCCGTGTCCGGCCTGATCGGAGCGGCCGCCCACGCCGGAGCCGTCCGGTTGGCCGGAAAAAGGAAAATCGCACGGTCAAGGTGAATCTATAAATCAGGACGAAAAGCTGGTCGCCGACGCCGCGAGGCGGGAGACCAGCCGGGGAGGGAGCCGGAATGCGGGGAACGATTCCCGACGAGTCTGTGCCCATGGGCGGGCTTCACGCCGCCATTGTGATCGCGGTGTACAGGATGGGAAACTTCTTCTAATACAAAGTCCAGATTCCCGTCATACGCGAACTTTTGCTGTTTCTTTATGCCATTGTCGACTACCTGTTCGTCCGAACCATCCTCAATTGCGAAATCCCGGCGGCATGCCGCATCGGCCGCAATCTTCGCCTCCCCCATGGAGGCAGGGGAGTGGTCATCGACCGGGATGCCGTCATCGGCGACCATGTGACCTTGTACCACCAGGTCACCATCGGGCGGATCATGGAAGGATTCGGCAAGTCGGGTTCGCCCGTCATCGGCCACCATGTGGTCGTCGGCAGCGGCGCCAAAATCCTCGGTCCCGTGCACGTCGGCGACCATGCCAAAATCGAAGCCAACTCGGTGGTGCTGAGGGACGTCCCGGAGGATGCGACGGCCGTGGGGATCCCCGCGAAAATCATCTATGAAGCGCCGGAGCCGGACGCGGAGGAAGCGGAAGAAGCGGCCGAAGACGCCGAAAGCGCCGACAATTCCGACAGCGCCGCACATGCCGGATACGAGATCTGAGCCTGTTTTGGATTGCGGCGCCGGCGGCGGGCTGGTAACATTGACTTTGTCAAGAAAAAAGGAACAGGATGGATGCGTGTGATTGAGTGGATTGTCCTTGCCGTTGTGGTCATTCTCGTGATCTACGGAATTTACGTCTACAACCGGCTTGTCAGGATGCGCAACTGGGTGCGGGAAGCGTGGAGCCAGATCGACGTGCAGCTGAAGCGCCGCCATGACCTGATCCCGAACCTGGTGGAAACGGTCAAAGGCTACGCCAAGCACGAGCGGGAGACGCTGGAACGGGTCATCGAAGCCCGCAGCCGCCTGCTGAGCGGTTCGCCGCAGGAGCGGATGCAGGCGGACAACGAAATCCAGCAGGCGCTCAAGTCGATCTTCGCGCTGGGCGAAGCGTATCCGGATCTGAAGGCCAACCAGAACTTTCTGCAGTTGCAGGAAGAGCTCACCACGACGGAAAACAAGGTGGCCTACTCCCGCCAGCTTTACAACAAGACGGTGGCCGACTACAACACGCTGCGGGAGCAGTTTCCTTCCAACCTGATCGCCAACATGTTCAATTTCAGGGAAGAGCAGCTGCTCGCCATCCCCGAAGAAGAAAAAACCGTTCCGACCGTCAAGTTTTGATGGCGGCCGGCGAGGAGGCTGGCCATGCTCTACCGGCAGATTGAACAAAACAGGCGGAAAACGGTGCTTCTTGTGCTCCTGTTCGGTTTGCTGGTGCTCGCGACGGGCGCTGCCATCGGCTATTTGGACGACGGCGATCCGGTGTTTGGGTTGGTGCTTGCCGCAATCTTTCTGGCGTTCTATCTCCCCTTCACCTGGTTGTCGGCGAGCCGGCAGGTGCTCGGCATGGCGGGGGCGCGGCTCGTGAGCCGGGAGGAGTATCCGCAGCTGTACAACATCGTGGAAGAACTGTGCATTCCCGCGCGGCTGCCGATGCCGAAGATCTACATCGTGGACGATCCGTCGCCCAACGCTTTCGCCACCGGCCTGAAGCCGGAAAAAGGAGCGGTGGCGTTCACGACGGGGCTGCTCGAACGGCTGAACCGGGAAGAGCTGGAAGGCGTCGCCGCCCACGAGCTGGCGCACATCCGCAATTACGACATCCGCCTGATGACCATCAGCATCGCGCTCATTTCCGTCATCATCGTCCTGGCCGACATCGGCGTCCGCATGCTCATGGTGAGACGGGGCGGCGGCAACCGGAAGGGATCGGGATCGAACCCGGTGATGCTCATCGTCGCCCTCGTGCTGGTGATCCTCGCGCCGATCGCGGCCCGGATCGTGCATTTCGCGATTTCGCGGAACCGCGAGTATCTGGCGGACGCCACCGCGGTGGAATTCACCCGCAACCCGGCCGGTCTGAAGAACGCCCTGCGCAAGATCGCCGAAAGCGATCTCGACGTGCGGAAGGCCAAGCAGGCCACCGCGCCCCTGTATTTCGCCAGCCCGTTCAACAAGGAACGGAAGAAGAGGCGGGCCGGTCTGTTTGACACGCACCCGCCCATCGAAGCGCGCATCGAGCGGCTGGAACGGATGTGAGCGGAAGTTGACCTTGATTTTCAGCGGGAAGAACGGATCGTGAGTCCGGAAGATGCCGGAAATCAATTGCAGGCCGGTCAGCCGGCCTTTTTTTTCGTTCCGGCTGCGGGGTTGCCCCGGGAAGTGTCGTCTCTTTTGTCCGGCAACATGCTGCGTTTCTTCATCCCGGACGTAATACGGAATAGGATGGAAAGACGAAAGTCTTGCAGGAAAATTTCGCCGGTCGATGGAAACCTTATGATCGTGGCCCCCGGGACCGTGAAAGCCCGTGAAGCGGGAGATATCCGCGCACCATGCGGGGAGAGGAGAGTCCGTCATGTGGCACGCCAAAACGATCGAGGAAACGCTTCGCGAACTTGACGTCGACGCCGGGACGGGACTGTCCGCGGAAGAAGCGCAAAAACGGCTGGAACGCCATGGACCGAACCGTTTGGAGGAAGAACGCGGGAAAGGGCTGTTGTCCCTTTTTCTTTCCCAATTCAAGGATATGTTGATTTACGTGCTGCTGGGCGCGGCCGCCATCACGCTGGTGGTCGGCGAGTACGTGGACACCGCGGTCATTCTGCTGATCGTGCTGCTCAACGCGGGGATCGGGGTGGTTCAGGAGCACAAGGCCGAAAAGGCGATCGAGGCGCTGCGGAAGATGGCTTCTCCGAAGGCGCTGGTCCGCCGGGACGGCAGGGTGGAGGAGATCGACGCCGACCGCGTCGTCCCCGGCGACATCGTCCTGCTGGACGCGGGACGGGTCGTTCCCGCCGACCTCAGGCTGATCGAATCCGCGGATCTGCGGATCGAAGAGTCGGCGCTGACGGGGGAATCCGTTCCGGCGGAAAAAGACGCCCGGGCCGTGCACAACGATCCGGAAACGCCCGTGGGGGACCGGACGAACATGGCGTACACGTCCACGCTGGTGACCTACGGCCGCGGCGTCGGGGTGGCGGTGGCCACCGGCATGGGCACGGAGCTGGGGAAAATCGCCGGCGCCCTCAAAGAGGAATCGGCCGGGCTCACCCCGTTGCAGAAACGCCTGGAGGAACTGGGGCGAACCCTCGGGTTCGCCGCCATCGGGGTTTGCGCGTTGATTTTCCTGCTGGCCCTGTTGCAGGGGCGGGAGCTGTTCGAGATGTTCCTGACCGCCCTCAGTCTGGCCGTCGCGGCGATCCCCGAAGGCCTGCCGGCGATCGTGGCCATCGTGCTCGCCCTCGGCGTGGCCAAGATGGCCCGGCGCGGCGCCATCGTCCGCCGGCTGCCGGCGGTGGAGACCCTCGGTTCCGTCACCGTCATCTGCTCCGACAAGACGGGCACGCTGACCCGGAACAAAATGACCGTGACGCGGCTGTACACGCCCCGCCGGTTCCGGGACGCTGCGCCGGACGGGGAGGAACCGGCCGGCGCAGCGTTGCCCGGTGGCGCGTCTGCAGAGGGTGACGTTTCCGGTGGTTTTCATGCCGACGCCGCGATGTCCGGCGGCGCGCCTTCCGAGGGTGCCGTTTCCGACGCTGTCCTTTCCGCCGATTCCCCCGCCGGCGCCCCCGCCCCCTTCACCGCTCCCCTCACCGACGGCGAGCGGCGGCTTCTCGAGGCGTTCGTGCTGTGCTCGGACGCGGCGATCGAAGACGGCAAGGGAACGGGCGATCCGACGGAAGTGGCCCTGGTGGAAGCGGGCTGGCGTTTCGGCCTGCGCAAGCGGGAGCTGGAGGCGCGCCATCCCCGCGCGGCGGAAAGGCCGTTCGATTCCGAACGGAAGCTGATGTCGACGGCGAGCCGCATGGGAGGCGGCTATCGAATTCACGCGAAGGGCGCGCCGGACCGGCTGCTGGACATCTGCACCCACGCGCTGGTCGACGGGCGGGAGGTCCCCCTTGACGACGAGCTCAGGGCGGAAATCCTGCGGGCCGTGGAAGCCATGTCGGACGACGCCCTGCGGGTGTTGGCGGCCGCATACAAGGACGCGGAGAGCGTTCCGGACCCCGGAGAAATGGAAAAGGACCTTGTCTTTCTCGGCCTCGCGGGCATGATCGACCCGCCCCGGGCCGAGGCGCGGGCATCCATCCGCGAGGCGAAGATGGCCGGCATCCGGCCGGTCATGATCACGGGCGACCACCAAAGCACCGCCCTGGCCATCGCCCGGCAGCTCGGCATCGCGGAGTCCGCCGACGAATGCATGACCGGCGCGGAACTGGACGGCCTGTCCGAAGAGGAGTTCCGCCGGCGGATCGGCCGCCTCGGCGTGTTCGCCCGGGTGTCGCCGGAGCATAAGGTGAAGATCGTCAAGGCGTTCCAGGCGGAAGGCCATGTGGTCTCCATGACGGGCGACGGCGTGAACGACGCGCCTTCCCTCAAACACGCCGACATCGGCGTCGCCATGGGGATCGCCGGCACGGACGTGGCCAAGGGCGCCAGCGACATGATCCTGACGGACGACAACTTCGCCACCATCGTGCGGGCGGTCCGCGAAGGGCGGACCATCTACCAGAACATCAAGAAATCGGTCACCTTCCTCCTGGCCTGCAACCTGGGGGAAGTGCTGGCCATCTTCGCCGCCATTGCGTTTTTCTGGCCGTTGCCGCTGCTGGCGACCCAGATCCTCTGGGTGAACCTGGTCACCGATTCGCTGCCGGCCATCGCCCTGGGCACCGATCCGGCCGACCGGAACGTCATGCGGCGGAAGCCGCGGAATCCCCGGGAGAGCTTCTTTGCCCGGGGCGCGGCGTGGCGCGTCGCCGCCGGCGGCGCGCTGATCGGCCTGGTCACGCTGGCCGGTTTCTGGTGGGGGCTCAGCCAGGCCGGATACAGCCCGGGGGCGAAAGGGATTCCGGAAGACGCGCTCGCCTACGCCCGGACCATCGCCTTCGCCGTGCTCACCGGCTCCCAGATGATGTTCGCCCTGTCCATGCGGAGCCCGTCCGAGCCGGTCCTGCGGGCGGGGCTGTTCCGCAACCGGCTGCTCATCGGCGCCATCGCGATCAGCTTCTTCCTGCAGGTGGCCATCATTTCCCTGCCGTTTACGGCGAACGTTTTCCACCTGCAGCCCCTTGGCCTCGCCGAATGGGCCCTGGCCGCCGCGCTCAGCCTCGTGCCGCCGCTGGCGAACGAAGGCCTCAAGCTGATGTGGGCGGGAAAGAAATCCGCCTGAAACTCCGGGCCTAATCGCCGGTGTCGCGCAAAATCCTGCGGCGCGAAACGGATGCCGAGGTGCAGAATGGATCATGAACCTTTCGCAAATCAAAACCGAACTGGCAAGCCGCGACGAAAAGCTTGACGTTCTGTTCCGCCTCGTCGGAGACGTGGCGTTTGAACCGGGGGGACGCCCATTTGAATCTCTGGTTCTGGCCGTGATCGGCCAGCAGCTGTCCACCAAAGCGGCCGAAACGATTTCAAGGCGGGTGCGGGACCTGTGCGGGGGCGGCGAGATCACCCCGGACGCCATCCTGTCCCTCGAATTTTCCCGCTTGAGAAAAGCGGGGGTGTCGGCCGCAAAAATTGCGTGCCTGTTGGATCTGGCCGGGAAAGTGAAAGAGGGGCGTATCGCGTTTGAAACGTTTGAAGCGATGGATAACCGGCAAATTATCGACATATTGACCCGGGTGAAAGGAATTGGCAAGTGGACGGCCGAAATGTTCCTGATTTTTTCGCTGGGCAGGCCCAACGTGTTATCCCTCGGGGATTTCGGACTAAAGCGGGCCGTCAAATGGCTGTATCAGATGGAAGACAGAGCCGACGGAAAATACCTGGAGCAGCACGCCGAAAAGTGGGACCCCTATCAGAGCGTTGTCTCCCTCCATTTGTGGAAGGCCATCGACCTGGGGTTCGTGGATTCGGGCAAGAGTCCGGAAGAACTGCTGCACATGAATCCATAAATCTTTGAATCTTGCATTTTCCCGCAACGGGAGCTAAACTGAAACCAAAAAACGTTCACACGGGAGCTCGCGGCAGCGGGCTGAGAGTACGGCTGTTCCGCCGTTGACCGTTCGAACCTGTTGGGTAATGCCAGCGCAGGAAAGTGACGTTCACAGCCTTCGACCCACCACGCACTTTGCCTTCCGCGGGCAGGGTGCGTTTCTGTTTTGCCGCATTTTTTCATGAATCAGAGGGAAGGTGGAGGAACCCATGCAAAAAGCCGAAATCGCCGCCATGCTGGAAAAAGTGCGCGCGGCCCGGCCGCTCGTGCACAACATCACCAACGTCGTGGTCACCAATTTCACCGCCAACGGGCTCTTGGCCCTTGGGGCGTCGCCCGTGATGGCCTACGCCAAACAGGAAGTCGCGGACATGGCGAAGCTGGCCGGCGCCCTGGTGCTCAACATCGGCACGCTGAACGAAACCGAGGTCGAAGCCATGCTGATCGCCGGCCGGGCGGCGAACGAAGCCGGGGTTCCCGTGGTGCTGGACCCGGTCGGGGCCGGCGCGACGGCCTACCGGACGGAGACGGCCCGGCGGATCCTGTCGGAGGTGCGCGTATCGGTGCTCAGGGGCAACGCCGCGGAGGTGGCCAACGTCATCGGAAGGCAGGTGCAAATCAAGGGCGTGGACGCCGAAGGGGATGGCGCGGGCGCGGCCGAACTGGCCGTGGAAGCGGCGCGGCGGCTGGGCGTCACGGTGGTCGTGACCGGCCGGGAGGATGTGTCGACGAATGGAAACGCGGTCTATGTGGTGAAAAACGGCCATCCTCTGCTCACCCGCGTCACCGGGACGGGGTGCCTCCTGTCGTCGGTCATCGGGGCGTTCGCCGCGGTGGAAAGGCGCTTCGCCGAAGCGGCGGCCGCCGCGCTCGCCGTCTACGGCGTGGCGGCGGAGCTGGCGGCGCAGGGACGCGGCTCGGAAGGTCCGGGCAGTTTTCAGACCGCGTTTCTGGACCGACTGGCCGCGGTGAGCGGAGCGGATATGGAACAGATGGCAAGAATCGAGGTGTTGCATCCGTGAGCATGCATCCGAATCGCGCCGGCGACATCGCCGTCACGCCCAGGGCGCTGACGATCGCCGGGTCGGACAGCGGCGGCGGTGCGGGCATCCAGGCCGACCTCAAGACGTTCCAGGAACTGGACGTGTTCGGGATGTCGGCGCTCACCGCCGTGACGGCGCAAAACACCCTCGGCGTGCAGGGCGTCTGGCCGCTGCCCCCGGAAGCGGTGGCGCGGCAGATCGACTCCATCGCCGAAGACATGGGCACGGACGCGGTGAAGACCGGCATGCTGTTCAGCGCCGAAATCATCCGGACGGTGGCGGGCAAGCTCCGGGAGCACCGCTGGGAGCGCGTCGTCGTCGACCCGGTGATGGTTGCCAAGAGCAAGGTGCCCCTGCTTCAGGAAGAAGCGGTGGAAGCCCTGAAAAAGGAGCTGCTCCCCCTCGCCCTGGTCGTCACGCCGAACATTCCCGAAGCGGAGACGCTCACGGGCATGACGATCCGCACCCTGGAGGACCGCAAGGAAGCCGCCCGGCGGATCGCGGCCTTCGGCGTCCGCCATGTGGTGCTGAAAGGCGGGCACGAGGAAGAATCGGAGGAGTCCGTCGACCTTGTGTACGACGGCCGTTCGTTTCTGGCGCTGGCCGCGCCCCGGATTCGCACCTCCAACACCCACGGCACCGGCTGCACCTTCGCCGCGGCCATCGCCGCCGGGCTGGCCAAGGGACTTGGCGTGGAAGAAGCGGTGCGAACCGCCAAGCGTTATGTCCACTGCGCCATCGAGCACGGCATTTATATCGGGCACGGCGGCTTCGGGCCGACCAACCACTGGGCGTACCGGAGACGGCGCGCGGAACCGCCGGGCGCGGGCGGCCGGAGCGGCGGAGCGGGACCAGGCGCGCATCGGTCCGAAGGTGCGGTTCCGCCGGCGGAACGACCCGGCGTGGCGCTGCGGGAGGAGCGGTGGCCGGAATGACGGACGGGGCGGCTGCGAAGCTGCGGCTATATTTCGTCATGGGCACCGTGAACTGCGCCGGCAGGGACCCGCAGGACGTCCTGTCGCAGGCGATCGACGGGGGCGTCACCGTTTTCCAATACCGGGAAAAAGGCCGCGGCGCCCTGCGGAGACGGGAAGCCTTCGCCCTTGGCGAGCGCCTGCGGATGCTCTGCCTCGACCGCGGCGTGCCGTTCATCGTGAACGACGATCTCGAACTGGCCCTGGTCCTGGATGCCGACGGATTGCACGTCGGCCAGGAGGATCTGGCGGCGGAGACCGCCCGGGAGAAAATCGGCGGCAAATGGCTGGGCGTGTCCGTCAGCAGCCTGGACGAAGCGGTCCGGGCGATGCGGGCGGGGGCGGACTATCTGGGCGCGGGTCCCATTTTCGACACGAAGACGAAGGAGGACGCCAAGCCGGGCACCGGCCCGGACCTTATCCGGCGGATCCGGGAGGCGGGCATCGATCTTCCGGTGGTCGGCATCGGCGGGATCAACCCGGCAAACGCGGGACTTGTCATGGAAGCGGGGGCCGACGGCATCGCCGTCATCAGCGCCATCAGCCAGGCGCCGTCGCCGGCGGAGGCGGCGCGGGAGCTCCGGCGGGCGATCGGGGCGGCGGAAAAGTTTCGGTAAACGGGGCGGAGGCGAGGCGGCGGCCCTGTGTGGCGGTTGCGTGCATGGCGGTTCTCTGGGGCATCCCCGAATGACGGCTGCCCGCTCATGAGCGCGGGCGCAGACTGTCGACAAACCCCTTGTCGGCAGTCTTTTTATTCATATATTTCTTTATCCATTCACCGCGTTAATATGGTATAATATTGGCAGTACATCCTACAGGAGTGATCCGCCTTGCTCCGCAAAACCGGCCTCGAAGGCAGAACCCAAATTTCCCTGGTTTCCCTGGAAGA
>LZRV01000079.1 GCA_002159065.1 Paenibacillaceae bacterium ZCTH02-B3 | reverse complement strand
CTATGAAGACAACCCGCCGTCGACCATGGATGCGGTGCGGACGGCCCTCGCCGCGTCGGCGCTGCTCCTGGCCACGCCCCGCACCCTGCTGCGGAAACTGGCCCGCCTGGTGCCGGGAACGACGGATTACGCCCGGCGCCAGAACGAATACGCCCAGAAGGTCCGGGATCTGACGGCGGAACGGGTGGAACGCTTCGCGGCGGTGTTCCGCCAGCTGTCCCGCGCTTTCCGCCAGATGACGCAGGCCGGGGAAGCGGTGCGGGAGACGGAAATCGTCGACCTCATCGCCCACGAAGTCCACGATCGCGTCTGCTCCGGTTGCCCGCGGAAACAGCGCTGCTGGGACAAGCAGTTTGCCCGTACATACCAGCTTCTTTCCGAAATGACCGAAAAGCTGGATGAAGACCCCGCCTTTTCCGAAGTCCGCATCCCGCCTTCCTGGTCCCGCCAATGCATCAAGGCGGCGCAGATGCTGGAGGAGGTGCGGCACCGGTACGATCTGCACCGCTATCACCTGCACTGGCGGCGGCAGCTCAAAGACAACAGCCTGCTGGTCGCGGACCAGCTGTCCGGCGTTTCGCGGGTGATGGACGATCTGGTGAAGGAAATCCGCCGCGAGGGCCAGGCGATGGGCCGCCAGGAAGAGCAGATCCGCGAGGCGCTGGACAGCCTGGGGCTGGCCATATACGGGGTTGACGTCATCAGTCTGGAAGAGGGAAACGTGGAAATCGAAATCGTCCATTCGTTCCGGCCGGGATTCGACGAAGCGCGGAAGCTCATCGCGCCGCTTCTGTCCGGCATTCTCGGCGAGACGGTGACGGTGCGCACCGAGCGGCCCGGCGAGCCGGCGAAACACCTGACGACGGTGGTGTTCGCTTCCGCGAAATCGTACGAAGTGGAAACCGGCGTGGCCAGCGCGGCGAAGGACGGCGGCCTTCTGTCCGGCGACTGCTTCACCACCATCGAACTCGGCAACGGCAAATTCGCCGTGGCGCTGAGCGACGGGATGGGCAACGGCGCGCGGGCGTGGATGGAAAGCAGCGCCGCCCTCACCATGCTGGAGCAGCTGCTCAAATCCGGCATCGACGAGCGGCTGGCCGTCAAGTCGGTGAATTCGATGCTGCTGCTTCGTTCGCCGGACGAGATGTTCGCGACCATCGACCTTGCCCTCATCGACCTGCATTCGGCGCAGGCGAACCTCTTGAAAATCGGATCGATGCCCAGCTTCATCAAGCGCGGCCGGGAAGTCCTGCCGGTGTCGGCGAACAATCTGCCGGCGGGCATCCTGCACGACATCGAGTTCGACCAGCTGCAGATCCAGCTGATGCCCGGCGACATCCTGGTCATGGTGACGGACGGGGTGATGGACGCCGCCGCCCACACCGTCAACAAGGAACAATGGATGAAGCGGCTGCTGCTCGATCTGGACACCGGCGATCCGCAGGAGCTGGCGGAGCGGCTGCTGGACGCCGCCATGCGGCAATCGGCCGGCGCCATCCGCGACGACATGACCGTCGTGGTGGCCCGCATCACCAAGTACCAGCCGGAATGGGCGGCCCTGCGATGGCCCGGCGCCTCCCGTCTGGAACGGCCGAAGACGGTCAGCTGAACCCCCAAGCGCGATCCCCCGGGCGACACAGGCCCGGGTTTTTTGTTGCCGCCAGCCTGTGAACAGGGGCAGGGGCGGGTCCGGCCGGATTAAATTTCCTTCCTTTTGGCGAAAATGCTGGTAGAGGGATGATAGAAAAATAGAATTGGAGGAGTGGAGATGAATCAGATCCTGCTGATCACCGACGGCCATTCCAACGTGGGGGAAAGCCCGGCGCTGGCCGCCTCCAGGGCGCTGGCCCAGGACATCGTCGTCAACGTGATCGGTGTCGTCGACGAGGGGGAAGCGGGGCGCATCGGCGCGGAGGAAATCGAGAGCATCGCCCGGGCGGGAGGCGGCATGAGCCGGATCGTGCAGCCGCACATGCTGACGCAGACGGTCCAGATGATGACGCAGCAGACGGTGGTGGGCACCATCCGGATGACCGTCAACAAGGAACTTCGCAACCTGCTGGGCGTCGAATCGGTGGCCGAGCTTCCTCCGCCCAAGCGAGCGGAAGTGGTGCGCATGATGGAAGAGCTGAGCGAGACGACCCGGCTCAGGGTGGCGCTGCTCATCGACGCCAGCGCCAGCATGAGGCCCAAGCTGGCCGCGGTCGAGGAAGCGATCCGGGATTTGGCCCTCAGCCTGCAATCCCGCCAGGGCGAGAGCGCCGTGGCGGTCTTCCATTTCCCGGGGGAAGATCCCCATGTGCCGTGCGTGCTGGACTTGCCCTGGACGGACCGGGTGGACGGGCTGGGAAAACTGTTCCGGAACATCCGGATGCAGGGAACGACGCCGACCGGTCCGGCCCTTCAGCGGGTTGTGGAGTATTTCCGGGAAACTTGTGGTAATATCAAGGAAAAGACGGAATTTGCCCTGCCGCCTCACGGGCGGGAAGATCCGGACGTGATGGAAAGTGGCGATGTCGGATAAGCGTCCGGCGGGTCCGGATCATCTCCCCTTGAGGCCGGGAATGCTGCTCAAGGGAAAATGGAACGGACACGTCTACCGCCTGGAACGGCCCCTTGGCGCCGGCTCCAACGGGCAGGTCTGGCTGGCGTCCCGCGGCGGGGCCCCGTGTGCCCTGAAGCTGGGACTGGACGCGGCGGACCTGCAGGGGGAGACGAATGTCCTCGCTTCCCTGGAACGGGGAAGCCGGGACCGCCCGTCTTTTCTGCTGGACGCGGATGACGCCCGGCTGGGCGGCAGGGACGTTCCTTTCTACGCCATGCGGTATGTGCCGGGCATGCCGGTTCGCAAGTTTGTGCGCCGGTGCGGTTCGGGCGCGTTTAAGGCCGCCGGCGGGCACCTGCTGGACCGGCTGGCCGAATTGCACGAAGCGGGCTGGGTGTTCGGCGATCTGAAGTGCGACAACGTGCTGGTGGCGCCGGGCGGACAGGTGACGCTGGTGGACTATGGCGGGGCGACCCGCATCGGCCGAAGCGTCCGCCAGTTCACGGAAATTTACGACCGCGGGTACTGGCGGGCGGGGAACCGGACGGCCGATCCGGCCTATGACTGGTTTGCCGCCGCCGTGCTCTGGATCCACGCGCTGGACGGCGAGCGGCTTTTGCGCCTGACGCGGTCGCTTCCGCCGCAACACCGGCATCCGCGGGAACTGATGCGTCTGGTGCGCTCCCATCCGACCCTTAAGTCCATGGAAATCTGGATGCGAATGGCCCTGGAAGGGCGGTTCGGCAGCACGCGGGAAGCATCGCGCCGCTGGAGGGAATGCGCGGCCGGGCTGGGCGGAGGCGTGCCGGACGGCATTCCGGGCTGGATGGCCGGGATGGCCGGGGCGACGCTGGCGCTGGCCGCCGTGGCGGCCGTGCTGTGGTTTTCACGTTGAACGGAGCGGCGCCGCAAGGAGCCCGGCTTTTGCCGGTGCGAAGCTGATGCCCAAGCGTCGCCCGAAGCGGCCGGCGGCATTGGCGATCCGGCATACGGGGAGGGGGAGGCGGCCGTGGGGGAACGCGGTCGGCGGGATGCGGGCGAAGAGCCCAAGGTGAACAAAGGAACGGAAAAGACGGCCAAAGCGAAGGATAACGGCGGGAAGGCGGAACCGGCGGACGTGCGGAATGGGAGGGACGGGCCGGCGGAGTCCGCAGGCGCGCGGAAGAAACGGGACGCGCTGATGGAACCGGCGGGCGCGGGGAAGAAACGGGACACGCCGGCGGAAACGGAGAGGTCGAGGGAAGAGCGGAATGCGTCGGCGCGGAAAGAGCGGGACACGCTGGTCGAACGGGTGCTCGAGCGAGGCCGCCGGATGGGATGGTGGCGGAAGGACCGGACCATCCTCGCCGCGGTGTCGGGCGGGCCGGATTCCATGGCCATGCTCCACATGCTCAAGGCGCTGGGCGACGAGCTGGGTTTTCCCGTCATCGCGGCCCATGTCAACCACAAGCTGCGCGGCGCCGAAGCCGACGCCGAGGCGGAACTGGTCCGGCGCACCGCGGAAAGCTGGGGTGTCCCCTGCGTCGTCGGCGAGATCGACATGCCGGCGCACCTGGCCCGGACCGGCGGGAACGCCCAGGCGGCGGCCCGCCGCCTGCGCTACGAATTCCTGCGCCGCGCGGCTCTCGAGCGGGGCGCCCCGGTGCTCGCCACGGCCCATCACGCGGACGACCAGGCGGAAACGGTGCTCATGCGCCTCATGCACGGCACGGGTCCCGGCGGCCTGGCCGGCATCGCGGAACACAGGGTTGAAGAAGGCCTCGAACTGATCCGGCCTTTGCTGCGTATATCCAAAGCGGAAATCCTGCAATATTGCGAACGAAACGGCGTTCCTTACGCCACGGACTCCAGCAATCTGAACACCCGCTATTTCCGCAACGCCGTGCGCCTCGAGGTGCTTCCGTTTCTCGAGCGGTACAGCCCGGCGGTCAGATCCTCGCTGGCCCGGCTGGCGGAGATCGCGGCGGCGGAAGACGATTATCTGCAGCGGGCCGCCCGGGAGGCGTTCGCGACGCTGGTCCGGCCGGAAGGAGACGGCTGGGCGGCGGACAGGCGCGGCTTTTGCAAATTGCACCTTGCTTTACAACGCAGATTGATTAAACTAATATTAAATTGTCTCGCGAATCGGGGAATTCCCGTCGACTTTGACCGCGTGGAGGACATCCTGGCCGCGGCGGTTGCGGACGCCCCCACCGTTACAAGGATGGACCTGGGGGGCGGAGCCGTGTGGTTGCGGGAATATGACCGGATGGTGTTCGCCTCCGCGGCGGAGGCCGCCACAACGTTTTGCCATGTCGTCCCCTTTCCCGACACCGAAATCGAGGTGCCGGAGGCGGGGCTCGTTTTTCGTTTTCAAACGTTGCCCGCTCCCGTCGAAGGGGACTTCGGCGGGGACCGCCGGACGGCCTGGTTCGATCTTTCGGAGCTGAAGTTCCCGTTGCGCCTCCGCAGCCGCGAGAAGGGCGACCGGATGGAACCCTTTGGTTTAGGCGGGAGCAAAAAGGTGCAAGATATTTTCGTCGATGCGAAGATTCCCCGCAGCCGGCGCGACCGGACACCGCTATTGGCCGACGGCGACGGACGCATCCTGTGGATTCCCGGCGTCTGCCGGTCCCGTCATGCGCCGGTGGCCGCCGGCACCGCGCGCGTCCTGCGCGTGGAAGCCGTCCCCCTGACGGGCGGGGCGGAGCCAAAGCCAAACATGAACGGTTTCCTTGACTCATAAAGTATCATGATTGGTCCGGGAGGTTCCCCGCTTGCAGAACGACATCGTACAGATCCTTCACACGGCCGAGGAAATCCAGGCCAAGGTCCGCGAACTTGGCGCCGCCATCAGCCGTGATTATGAAGGACGCAATCCGCTGCTCATCTGCGTACTGAAAGGCGCCTTTATTTTTATCGCCGATTTGGCCAGAAGCATCACGATTCCGGTGGAGCTGGACTTCATGGCGGTGTCCAGCTACGGCAACGCCGCCCGCAGCTCGGGAGAAGTGAAAATCGTCAAGGATCTCGACACGCCGGTCGAGGGCAGAGATGTCGTGATCGTGGAAGACATCATCGACAGCGGACTTACGCTTTCCTATCTCATCGACGTGCTGGAGCGCCGCAACGCCCGTTCCGTGCGGGTGGTGGCGCTGTTTGACAAGCCCTCCAGGCGGACGATCGATTTCAAGCCCGATTACGTCGGCTTTGTCCTCCCCGATGCCTTCGTCGTCGGATACGGGCTGGACTACGCCGAGAAATATCGCAACCTCCCCTATCTCGGCGTGCTGAACCCGGAGGTTTACCAAAAGTGAGCCGCGGGAAGGAGCCGGCGCCCGGCGGGCGTCGGCGTTGTTGCCGCGAGACGGGCTGTGATAAAATGTTGTATGCGCCGAGAGGAGGTCGGGGATGAACCGGGCAATACGCAACACGGGCTTTTATCTCATCGTTTTTCTGGTGACCGTCGGCATCGTCCAGATGCTGTTCAATCAGGATGAGCCCGCGGAAGAACTGTATTACAACCAGATCCTGCAGGCCGTTGAACAAAACAACATCCAGTCGCTGACGCTGCAGGCGGACAACGGCTCCTACCTGGTGACGGGCGAATTCCGCAACCCGCCTCCGGGCCAGAGCAAGACGTTCTCCGGCCGCGTGCCCTATGCGGAATATATCGTCCAGTACCTGACGGAAGCGGGAATCGAGAAGGACTTCAAGGTCACGATCAAGAAGATGCCGGGCCAGAGCTTCTGGCTGACGTTCCTGACCTCCATCATTCCGTTCGTGATCATGTTTGTCCTGTTCTTCTTCCTGATCAACCAGGCGCAGGGCGGCGGCGGCAAGGTGATGAATTTCGGCAAAAGCCGCGCCCGTTTATATAATGAAGACAAAAAGAAAGTCACCTTCGAGGATGTGGCCGGCGCGGACGAGGAGAAGCAGGAACTGGTGGAAGTGGTCGAGTTCCTGAAGGATCCGCGCAAGTTCGCCGCGCTGGGCGCGCGCATCCCGAAGGGCATCCTGCTCGTCGGACCGCCCGGTACGGGGAAGACGCTTCTGGCCCGTGCCGTGGCCGGAGAAGCCGGCGTGCCGTTTTTTAGCATATCCGGTTCGGACTTCGTGGAAATGTTCGTCGGCGTCGGCGCTTCGCGGGTGCGCGACCTGTTCGAGCAGGCCAAGAAGCATGCGCCGTGCATTATTTTTATCGACGAAATCGACGCGGTGGGCCGGCAACGGGGCGCCGGTCTGGGCGGCGGCCACGACGAACGCGAGCAGACGCTGAACCAGCTGCTGGTGGAAATGGACGGCTTCAGCGCCAACGAAGGCATCATCATCATCGCCGCCACGAACCGTCCGGACATTCTGGACCCGGCGCTGCTCAGACCCGGCCGGTTCGACCGGCAGATCACCGTGGACCGTCCGGACCTGAAGGGGCGCGAAGCGGTGCTCAAGGTGCACGCCCGCAACAAGCCCATCGCCAAGGACGTGGACCTGAACACCATCGCCAGGCGGACGACGGGCTTCACCGGCGCCGATCTCGAGAATCTGCTGAACGAAGCGGCGTTGCTCGCCGCGCGCCGGAACAAGCGCGAAATCACCATGCACGAAGTGGATGACGCCATCGACCGCGTCATCGTCGGCACGGAGAAGCGCAGCCGCATCATCAGCGACCGCGAAAAGCGCATGATCGCCTATCACGAAACCGGCCACGCCATCGTCGGCTACTATCTGGAACACGCCGATATGGTGCACAAGGTGACGATCATTCCGCGCGGCCGGGCCGGCGGCTACGTGATCATGCTGCCGAAGGAAGACCGCATGCTGGTCACCAAGCAGGAGCTCCTGGACCGGGTGACCGGGCTGTTGGCCGGCCGCGTCGCCGAGGAGTTGTTCATCGGGGAAATCGGCACCGGAGCCTACAGCGACTTCAAACAGGCGACGGGCATCGTCCGCAGCATGGTGATGGAATACGGCATGAGCGAAAAGCTGGGCCCGATGCAGTTCGGCAACGCGCAGGGACAGGTGTTCCTCGGGCGCGATCTCGGGCACGAGCAGAACTATTCCGACGCCATCGCCTACGAGATCGACCAGGAAATGCAGCGCATCATCAACGAATGTTACGAGCGGGCCAAGAAAATCCTCAAGGAAAAAGAGCGCGAGGTCCATCTCATCGCGAACAAGCTGCTGGAAGTGGAGACGCTCGAACTGGAGCAGATCAAGCAGTTGCTCGAGACGGGCAAACTCAACGAGGAGGAAGGCGGGGACAAAGGCGGGGACAAAAGCGGCGGACCGTCCGCGGACGGTTCGGCCTCGGGAGAAGGCGAAGGCCAGGACGACGGGAAAAACGGCGCCGCCGTTCCGCCGGATGCGGTGGAACCGGCGGGAGACGAAGTGGGAGGCGTCCGCGTGCGCATCCAGCCCAAGGCCGACGACGCCGTCTCCTCCGGAGTGGAAACCCGCAAGGAAGAAAGCCAGCCGGAAAACTGATCGCATGAACGCGCGGCTGTTCTCGGCCACCCGTTGCCCGTGCCGCATTTTGGCGGGTTTGCGGGTGGCCGATGTCGATTGACAGCCGAATGCGGCAGGTGTAAAGTAGGTGTTACACAACAGCCCTTCATGACTTTGCGTTTGTGGCCGTTCGCCGCCACTTGTGCATGGTTTCACAAGGGGACCGTCGACAGGGGGACACCCCCGGACGGCGAGAACAGGCGAAAGGCCCGACCGGAAAGGAGCGATGTCGCGATGGCGTCGACCATGGAAATCGCGGCGATGGAGCGGAAGGCGGAGGAAAACCGCCAGTTGCGCATCCGGCTGGAACAGTTGAAAAAAGAGCGGAACGCCATCATCCTCGCCCACTATTACCAGCGGGATGAGATCCAGGAAGTGGCCGATTTCCGCGGCGATTCGTTCCTCCTGGCGCAAAAGGCGGCTTCGACCGATGCGGACGTCATCGTGTTTTGCGGCGTGCACTTCATGGCGGAGAGCGCCAAGATTCTCGCTCCCGATAAAATCGTGCTCATGCCCGACGAACGCGCCGGCTGTCCGATGGCGGACATGGTCAATCCCGCCGGCCTGAGGGCGCTGAAGGCGAAGCACCCGAACGCCCGCGTCGTCACCTATATCAATTCCTCCGCGGAAGTGAAGGCGGAGACCGACATTTGCTGCACCTCCTCGAACGCGGTCAAAGTGGTCAATTCCGTCGACAGCGACGAGGTCATCTGGTGCCCGGACAAAAATCTGGGCCATTACGTGTCGCAGCACACCGACAAAAAGATGATCATCTGGGAAGGGTACTGCAACACCCACGACATGCTTACGGTCAGGGACGTCGTGGAGATGAAGCAGCGCCACCCGAACGCCCTGTTCGTCTGCCATCCCGAGTGCCGACCGGAAGTGGTGGCGATGGCGGATTTCGTCGGCAGCACGACGGGCATCATCAAATATTGCCGCGAATCGGACCATGACGAATTCATTGTCGGCACCGAGGACGGGACCGGCTACCAGCTCCGGAAGGACAGCCCGCACAAGAAGTTCCATTTCGCGTCCAAGTTCCTGGTGTGCCCGAACATGAAAGTCAACACCCTGAAGAAAGTGGTTCGCGCGCTGGAAACGATGCAGCCGCAAATCCACGTGCGCCCGGAAGTGGCGGAGAAGGCGCGGCTGGCCCTCGAACGCATGCTGCAGGTTTCCTGAGTCGCGTGCATCGCAAGTCTCGGCGCCTGAAGGAGGCGGGGTCGCGTGATCCCCCGTTATCTTGTGGATTTTGATTCGTCTTCGCTGCCCCTCGTGGAAACCGACGTGATCGTGGTCGGCGCCGGGATCGCCGGGCTTTACACCGCCCTTGAGGCCGGCCGGAACAACCGCGTCGTTCTCATTTCCAAAAAATCGCTGTTCGACAGCAATACCCGCTACGCGCAAGGCGGCATCGCCGCGGTCATTTCCGACGAGGATTCCTTCGAATTCCATCGCCAGGACACGCTGATCGCCGGCGCGGGGCTGTGCGAGCCGGAAGCGGTGGATGTCCTCGTGCGCGAGGGGCCGGACGGCGTCCGCTCCCTGATCCGGTACGGCACGCATTTCGACGAGGAGGACGGCCATTTTGCCCTGACCCGGGAAGGGGCGCACAGCCAGCGGCGCATTCTCCATGCCAAGGGAGACGCCACCGGCTTCGAGATTGTCCGCGCGCTGGCGGAGAAGGTGCAGAACCACCCCAACGTGCGCATCTGGAACGATCATTTCGCCATCGACCTCATCACCGCCGCGAACGGAGAATGCGCGGGCGTGCTCGTCCAGCGGCCGGACGATTCCCGCGTGTTCGTGCGGGGCAAAGCCGTCGTTCTGTGCACGGGCGGCGGCGGCCAGATGTACCGCTACACCACGAATCCGGAGATCGCCACGGGCGACGGCGTGGCCATGGCGTACCGCGCCGGTGCGGTCATCCGCGACATGGAGTTTTTCCAGTTCCACCCGACGGCCCTTTCCTATCCGGGAGCGCCGCGTTTTCTTATTTCCGAGGCGGTGCGCGGGGAAGGGGCCGTGCTGCGCAACATCCGCGGCGAGCGGTTCATGGAGCGGTACGACCCCCGGCTGGAACTGGCGCCGCGCGACATCGTGGCGAGAGCGATCCTCAGCGAGATGGAGCAGACCGGGTCCACCTACGTGTACATCGACATCACCCATGAATCGCCCGAATTCATCCGGCAGCGTTTTCCGTCGATTTACGAATACTGCCTGCGTTACGGCCTGGACATGACCACCGACTGGATTCCCGTGGCGCCCGCGGCCCACTACATGATGGGCGGCGTCAAAACCGACCTGTACGGGGAGACGAACATTCCCCGGCTGTTCGCGTGCGGCGAGACGTCGTCCACGGGCGTGCACGGCGCCAACCGGCTGGCCAGCAATTCGCTGTCGGAAGCCATCGTGTTCGGGCGGCGCATCGCGGAGCGCATCGGCCGGCTCCCCCCGCCGTCCGGCGACGTCCGCGCCGTCTCGGCGGAAGGAAGGCACACCCCGCCCGCCGGCAAAATCGCGGAACGCCGCCTGAAACTGCAAAAGGTAATGGTGCGCTACGCGGGGCTGCGCCGGGACCGGACGGGCCTGAAGAAAGCCCTGGACGAGCTGAACCGCCATTTGCCCGTTTTCCGGCATCAGCTCCGGAAACGGGAAGAGCTGGAGTATGCCAATCTGCTCACGTGCGCCCTGCTTACCGTGCAAAGCGCCCTTTTCCGGGAGGAAAGCCGGGGCGCCCATTATCGTACGGATTTTCCCGAGAAGGACGACCGGCGCTGGCTGAAGCATACGATCATCCATCGGGAACTGGGCATCGGCGAGGAGGCGGTCGGCGGTGTCCGGGAAACGGTTTGAGGAAGACGCCGCCTGGCTGCGGACGGGTCCGGCGGCGGAAGCGCTGCGCCGGAAGATCCGCGAATGGCTGAAAGAAGACGTCGGTACGGGCGACGTGACGACGCTGGCCACCGTGCCCGAAGGACACCGCTCCACCGGCATCATTCACGCCAAGGACGCCGGCATCGTGGCGGGACTTCCGGTGGCGCAGCTCGTGTTTGAAACGGTGGACCCGTCAATTGTGTTCCGGGCGAAGGCGAAAGACGGGGACCCGGTGGAAAAGGGAACCGTGCTGGCGGAAGTGGAAGGACCGACGCACGGCATTTTGTGCGGCGAGCGGCTGGCCCTCAATCTGCTGCAGCGGCTGTCCGGCATCGCCACCCGCACCCGCGCTTTCGTCGAGGCGGTGCGCGGCTGGCCGGTGCGGATCGCCGACACGCGCAAGACGACGCCCGGCCACCGGCTGCTGGAAAAGTACGCGGTGCGCGTGGGCGGCGGGGTGAACCACCGGTTCGGCCTGTATGATGCCGTCATGATCAAGGACAACCACATCAAGGCGGCCGGCGGCATCGCCCGGGCCGTGGCGGCGGCCAGAAGCCGGATTCCGCACACGATGACCATCGAGGTGGAAGCGGAAACGGTGGAACAAGCCCTGGAAGCGGCGAAGGCGGGGGCGGACATCATCATGCTGGACAACATGGACGCTTCCCTGGCCGCCGAGGCCGTCCGGCGCATCCGGGAGGTTGCGCCGCGCGTCGTCATCGAGGCTTCCGGCGGCATGACGCCGGAGCGGGCGGCGGAACTGGCCGCCTGCGGCGTGGACGTCATTTCCGTCGGCAGCCTGACCCATTCCTTCCGGGCGCTGGACATCAGCCTGGACCTCAACGCCGTCAAAGGAGGCCATTCCCGTTGATCCTGGTTGCGGACGTCGGAAACACCAACATCGTCATCGGCCTGTACGAGGGCCGTACCCTGAAGCATCACTGGCGTTTGGGCACCAACCGGTCCGCCACGTCCGATGAATACGGCGTCCTGATCACCAACCTGTTCCGGATGGCCGGCGTGGAAACGGAAGACATCGAAGGGGCGATTCTCGCTTCCGTGGTGCCGCCGCTCATGCCGACGCTGACGGAAATGTTCAGGCGTTATATAGGAAAGGAAATGCTGGTGGTCGGCCCGGGCATCAAGACCGGACTCAACATCCGCTACGAAAATCCCCGGGATGTGGGCGCCGACCGGATCGTGAACGCGGTGGCGGGCATCGAGCGGTACGGCACGCCCCTGGTGATCGTCGATTTCGGCACGGCCACCACCTTCGATTACATAGACGAAACGGGCGCCTATATCGGAGGCGCCATCATCCCGGGCATCGCGATCTCCGCCGAAGCCCTCTACCAACGGGCCGCGAAGCTGCCGCGGATCGAACTGGCGAAGCCGAAATCGGTGATCGGGCGCAACACCGTCGCCGCCATGCAGGCGGGAATCGTCTTCGGCTACGCCGCCCAGGTGGACGGTCTGGTGAAGCGCATCCGCCGGGAGTTCGGCACCAGCCCCAAGGTCGTGGCCACCGGCGGACTGGCCGACCTGATCGCCGGGGAAACGGAAACCATCGACCATGTGGATCCGCTTCTGACGCTGGAAGGATTGATTCTGATCTACGAACGGAACATGGAAAAATAACGGACGAAAAGAGGCTGCGATGGCGATGAACGGCGACCAATTGGTGCGGGGTTCGGCCTGGGACGGACAGCTGCGCGTATTCGCCGTCCGTTCGACGGGCCTTGTCGCGGAACTGCAGAGAAGGCACGGCGCGTATCCGACGGCCGCCGCCGCGCTGGGACGGGCGGCGACGGCGGGCGCGATGATGGGCGCGATGCAGGAAGGGCGTGTCACGATCCAGATCAAGGGCGACGGGCCCCTGGGCGAAATCGTGATCGATTCGGACGACGAAGGACATGTGCGCGGTTATGTGACCCATCCCGACGTGCATCTCCCCTTAAAGCCGGACGGGAAGCTGGATGTGGCCGGCGCCGTCGGCCGGAAGGGGTTTCTCTATGTCTTCCGGGATTACGGACTCAAGGAGCCTTACAGAGGCAGCGTGCCGCTGGTTTCGGGCGAGTTGGGCGAGGATTTCGCCTATTATTTCACGGTGTCGGAACAGATTCCGTCGGCCGTCGGCCTCGGCGTGCTGATCGGCAGGGACGGCCTGGTGGAGCATGCCGGCGGATTCATCCTGCAGGCGATGCCGGGCGCCGACGAGAAGCGGCTGGAAGAACTGGAGCGGACCATGGCGGAGATGCCGCAGGTGACGGCCCAGCTGAGCGAAGGCGTATCGCCGGAAGAACTCCTTCGCCGGCTGGTCGGCGGGAATCTCCGCGTGGAGCCGGCGCCGCCCCCCGTATTCCGGTGCCGCTGCTCGCGGGAACGGGTGGAGCGGACGCTGATGGCGCTCGGAGCCGACGAGCTGGCCTCCATCCTGAAGGAGGAAGGCCGCGCCGAAACGCACTGCGCCTTTTGCAACGAAACCTACGCGTTTGACCGGGCGGACCTTGAGTCGCTGCTGGATCGCCTGCAAGGATCGGAATAATGGAAAGGAGCATGGGCATGCGATTGGCGCGGCGGCACTGGGCGATCGTATTGCTCGCGCTGGCGGGGATTGCGGGGCTGGCCGTGTGGACGGCGATCCGCGAAGGATGGCCCGGCGCCGCCCCTCCGGGAGACGCGGCTTCCTCTGAACCGGCTTTCGGGGAGACGGCGGGAAAAGTGGTCGGGCGCGTGGGCGGTGTCGAAATCACCCGGGAAGAACTGACGCGGGACCTGTTGGACCGGTACGGGGAGCAGGCCTTGCGGGACATGCTCCTGCGGATCGCCGCCGGGAAGGAAGCGGATGCCCTCGGCATCACGGTGACGGAGGAAGAAGTGTCCCGGGAGCTTGCGGTCATGGCCGAAGGCTATGACAGCGAAGAGCAGTTTTTCCGGACGATGAAGGAGCAGCTGGGCCTGGACCGGGACCGCCTCCGGCAGGAAACGCGGTATCAGCTGCTGTTGGAAAAGCTGGCCATCGCCTCGGTCAGCGTGTCGGAAGAGGAAATCCGGCGGTATTGGGAAGCGCACGCGGAAGAATTCGCTCCCCGGGAGGAACTGCGCATTTCCCACATCGTGCTGGCCGATCGGGAGGAAGCCGAACAAATTCTGGACCTGCTGGAGCAGGGCGAGGATTTCGCCGAACTGGCGGGTTTTTTTTCGCTGGACGGATTCACTGCTTCCGCGGGCGGCGATCTCGGATGGGTGGCGAAGGATGATCCGTTTGTGCCCAAGGCCGTGCTGGAAGCGGCGGCCGGACTGGAAACGGGCAGCGTCATCGGTCCGGTGGAAACGGAACACGGCTTCGAAGTGGTGATGCTCACCGGCCGCAGGACGATTCCCGCCCCCGATCCGCATGAGATACGGGAGGAAATCCGCAGGCGCCTGGCGCTGGAAAAGGCGCCTTCTTTGCGGGAGCTGGAAGAAGCGCTGCTGGCGAAATACGGCGCGGAAGTGTTGCTAAAGGATGAAGCGGCCGACTGAATGAACGATTCCGCCCAAAACGGGAAGAAAAAGATTGTCCGAATCGCTCGGGCGCTATTGACATCCGATCGCTTCGTTGTTAAGATGAAAAAGGATATTAAACCGACTTGTTATGTCGGATTAAACGGAAATGGGGACCGGGGTCCCGTTTCCGATTTATTATCAGGAGGAATGCAATCATGCCGAAGATTGTGAACAACATTACCGAAGTGATCGGAGATACGCCCCTGGTCAGGCTGAACCGGGTGGTGCCGGAAGGCGCCGCGGAAATCTACGTCAAGCTGGAGTTCCAGAACCCCGGCGGCAGCGTCAAGGACCGGATTGCCATCAGCATGATCGAAGAAGCGGAAAAGCGGGGCGAAATCAAGCCGGGCGTGACCACCATCGTGGAGCCCACCAGCGGCAACACGGGGATTGGCCTGGCGATGGTCGCGGCGGCCAAGGGTTACCGCGCCGTGCTGGTCATGCCGGAAACGATGAGCATCGAGCGCCGCAACCTGCTCAGAGCCTACGGCGCCGAACTGGTGCTCACACCGGGGTCCGAGGGCATGAACGGCGCCGTGAAGAAGGCGGAAGAAATCGTGGCGTCCAATCCGAATTATTTCATGCCCCAGCAGTTCAAGAACCCGGATAACGTGAAAATCCACCGGGAAACCACCGGTCCGGAAATCGTGGAAGCCATCGATTCCCTGGACGGCAAGCTGGACGCCTTCGTCGCCGGCGTCGGCACCGGCGGCACCATCTCGGGCGCCGGCGAAGTGCTGCGCAAGCGCTGGCCGAACATCAAGATCTACGCGGTGGAACCGGCGGCTTCTCCGCTGCTGTCGGGCGGCAAGCCGGGTCCGCACAAGATCCAGGGCATCGGCGCCAACTTCATTCCGGACATTCTGAACCGGGAAATCTACGACGGCGTCATTACCGTGGAAAACGAAGAAGCGTTCGAGACGGCGCGCGCCGTGGCGCGCAAGGAAGGCATCCTGTGCGGCATCTCCTCCGGCGCGGCGATCCATGCGGCCATCAGGGTGGCCAAGGAGCTCGGCGCCGGCAAGCGCGTCGTGGCGGTCGTGCCTTCCAACGGCGAACGGTACTTGTCCACGCCTTTGTTCAACTTCGAGAACTGAACTCCAAGATATCCGTCAAGCCCGTACCCGGTCCCGGTGCGGGCTTTTCGTTTTGGCGGGGAATCTCACGAAAGGAGCATGTGCCATGGAAAACCGCAATCAGAACGGACAACCGGAAATCCCTCCTCCCGCTGTCCGCATTGCGCTGGTCACGGGCGGCAACCGGGGCATCGGGAGGGAAATCGCACGACAGCTGTCACTGGCGGGCCTTACGGTGCTGATCGGGTGCCGCGACGAGGCCAAAGGAAAGGCTGCCGCGGAACAGTTGGGCAAGGAAGGGGCTCCTGTTTATCCGGAAGTTGTGGATGTCAGCAGCCCCTCCAGCATCGACGCCCTGATGGGGCGCATCAAGGAGAGATACGGCCGCCTCGACGTGCTGGTCAACAACGCGGGGATCATTCTGGACCGGGGCGTCCCGGTGCTCGAGGTCGAGGACTCCGTGGTGCGGCAGACGCTGGAGACGAATTTCTTCGGCGCGCTGCGTCTCATCCAGGCCGCGGTTCCGCTGATGAAAAAACATCGCTACGGCCGGATCGTCAACGTGTCCTCGGGGCTCGGAACTTACCAGGCCTTTGATGTGCTGCCCGATCTGAAGGGGCAGTCAGGCGCCTATCGCTTGTCCAAGGCTTTGCTCAACTATCTCACACGCCTGGCCGCGCAGGAAGTGGACGGCAGGGAGATCAAGATCAACGCGGTCTGTCCGGGCAGCGTGCGGACGGACATGGGCGGAGAGGACGCGCCGCTGTCCGTCGAGGAAGGAGCGGATACGGCGGTTTGGCTGGCCTTGATCGGCGCCGACGGCCCGAACGGGGGCTTCTTCCGGTAT
>LZRV01000078.1 GCA_002159065.1 Paenibacillaceae bacterium ZCTH02-B3 | reverse complement strand
ACTTTCCCTCGTCCCTCAAATTGCAAGTGCTGATCGAGCAGGTACACGTGTTTGCCGGTTTGACGATCCATGTACAACCTCCGCTTGAAGCGAATGCTGCCAAACACGGTGTTGACGCTGGTTTCCCGTTCCGCCTTGACGCGAAAACGCTGGCGATCCCTTTGCTCAAGGATGATCTGATCCAACATCTCCAGCGCTGTCTTCATCGCGCTGGCGAACGCTTCCTGCATCTCCCGGAACATCCACTGCTCAAGCTCTTTCATTGTGGGAATGATTGTGGTAAAGTGCTGCACAGGAGCTTCCTCCTCTTGGTGTGTGTTTTGTGTCAAATTCACTTTACCAAGGGAGAAGCTCTTTTTTCTATGTTCGCTTTTTCCAGACTTTACCCCCACGCAAATTTTACTCTAACTTTCAAACCTGTTGTTGTGCTGTGATAATGTCACGGTGTAACTGTTCTGAGAAAATGTCACTATGGGACAGGAGATTGTGATATTGACCAGAGCAGAATGGAAAAAGGCATTTGTGGTGGAGAAAATCCTTGACGGACACATGACCAACCCGGAAGGAGCAGCGGTACTCGGACTTAGTGTACGGCAAGTGATTCGGCTGAAAAAGAAATATGTGGCAGAGGGAGGAGCCCAGGCGCTGGCACACCGCAATCGCGGAAAAAAGCCGAGTCACGCCTTGTCGGAGGAAGTCAAACAACAGGTCGTCACGTTGTACAACACGAAATACTACGGCAGCAACAACTGCCACTTCGCGGAGCTTTTGGAGGAACATGAATCCCTGAAGCTGAGCCATTCCAGCGTAAGACGCATTTTGCTTTCCAAGGGTATCAAACAAGCCAGACAGCGCCGGCGCAGCAAAGCCCATCCACCGCGTCAGCGAAAGCCCCAAGCCGGGATGCTCTGGCAGATTGACGCCACCCCCTACGCTTGGCTGGAGGATCGGGCGCCCTCCTTCACGCTGCATGCTGCCATCGACGACGCGACAGGCACCGTGGTCGGCGCCGTGTTTCGTCCAACCGAATGCCGAGAGGGCTACTCGCTGGTGATGCAGCAAGGGATCCGGGAATATGGCATTCCGCTTGGCCTCTACAGTGACAGACACACCATCTTCCGGTCGCCAAACGAAAAGCTGACCCTTGAGCAGGAACTGGCGGGCGAGACGAAACCCCTGTCTCACTTCGGCAAAGCGATAGCAGAGCTTCAGATCGAGCACATCAAAGCCATCACACCCCAAGCCAAGGGGCGCGTGGAGCGACTCTGGGCGACGCTCCAGGATCGTCTGGTCATCGAACTAAGGAGGCTTGGCGTTACGACGATAGAGGAGGCCAACGCGGCGCTGCCCAAGCTGCTTAAGAAGCATAATCGCAGGTTCGCCGTTGCACCGAAGGAGGCGGAGTCGGCTTACGTGCCGCTCGATCCCTCCATCAACCTGAGTCATGTCTTCACGATTCGGGAGTACCGGAAAATGGGGTCTGGCAATACCATCCCGTATAACGGGACCGTGTACACGCTGGCCAAGCCTGTTCCATTCCGATTCGATTCCAGGATGACCGTTGAAGTGCGGCAGACGCTTGATGGCGAAGTATTCTTGTGGCACCAAGGGCAGGCGCTGCCGCTGAGGGCGACAGAGAAGCCTGAACGTAAGGCCGCAACAACAAAAAAGGCGAGTTTTGCGCAACCACGCAAACCCGCCGCAAACCATCCATGGAGAAATCCATGGAGCCAAAACCGTATTAAGAGTAGCACAAAATCAACAACAATCCAAGTCACCTAACGGTGGCTTGGTACACTACAGAAGTGACATTTTCTCAGACGAGTTAGGGTGACATTTTCACAGACGATTGACATCAAATTTTTCAAGCCGTGCCGTTGTGCTGTGCTGTCAGGGTGTAACTGTTCCGTGAAAAAGTCAGTATAAGCAAGGAGCAGATAACCTTGACGAAGAACGTGTCATGATCCTCCAAAAATTGCTGGATGATCATCTCTCGGAGCAGGATGTCGCGCGTTGCCCCGGCATCAGCGTCCGCTACGCGTACCGGCTCAAGGCCAAATTCCGCCAACGTCCACAGTTGTTTGACATTAAAATTTTGTTTTTTGTGCAACCTGCAAGTTCCAGTCCGATTTCCGTTCAAGAAAGACGTCTTCTGAGGCATCGAATAAAAATCCATGATTAATTGCTATTATTACAAAAAAAGATGAATATAAATTAATTTTATCAATATTTGACAATATTTTGTTTATTTCGACATCAATATTATGCTAATTAAGTAATAGATTAATATCATTACATAAGGAAGGGATTTTTATGGGTGCATCCTATGGAACTGCAGTTGTATCCAATTCATCTCCCTTTTACGGCTACCAGGTAAATGTCAGTGCGTACACGGCCAATGTAAGCTACGGTGGAAACAAGAATTCATATGGTGTTTCGGCAAGCACTTCCATGGTAACAAGCACAATCAGCCATAGCACAAATATAGGAAATGCAACCGTGGGCGGCAATTACACTGCGCAAGTTGGGGCAAGCAGTGTACACGCAAATGTTTCCGCCAACAAATCAGGAGTTTCAATCTCTGCGGGTGCTCAAACAAGTTTTTTATCGGCAACTACGACTGCATCCTTGAAAATTGGCGGGATAACGGTAGAAGTCGGTGCAAAAGCAACGATTGGTTACGAGGCGTCTGTCAGCTTTTCCGCAGGAAAAAATGGTTTTAGTATTGGAGGATCCTTTGCAAACCTGATAGGCGGGGGATTAATACTCAATGTGAAATGGTAGGTAAAATGTATGATTAACGAAAAAAAAGCAATTGCATCTTATAGTGTTAATAAAATCTCACATTTACTTCCCATCGGTACTGTGGTTATATTAAAAAACGGCAACAAACCAATCATGATTTATGGCCGAAAACAAATCAGCCATAATTCACAAAAACAGTTTGATTATCTTGGTTGCTTGTATCCTGAAGGATATATTTCGGAAGATTACAACATTTTATTTAATCATTCCGACATTGAACAGGTGCTATTTAAAGGTTTCGAAAACGAAGAGGAGAAATTATTCAGACAATTTCTAAGCCAAATCTGATTGATAACAGATCACCATCCGTGATAATTCATCATCGGGTGGTGATCAGTTTTCTCTTTCCTTAAGTATCATTAAATCAATACAGGCGCGGATCTTTATAATTCATGATCTTGACCAACTTGACCAATCCGGCCCAAAGCAATGCGCCCAACACCGCCACCGGAATCCCCAGCAAAAAATACGCATCTTTATAAACAATTGAAACAACAACGCACAAAACCGCAAATAATCCGCTCATATAATATCCAAACTTATGCATTCTGATTTTCCCCTTTTTGTTAAGAAGGTAAATTTGTAAATAAATTGTAACACGGATAGAAAAAAAAAGCAAAGGTCCTCCTTCCGAAGGCCTTTGCTTTGTTATGTGAATTCTTTTATCGCTGCTTATTTGATGATCTTGGCCACGGCGCCGGCGCCGACCGTCCGTCCGCCTTCGCGGATGGCGAAACGGGTGCCTTCCTCGATGGCGATCGGCGCGATCAGTTGGACGTTCAGCGTCACGTTGTCGCCCGGCATGACCATTTCCGTGCCTTCCGGCAGGGTGATGACGCCGGTCACGTCCGTCGTCCGGAAGTAGAACTGCGGGCGGTAACCGGTGAAGAAGGGTTTGTGCCGGCCGCCTTCTTCCTTGGTCAGGACGTACACCTGGGCGGTGAATTCGGTGTGCGGGTTTACCGTGCCGGGCTTGGCCAGAACCTGGCCGCGCTCGACTTCTTTCCGGTCGACGCCGCGCAGCAGGGCGCCGATGTTGTCGCCGGCCTGGGCTTGGTCCAGCATCTTGCGGAACATTTCCACGCCGGTGACGACCGTCTTCTTCGTCTCTTCGGACAGGCCGACGATTTCCACTTCGTCGCCGACCTTCACGGTGCCGCGTTCCACGCGGCCGGTGGCGACGGTGCCGCGGCCGGTGATGGTGAACACGTCTTCGACGGACATCAGGAACGGCTTGTCAATTTCGCGCTCGGGCGTCGGGATGTAGCTGTCGACGGCTTCCATGAGCTCCATGATCTTGTCGCCCCACGGGCCGTCCGGCTCTTCCAGCGCCTTCAGCGCGGAACCGCGGATGATGGGCGTGTCGTCGCCCGGGAACTGGTATTCGTTCAGCAGGTCGCGAACTTCCATTTCGACCAGTTCCAGCAGTTCTTCGTCTTCCACCATGTCAACCTTGTTCAGGAAGACGACGATGTACGGAACGCCGACCTGACGGGCGAGCAGGATGTGCTCCCGGGTTTGCGGCATCGGGCCGTCGGCGGCGGACACCACGAGGATCGCGCCGTCCATTTGGGCCGCGCCGGTGATCATGTTCTTGACGTAGTCGGCGTGGCCGGGGCAGTCCACGTGCGCGTAGTGGCGATTCGCCGTCTCGTATTCCACGTGCGAGGTGGCGATGGTGATGCCGCGTTCGCGTTCTTCCGGCGCCTTGTCGATTTGGTCGTAGGCCAGCGCCTGGGTGCCGCCGACCCGCTTGGCTAGCACGGACGTGATCGCAGCCGTCAGGGTGGTCTTGCCATGGTCGACGTGGCCGATGGTGCCGACGTTGACGTGCGGCTTGTTACGCTCGAATTTCGCCTTTGCCATTGAGTTCTGTTCCTCCTTTTTTGATCAGGGAAAATTATATTGGCGGCGAACCGCCGGTCCGCACGGACGGCGCCGCGGTTCTGCCGGTTCCGTAAAAACGGGTTGCGCCGCGGAAGCGCGGCCTCGCCGGCCGGCGCTTCCGATCGGACGCCTTTCAGGCTTCGGTCAGGATCGCTTCGCGATGATCTCCTCCGCGATCGAACGCGGCACTTCCTCGTAGTGGGAGAACTCCATCGAGAACACGCCGCGTCCTTGCGTGCCGGAGCGGAGGACGGTGGAGTAGCCGAACATCTCGGCCAGCGGCACCTTCGCGCGGATCACGCGCGCTCCGGCGCGTTCGTCCATCCCCTCGATGCGTCCGCGGCGGGAGTTCAGCATGCCCATCACGTCACCCATGTATTCTTCGGGGACGGTGACTTCCACCTTCATGATCGGCTCAAGCAGCACCGGATTGCAATGATCCTTCGCCGCCTTGAGCGCCATGGATGCGGCGATCTTGAACGCCATTTCGGAAGAGTCGACTTCGTGGTAAGAACCGTCGAAGATGGTCGCCTTGATGTCGGTGATCGGATAGCCCGCGAGCACGCCGTTGCGCATCGCTTCCTCGATGCCGGCCTGCACGGCGGGAATGTATTCCTTCGGCACCACGCCGCCGACGATCTTGTTCTCGAACACGAATCCGCTGCCCTGCGGAAGCGGCTCGAATTCGATCCAGACGTGGCCGTATTGGCCGCGGCCGCCCGTCTGGCGGACGTATTTGCCTTCGACCTTCGCCGAGGCGCGGAAGGTTTCGCGGTAGGCGACCTGCGGTTTGCCGACGTTCACTTCCACTTTGAATTCGCGCTTCATCCGGTCGACGATGATCTCCAGATGGAGCTCGCCCATCCCTTCGATGATCGTCTGCCCGGTTTCCTCGTCGGTGTAGTACCGGAAGGTCGGGTCTTCCTCGGCCAGCTTCGCCAGCGCGTTGCTCATTTTCTCCTGGTCGGCCTTCGTCTTCGGTTCGATGGCCACGTTGATGACCGGTTCCGGGAAGTTCATCGATTCGAGGATGATCGGATTTTTCTCGTCGCACAGCGTATCGCCGGTGATCGTGTCCTTCAGGCCCACGGCCGCGGCGATGTCGCCGGCGAACACCTCGTCGACCTCTTCCCGGTGGTTGGCGTGCATCCGCAGGATCCGCCCGATCCGTTCGCGTTTGCCCTTCGTGGAGTTCAGCACGTAGGAGCCGGAAGAGAGCGTCCCGGAATACACCCGGAAATACGTCAGCTTGCCGACATACGGGTCGCTCATGATCTTGAAGGCCAACGCCGCGAACGGCTGGTCATCGGCGGAAATTCGGTGCGTCTCCGTGCCGTCCGGCAGCGTGCCGCGGATATCCGGCACGTCGTTCGGCGCGGGCAGATAGTCCACCACCGCGTCCAATAGCGATTGCACGCCCTTGTTGCGGTAGGAGGAACCGCACAGCACCGGGAAGATCTTCACCGTGCAGACGGCTCTGCGCAGGGCCGCCTTCAGATCCTCGACGGTGATTTCTTCCCCTTCCAGGTATTTGATCATGAGCCCTTCGTCGACTTCGGCGACCTTCTCGATCAGCTCGTTGCGCAGTTCTTCGGCCTGGTCGGCAAGGTGCTCGGGGATCTCCGTAACCTCCCGCTCCTTGCCCAGTTCATCCTTGTAGATGATGGCTTTGCGCTCGACCAGGTCGATCATGCCGACGAAGTCGCTCTCGGCGCCGATCGGCAGCTGGATGGCCACCGCGTTGGCGCCCAGGCGCTCGCGCATATCTTTCACAACGGCGAGGAAATCCGCGCCGATGATATCCATCTTGTTGACGTACGCAATGCGCGGCACGCCGTAACGGTCGGCCTGACGCCAGACCGTCTCGGACTGCGGCTCCACGCCTTCCTTGGCGCTGAACACGCCGATCGCGCCGTCCAAGACGCGCAGGGACCGCTCGACTTCCACCGTGAAGTCCACGTGCCCGGGGGTGTCGATGATATTGATGCGGTGATCCCGCCAGAAACAGGTGGTGGCGGCAGAGGAAATGGTGATGCCGCGCTCCTGCTCCTGTTCCATCCAGTCCATCGTCGCGGCCCCCTCGTGCACTTCCCCGATCTTGTGCACGCGGCCCGTATAGAACAGGATCCGTTCGGTGGTGGTCGTCTTGCCCGCATCAATATGGGCCATGATCCCGATGTTGCGCGTGCGTTCCAGAGGAACCGCCCTAGGCATTCATTGTTCTCCTTTCATCTCCAGATCGCTTGCATCGCCGCCGGATTACCAGCGATAATGGGCGAAAGCCCGGTTCGCTTCCGCCATCTTGTGCGTGTCTTCGCGCTTCTTCACCGCACCGCCGGTGTTGTTGGCGGCGTCGATGATCTCCGCGGCGAGGCGTTCCTGCATCGTCCGCTCGCTGCGAAGGCGGGCGTAATTCACCAGCCAGCGCAGGCCGAGGGACGTCCTGCGTTCCGGCCGGACTTCCACCGGCACCTGGTAGTTGGCGCCGCCAACCCGCCGCGCGCGCACTTCCAGCACGGGCATGACGTTCTTCAGGGCCGCTTCCAGCACTTCCAGCGGGTCCTTGCCCGTCCGCTCGCGAACGATATCGAAAGCCTCGTACAAAATCCGCTGCGCGACGCCTTTCTTGCCGTCGTACATGATGCGGTTGATCAGCCTCGTAACCAGCTTGCTGTTGTAAATCGGATCCGGAAGCACGTCCCGTCTCGGCACGGGTCCTTTGCGGGGCATCGCGTATCCTCCTTTCCGCTCTCATGGTGCCTCAGCCCGCCGCGTCCGGGCAACGCGCCATGCGGCACGCGGCGGAGACGGGCGCTCATTTCTTCTCTTTCGGTTTCTTCGCGCCGTATTTGGAACGGCCCTGCATCCGGTTGTTGACACCGGCCGTATCCAGCGCGCCGCGGATGATATGATAACGGACACCCGGCAAATCCTTGACCCGGCCGCCGCGGACGAGCACGGTGCTGTGCTCCTGCAGGTTGTGGCCGATTCCCGGGATGTACGCGGTCACCTCGATGCGGTTGGAGAGGCGCACCCGCGCATATTTGCGCAGCGCCGAGTTCGGCTTCTTCGGCGTCATCGTGCCCACGCGCGTGCACACGCCGCGCTTCTGCGGAGAGCTCAGATTGGTCGTGATCCGCTTCAGGGCGTTGTATCCGAACTGCAAGGCGGGAGATTTCGATTTGACCACTTTTTGTTTGCGTCCCTTGCGCACCAGCTGGTTGATTGTCGGCATGCTGCCACCCCCTTCCGTCTATCCGGAACGAAGCGCCCGCGGGCGGACGCCGTCCGGTTCCGAATCGCCGCCGGTCTGGCAACCGGTCCATGGCTGCTCAATGTCCACAGATCCAGGCGATTCATTTTTTTGCGACAAAATGCCGCCCGCGGCCCGCGTCCCCTTAGGATACGCGGCGCACGGGGCCGGCATCGGTCACGCTTTGCATCCGGTTCACTCTTTCGCCACCACGGCCATCGCCGCTTCCACGGCAATGCCGCACGCCTTGCCGAGCTGGCGCATCGTGTCCACATAGTTGACCTTCACGCCGTGCAGCTTGCACAGCGACACGATGCGGGTGACGAGGCGGGAATCCGCGTCCCGCGCCACAAACACTTCAATGGCCTTGCCCTGTTCCACCGTCTTGATCGTCTGCTTGGTGCCGACTTTGACCCTGCCTTCCGGAAATCGCACGCCAAGCTCGCCAAGCTCCATCCCGGTTCGGACCTCCCGCGTCCGTTCACCCGTTGCCGTTCGGCGGATTTGCAGCAGGTAGGCACACTCAAAGATACTACCACTTCACCCAGGGCGTGTCAAGGAAAAAGCGGAGGCGCGAAAACCCGCCACGCCGCGCGGCAGGCCGCGCGCCGCGAACCCGCGGCCGGGGAGAGCGCCGCGCCGCGATCCGGACAAGACGCCGGGCTCCCCGCCGCGTGCCCGCCATACGCCGCGCTCCCGTCACTCCGCGGCGGATACGGCTTCCAGTTCCTCCGCCGTTTCCGCGGCCTGTTCAAGCCGCGACACGACCTTTACGTTCCGGTAGCGGGCCATGCCCGTGCCGGCGGGAATGAGCTTGCCGATGATCACGTTCTCCTTCAGGCCGAGCAGCCGGTCGACTTTGCCTTTGATGGCGGCGTCGGTCAGCACGCGGGTCGTCTCCTGGAAGGAGGCCGCCGACAGGAACGAATCGGTTTCCAGCGACGCCTTCGTGATGCCGAGCAGCACCGGCCGCGCCACCGCGGGTTCCCTGCCCTGCAGGATGGCCTCGCGGTTGGCGTCCTCGTAGTCGTGGATGTCCACATACGTGCCCGGCAAAAGGTTCGTGTCGCCCGGGTCGACGATGCGGATCTTGCGCAGCATCTGCTTGATCATCACTTCGATGTGCTTGTCGTTGATCTCCACGCCCTGGTTTCGGTACACCCGCTGGACTTCCTGCAGGATGTAGTTTTGCACGCCGCGGATGCCCTTGATCCGGAGCATTTCCTTCGGGTCGATGGAGCCGTCGGTCAGCTCGTCGCCCGCTTCCACCCGCTGCCCTTCCACGACGCGGATGCGCGAGCCGTAGGTGACCGGGTAGATCTTCGTCTCCGTCTCGCCTTCCACTTCGATTTCCCGGCGGTCCTTCTCGTCGCGGATGTGCTTGACGACCCCGTCGATCTCGGAAATGACCGCCTGGCCTTTCGGATTCCGGGCTTCAAACAGCTCCTGGACCCGCGGCAGACCCTGCGTGATGTCCTCGCCGGCCACGCCGCCGGTGTGGAACGTGCGCATGGTGAGCTGCGTGCCGGGTTCGCCGATGGACTGGGCGGCGATGATGCCGACCGCTTCCCCGATTTCCACCACCTTGCCGGTGGCCAGGTTGCGGCCGTAGCACATCCGGCAGACGCCGTGCCGCGCTCGGCAGCTGAGCACCGAGCGGATGGTTACCTTCTCGATGCCCGCCTTCACGATGGCGTCGGCCTTCTCGGCGTCGATCAGCTCGTTGCGGCGGACGATGATCTCGCCCGTCTCCGGATGGCGGATCGTCTCGAAGGCGAAACGGCCTTCGATCCGGTCGTACAGATCCTCGATGATCTGGTTGCCGTCCTCGATTCGCGTGACCACGAGCCCCTTGTCGGTGCCGCAGTCTTCCTCGCGGACGATGACGTCCTGCGCCACGTCGACCAGACGGCGGGTGAGGTAACCCGAGTCGGCGGTCCGGAGCGCGGTGTCCGCCAGACCCTTCCGCGCGCCGTGGGTCGAGATGAAGTACTCCAGAACCGTGAGCCCCTCGCGGAAGTTCGATTTGATCGGCAGCTCGAAAATCCGCCCGGACGGCGTGGCCATGAGGCCCCGCATGCCGCCCAGCTGGGTGATCTGCGACTTGTTGCCCCGCGCCTTGGAATCGACCATGAGCATCAGCGAGTTGTACCGGTCCATGGACTTCATCAGCGCGTCGGTCAGTTCGTCCTTGGCCTTGGACCAGATCTCGATGATGCGGTCGTACCGCTCCTCGTCGGTGATCAGGCCGCGGCGGTATTGGGTCGTGATGACCTTGACCTTGTTCTCGGATTCCTCCAGGATGTGCTGTTTCTCTTCCGGCACGACGACGTCCGCGACGGCGATGGTAATGCCCGCGCGGGTCGAGTAGGTGAAGCCCAGTTCCTTGATGCGGTCCAGGATGATCGACGTTTGCGTCGTCTGGTAACGCCGGAAGCATTCCGCGATGATCGCCCCCAGATAATCCTTGCCGATGGCGCTGGTGAGCGGCATTTCGCGAACTTTCCGGTCCAGGTCGACACCCTTTTCGAAGATGAAGTATTTGTCGGGCGTGCCGTTCAGGAGGTTCTCCCGGGTCGGTTCGTTGATGTAAGGGAACGTGTCCGGGAAAATCTCGTTGAAGATCAGCTTCCCGATGGTGGTGACCAGGAGCGCCTTTTCCTGTTCCGGCGTGAACGTCTTTTTGCCCAGCGTCTTGGCCGGCAGGATGATGCGGGCGTGCAGCGAAATGCCCAGCTCGCCCCGCTCGTAGGCGGAAATGGCCTCGTACGGGTGGGCGAAGCGCATGCCCGTGCCCGGCGCGTCGGGATCATCCATCGTCAGATAGTAACAGCCGAGCACCATGTCCTGCGACGGCGTGACGACCGGCTTGCCGTCCTTCGGGTTCAGGATGTTGCCGGACGCCAGCATGAGCAGGCGCGCTTCGGCCTGCGCCTCGGCGGACAGCGGCACGTGCACGGCCATCTGGTCGCCGTCAAAGTCGGCGTTATACGCGGTGCACACCAGCGGGTGCAGCTTGATGGCGCGTCCTTCGACGAGCACCGGTTCGAAGGCCTGGATGCCCAGCCGGTGCAGCGTCGGCGCGCGGTTGAGGAGCACCGGGTGCTCGCGGATGACCTCTTCCAGCACGTCCCACACTTCGGGGCTTACGCGCTCGACCTTCCGCTTCGCGCTCTTGATGTTGTGGGCCAGCCCCTTGGCGACCAGTTCCTTCATGACGAAGGGCTTGAACAGCTCAAGGGCCATTTCCTTCGGCAGCCCGCATTGGTACATCTTGAGGCTCGGGCCGACGACGATGACGGAACGGCCGGAATAGTCGACGCGCTTGCCCAGCAGGTTTTGCCGGAAACGGCCCTGCTTGCCCTTCAGCATGTGGCTGAGGGATTTCAGCGGCCGGTTCCCGGGGCCGGTGACCGGCCGGCCGCGGCGCCCGTTGTCGATCAGGGCGTCGACGGCTTCCTGCAGCATCCGCTTTTCGTTTTGCACGATGATGTCGGGCGCGCCGAGATCCAGGAGCCGCTTCAGCCGGTTGTTCCGGTTGATGACGCGGCGGTACAGGTCGTTGAGGTCGCTGGTCGCGAAGCGTCCGCCGTCCAGCTGCACCATCGGGCGCAGCTCGGGCGGAATGACCGGCAGCACGTCCAGGATCATCCATTCCGGCCGGTTGCCGGAGTTCCGGAACGCCTCCAGCACCTCAAGCCGCTTGATGGCGCGGTTGCGCCGCTGGCCCTGGGCGGTGCGCAGCTCCTCTTTGAGCATCTCGATCTCGCGGTCCAGGTCGATGTCCATGAGCAGCTTCTTGATCGCTTCCGCTCCCATGCCGGCCTGGAACGCGTAGCCGAACTTCTCCCGGTAGCTGCGGTATTCCTTCTCCGAGAGCAGCTGTTTTTTCTCCAACGGCGTGTCTCCCGGATCGGTCACCACATAGGATGCAAAATAGATGATCTCCTCCAGCGAACGGGGAGACATGTCGAGGGTCAGCCCCATCCGGCTCGGAATGCCCTTGAAGTACCAGATGTGGGAAACGGGCGCGGCCAGCTCGATGTGGCCCATCCGCTCCCGGCGCACCTTCGCGCGGGTGACTTCGACGCCGCAGCGGTCGCACACCATTCCCTTGTGGCGGACGCGCTTGTACTTGCCGCAATGGCATTCCCAGTCCTTCGTCGGGCCGAAGATCCGTTCGCAGAACAGCCCGTCCTTCTCGGGCTTGAGAGTCCTGTAGTTGATCGTCTCCGGCTTTTTCACCTCGCCCCGCGACCAGGAGCGGATCTTGTCGGGGGAGGCGAGGCCGATCTTCATGAACTCAAAGTGGTTGACGTCCAACAAGGAGCAAGCCCTCCTTAAATGGTTGGTGGAACCGGCGGATTCGCGTCATTCCGCGCCGACTTCCGCGCTTGCGCTCTCCAGGTTCAGGTGCAGCTTGTCGCCCGCGTTGTCTTCCTCGTCGTCGATTTCTTTCATCTCGATTTCTTCTTCGTTCTCGCTCAGAATCTTGACGTCCAGGCCCAACGACTGCAGTTCCTTGATGAGCACCTTGAACGACTCGGGCACGCCCGGTTCCGGCACGTTCTCGCCCTTGACAATGGCTTCGTACGTCTTGACCCGGCCGACCACGTCGTCCGACTTCACCGTCAGGATCTCCTGCAGCGTGTACGCGGCGCCGTACGCCTCCAGCGCCCACACTTCCATCTCGCCGAAACGCTGGCCGCCGAACTGCGCCTTGCCGCCCAGCGGCTGCTGCGTGACGAGGGAGTACGGGCCGGTGGAGCGCGCGTGGATCTTGTCGTCCACCATGTGCGCCAGCTTGATCATGTACATGACGCCGACGGTCACTTCCCGCTCGAACGGCTCGCCGGTGCGGCCGTCGTACAGGATCGTCTTGCCGTCGCGCTTCAGGCCGGCTTCTTCCATGGTGTCGAACACGTCGTACTCGTTGGCGCCGTCGAACACCGGCGTGGAGGCGTGGATGCCCAGCAGCTTGCAGGCCATGCCCAGGTGCACTTCCAGCACCTGGCCGATGTTCATCCGCGAGGGCACGCCCAGCGGATTGAGCACCACGTCCACCGGCGTGCCGTCCGGCAGGAACGGCATGTCTTCCACCGGCAGGATGCGGGCGATGACGCCCTTGTTCCCGTGGCGGCCGGCCATCTTGTCGCCTTCGGAAATTTTGCGTTTCTGGGCAATATATACCCGGACGAGCTGGTTGACGCCCGGCGGCAGCTCGTCGCCGTTCTCCCGGGTGAACACCTTGACGTCCACGACGATGCCGTCGGTGCCGTGCGGCACCCGCAGCGACGTGTCGCGCACTTCCCGGGCCTTCTCGCCGAAGATGGCGTGGAGCAGCCGCTCCTCCGCCGTCAGCTCGGTGACCCCCTTCGGCGTCACCTTGCCGACGAGGATGTCGCCCGCGCTGATCTCCGCGCCGACGCGGATGATGCCGCGTTCGTCCAGGTTGCGCAGCGCGTCTTCCCCGACGTTGGGGATGTCGCGCGTGATCTCTTCCGGACCGAGCTTGGTGTCGCGCGCCTCGCATTCATATTCCTCGATGTGGATGGACGTGTACACGTCCTCCCGCACCAGCCGCTCGGACAGCAGGATGGCGTCCTCGTAGTTGTACCCTTCCCAAGGCATGAACGCCACGAGGACGTTGCGGCCCAGCGCCAGTTCGCCCTGGTCGGTGGACGGGCCGTCGGCGATGATGTCGCCGGCCTTGACCCGGTCGCCCTTGCGGACGATGGGACGCTGGTTGATGCAGGTGCCCTGGTTGGAGCGCACGAATTTCAGCAGCTTGTATTTGTCCACGTCGCCCTGGACTTCCTGGCCGTCGACCGTCATGACGCGTCGCACGTGGATTTCGTTCGCGGTCACCCGTTCGACGATGCCGTCGTGCCTGGCCACGACGCAAACCCCGGAGTCGAGAGCCGCCCGGTACTCCATTCCGGTGCCGACCAGCGGCGCTTCCGGCACGAGCAGCGGCACGGCCTGGCGCTGCATGTTGGAACCCATGAGCGCGCGGTTGGAGTCGTCGTTTTCCAGGAACGGGATGAGCGCGGTGGCCACGGACACCACCTGTTTGGGCGACACGTCCATGAAGTCCACCCGGTCGCTCGGCATGGTCAGGATGTTGTCCGGCTGCTTGTTGTACCGGACGACGACCATGTCTTCGGCGAAGCGGTTGTCTTCCGTCAGCTTCGCGTTCGCCTGGGCGATGATGTAGTTGTCTTCTTCGTCGGCGGTGAGATACACGACCTCATCCGTTACCCTGCCGGTGGCATGGTCCACCTTGCGGTAGGGCGTTTCGATGAAGCCGTACTCGTTCACCCGGGCGTATGTCGCCAGCGAGTTGATCAGTCCGATGTTCGGACCTTCCGGCGTCTCGATGGGGCACATCCGGCCGTAGTGCGAATGGTGGACGTCGCGCACTTCCATGCCGGCGCGCTCCCGCGTGAGGCCCCCAGGGCCCAGCGCGGACAGACGCCGCTTGTGGGTCAGTTCCGCCAGCGGGTTCGTCTGGTCCATGAACTGGGACAGCTGCGACGACCCGAAAAATTCCTTGATGGCCGCGGTGACCGGCCGGATGTTGATCAGCGCCTGCGGCGTGATGGCGTTCTGGTCCTGGATGGACATCCGCTCGCGCACGACCCGCTCCATCCGGGACAGGCCGATGCGGAACTGGTTCTGGAGCAGTTCGCCCACGGAGCGCAGGCGGCGGTTGCCCAGATGGTCGATGTCGTCGACGTCGCCGATGCCGTGCATCAGATTGATGAAATAGCTGATGGACGCGATGATGTCGGCGGGCGTGATGTGCTTCACCGACTTGTCGATGTTGCCGTTGGAGATGATCTTGACCACGCGGCCGTCTTCCGACGGCGAATAGACGCTGATGGACTGCAGCCGGATTTCGTCGGATTCGAACACGCCGCCGGAGACCTTGTAGGTCTGGAATCCGACATTCCGGTCCAGTTTGTCCGCGATCTGGTCGAGCAGGCGGCGGTCCACCGTCTGTCCGGCTTCGGCCAGAATCTCGCCGGTCTCCGGATCGACCAGCGTTTCCGCCAGCCGCATGTTGAACAGACGGTTCTTGATGTGCAGCTTCTTGTTGATCTTGTACCGGCCGACGGCCGCCAGATCGTACCGCTTGGGATCGAAGAAGCGGGCGATCAGCAGGTTCCGCGCGTTTTCCAGCGTCGGCGGCTCGCCCGGACGAAGCCGCTCATAGATTTCGATGAGGGCTTTTTCCGGGGAATCGGTGTTGTCCCGTTCCAGCGTGTTGCGGATGTATTCGTCGTCACCGAGCAGATCGAGGATTTCCGCGTTGGAACCGAAGCCGAGGGCGCGCAGCAGGACCGTCACCGGAATTTTCCGCGTCCGGTCGATCCGCACGTAAATGATGTCCTTCGCGTCGGTTTCGAACTCGAGCCAGGCGCCCCGGTTCGGAATGACCGTCGCGCTGTAAGTTTTTTTGCCGTTCTTGTCGATTTTCGTGCTATAATAAACACTCGGGGAACGCACCAGCTGGCTGACGATGACGCGCTCCGCGCCGTTGATGATGAAGGTGCCCGTCTCGGTCATGAGCGGAAAATCGCCCATGAACACGTCCTGTTCCTTCACTTCGCCGGTTTCCTTGTTGAGCAGGCGGACTTTGACGCGCAGGGGGGCGGCGTACGTGACGTCGCGTTCCTTGGCCTCTTCGACGGTGTACTTGGGTTCGCCAAGACTGTAGTCGATGAACTCCAGGACCAGATTGCCCGTGAAGTCCTGGATCGGCGAGATGTCACGGAAGATTTCGCGCAGCCCTTCGTCCAGAAACTTCTGGTAGGATTGCTTCTGGATCTCGATCAGGTTCGGAACTTCCAGCACCTCTTTGATGCGGGCGTAGCTGCGCCGCATGCGGCGGCCGTACTGAACCATCTGTCCTGCCAACTTCAACCTCACCTCTCCAGTTTGTTCCGCATAAAAACAAACAAACGGCCAATCCGGAACCGGCATCTTCTCCCAGTCATTGGCCCAAAAGAACACCCTTATACATGATGGCGGCAAAAACACCCCACGAGGCGCGGATGGCGCGGCTGGCGCAAACGGTGCGATTTGTGCGGATAAAGACAATACCCCATCTTAATACTGACATTTTCTAATGGTACCATATGGGGAAAACCCAGTCAAATGTTTTTTTGATCCCGCGACCTGACCGCCCGGTACACGCGATAACCCTTGTGCTTGCCGATCTCCTCCACCGAGTCTTCCCCGAACAGCTCCTCCAGCTTCTTCCGGGCGCTTGGCGCGCCCTGCTTGTTGTGGACCACCACCCAGAAGGCCCCGCCGGGGGCAAGATGCGCCTTCGCTTCTTCGAACAGCCGGTACACCACCGCCTTGCCCGCCCGGATCGGCGGGTTGGCGAGAATGACGTCAAAGGTTTCCCCCGCCACCGGCTCGAACAGGTCCCCCGTTTTCACGGTCACGTTGCCGATGCCGTTCAATGCCGCGTTCTCCCGGGCGAGCTCCGCCGCCCGTTCGTTGATGTCGGTCATCGTGACGTGTCCCCGCGGAGCGAGGCGGGCCGCCGCCAGACCGATGGGGCCGTAGCCGCAACCGATGTCGAGCACCCGCGCGCCGGACGGAAAATCCATCATTCCGATCAGCGTCCGGCTGCCTTCGTCCACCCCGTCCCGCGAAAACACGCCGGCGTCCGTCACAAACAGGAACGGAAATCCCCTGAGTTCGGTTTGAAACCGCCGCCGGTCTTCGGCGGATCGCGGTTGCCGCGTGAAATAGTGCTCGCTCATCACACCCCGCACCTCCCCCGACGAAGCGCAAGACCCCTCGAAGACGAAGTCTTCAAGGGGTCCGTCGGCCTTGTGCTTATTTGAGTTCCACTTTGGCGCCGGCTTCTTCCAGCTTGGCCTTGATGGATTCGGCTTCTTCCTTGCCGACCTTTTCCTTGACCGGCTTCGGCGCGCCGTCGACCAGATCCTTCGCTTCCTTCAGGCCGAGGCCCGTGACTTCGCGCACGACCTTGATGACGTTGATCTTGGCCGCGCCGGCCTCCACGAGGATGACGTCGAACTCGGATTGTTCGGCTTCCGCCGGAGCGGCGGCGGCTCCGCCGGCGACCACGGCGACCGGAGCGGCGGCCGTCACGCCGAATTCCTCTTCAATGGCCTTGACCAGTTCGTTCAGTTCGAGAACGGTCATGTTTTTGAGCGCTTCAATAATTTGTTCCTTGCTCATGGCAAGCATACCCTCCTGGATCATATGGATTCGAAACGTCCAAACGTCACGTCCGCATCATGCCGATTTGGGGCGAGTCACGCGGACTCGGCGGCCTTCTTGTCGGCGACCGCCTTGACCGCCAGCGCGAAGTTGCGCACCGGCGCCTGCAACAGGCTGAGCAGCATGGAAAGCAGCGCTTCGCGCGAAGGCAGCTTGGCCAGCGCCTCGATCTGCTTCACGTCCGCAAAGCGTCCTTCGACGACGCCGCCCTTGATCTGCAGCGCTTCGTTCTCCTTGGCGAATTCGCTCAGCACCTTCGCCGGGGCGACGACGTCCTCCTTGCTGAACGCCACCGCCGTCGGTCCGACGAGCAGGGGCTGCAGATCCGTCAGTTCCGCGTTGCCGGCGGCCCGGCTGACCAGGGTGTTTTTCAGCACCTTGAATTCGACGCCGGCTTCGCGCAGTTTCCGGCGCAGTTCCGTCATCTGCGCGACATTCAGCCCGCGGTAATCCACCAGCACCGTCGCCGCGCTTTCCTTCAGCTTGGCGGCAATTTCTTCGACCTGGCGGCGTTTTTCGGCGAGAACTTTCTCGCTGGGCATTCGAAGCACCTCCCGTTTGCGTGGTTTGCGCCCGGACGGCGCGGACAGCGGGCAAACGAAATGCCCCCGCGGACGCGCGGAGGCATGGCGCGGCGGCGCCGGCCCAAAGCCCATGGGGGCGGCCGGTTCCGCCTGTATCCTCACGCCTCGGCAGGAAATTAAGCCTCGCGGGCACCTGCTGTCTGCGGCATTCCGTGCGATATTCAAATTTGGCTTAACCAGCTTACCATACCGGCCGTCCGCCGGTCAACGGAACGGGACGGCATCCTCCGCGAC
>LZRV01000077.1 GCA_002159065.1 Paenibacillaceae bacterium ZCTH02-B3 | reverse complement strand
TCTTGTGAACGTCGAGGCCGCAGACGTGAGAGTAAACGACGTCCATACCGAAACACTCCTTGCGGCATGAATTGCGAAGGCTGGTGCAACGACCATCACCTGTCATTCTATCCCGCGTGCTTCCCGTGAGGGAGCGACAATCTGTAGTGCACCGGGTCGTTGGGGTCTGTCTAAAAGTCGGGCTCAAGGCACCAAGATACAACGACCTCGCTTCGCCAGCCGCAAGAGTATTATACGGTGGGCAGACGACCATTTTCATCCTCTGATGGTGCCGCGTCAGCGGCATGGAGGTCTAAAAAGCAACCTCAATGGACGGCAGGACGCTTTGGCGCCGATTCGTGAAATTGTTTGACGCCCATGCGCGCATCATGCCAGGATCCGGCCATCGTTAGGGGACCATGGCGCGTTTGCGCTTGATCTTCCCCGAGGCGATCCGCTCCTTGCCCATGCAGATTTTTTCAAATTCAAGGTTGACATCCGGTTTGGCACTGCATATAATAAGGTCCAACAATTGATCCTCTTGAGCAAACGCCGAGAACAGGAGCAGTAGGGTTGGCGCCCGGCTTCAGAGAGCTGCGGGTCGGTGCGACGCAGCGGAAGGGACACCCGAACTCGCCTGGGAGCGGACCGGTGGAACGAAGCGCGGCGTGCTCGCGCACGCAGTACACCGGTACGGCTGGCCCCCGTGATCGGGCATGAGAGGCCGCCGGCGGCCCGGCATGGTCCGGAGAATGGGACTGCCGGGAGCGGTTCAAGCAAATGTCGGCGGCAACAAGAGTGGTACCGCGGCAGGTCTGCAGGCCCGTCGTCTCTTGATGAGACGGCGGGCTTTTTGGTTAACCGAATATCGTCCATGCGCGATGAACAGGAGCAGTAGGCCTCATACCCGGGAGGCAGAGAGCTGCGGGTCGGTGCGACGCAGCCGAAGGGAAGCCGAACTCGCCTGGGAGCGCCTCGTCCGAACGCCTTTGTGCGCACGGCTTTCGCGCAGCCTTCGCCGCTGCGAATGACCGGGCGCCGCGGCAGGTAGGACGCTTGCGGCCGGCCCCCGATACCGGGCCGCCGGGATCGGACGCCATGAACGCATGCCGTCCGGCCCGGGCAGAGTGGAAGCGGACCAAACCCGGCGCCCGCAGGGGAAAATCCGCTTCAACAAGAGTGGTACCGCGGCGGTATGGCAACCCGTCGTCTCTTGCAGGAGACGACGGGTTTTTTCATACATCCCAACAACCGTCAAGGAGGGTTCAACCATGACCATGACCGAAGCCAAAAGGAGAATCCGCATTTTCGACACGACGCTGCGCGACGGCGAACAGGCTCCCGGCGCTTCCATGAAGCCGGAACAGAAGATCGTCGTCGCCCGCCAGCTGGCGAAGCTGGGGGTCGACACCATCGAGCCGGGCTTCCCTATTTCCAGCCCGGGAGAGTTCAAGGCGATCCAGCAGATTTCCCGCGAACTGCAGGAAACGGAAATCTGCGGTTTTGCCCGCTGCGTGAAGGAGGACATCGACGCGGCGGTGGAAGCGACCAGGGACGCGGCCCGCAGGCGTCTGCACCTGTTCGTGTCCTCGTCGCAAATCCATATGGATTTCCAGCTGCGCAAGACGCGCGATCAGGTCAAGCAGCTGGCGCGGGAGATGGTCGCCTACGCCAGGCAATTCGTGGATGAAATCGAGTTCTCGCCGATGGACGCGTCCCGTTCCAGCGAGGAGTTTCTGTACGAGCTGGTGGAAGCGGTCATTGAGGAAGGCGCGACGATCATCAACATCCCGGACACGACGGGGTACGCCCTGCCGGAGGAATTCGGCCCGCTGTTTTCCCGTCTGCGCCAAAACGTCCGCGGCGCCGACCGCGTCATTTTCAGCGCGCACTGCCACAACGACCTCGGCATGGCGGTGGCCAACAGCCTGGCGGCGATCCGCCACGGCGCCACGCAGGTGGAAGTATGCATCAACGGCGTCGGCGAGCGGGCGGGCAATTGCGCGCTGGAGGAGCTGGTGATGGCCATCCACACGCGGAGCGAATCCCTGGGCGTGGAAACCGGCATCCGCCTGGACCAGCTGTATGAGACCTCCCGCATTGTCAGCCGGATGATGCATTTTCCCATCGCGTACAACAAGCCGATCTTCGGCCGCAACGCCTTCCAGCACGAATCGGGCATCCACCAGGACGGCCTGCTGAAAAATCGCAGCACCTACGAGATCATGGATCCGGAAGCGATGGGCATCCCGCGGGAAATGATCGTGCTCGGCAAGCACTCCGGACGCCATGCCCTGCGCCACCGGGTGGAGGAATTCGGCATCCGGCTGCGGGATGACCAGCTGGAAGATCTCTACCACCGGTTCAAGGCGAAGGCGGACGAGCTGAAAATCGTCACCGACGACGTGCTGCTGCAGCTGGTCGGCGAAGCGACCGCCTCGTCGGTGGAGCCGTACTCCCTGGTGGATCTGCAGGTCGTATCCGGGACGCAGCGCAAGCGCATGGCTTCCGTCACGATCCGGACGTCGGACGGCGAGGAACGGACGTTCACGGGCACCGGCGAAGGGCCGCTGGAAGCGGTGATCCACTGCATCCGCCAGGCGATTCCGGATGCGGGCGAGTTCGAGGATCTGGAGCTGCATTCGTTGTCCACAGGGGAGGATGCGTTCGGCGAAGCGACCGTCACCGTGCTGCACGGCGGCAAACGATACAAGGGCACGGCCATCGACCGGGACATCATCCTGGCATCGGCGCGGGCATACGTGGCCGCCTGCAACAGCGCCTGTATGTCGCGGAACCGGCAACGTCCGGTTTCGGCGGCGGCCGGACAGTAAGGGTCGCAGGGGGGCTGGGGGCGCCAGCCTGTGGATCAAAACAAGGGGTGTGGGCAACATATCCACACCCCTTGTGCACATTGTGGAGATCGTTTGCGAAAGGTTGAGGGAACAACGCTTGAAATTTTCTGAAACGGGGATTACTTTTTCACAACCGATTTTGAATATTGTGGACAACGTGAACAACTTGGCTCCGTCCCGGGGTCAACGAAGGATTTTCGCGCATATTTGGCGAACAAGACACATGCATGCCAAGGGGGCGAAAAATGGAACCGGAACTCATTGCCGGCCGCAAGCGGGAAATACGCGGGCGGATGGCCAGGCGACGGGACGCCGTGCCTGAAGGGGAGCGCCGCGATCTGTCCGCGCGCCTGTGCCGGGTGGCGGAGCGGGAGTTGGTGGAGCCGATGCGGAAACGGCTGGGCCGTCCGCTGGCGGTGTGCCTCTACGGCGCGTTTCGTTCCGAGGCGGATCCGGCGGACCTGGCCGCGTCGTGCATGGCAAAGGGCGACGTGATCTACGCGCCTCGGGTGGCGCCGGGCGGCGAGACCATGGAAGTGAGGCGGCTTGCTTCGCCCGCCGATTGGATCCGGGGCCGCTACGGCGTACCGGAGCCGGATCCGAGCCGCACCGAAGCTTTGAGTCCGGCGGAATTGGCGGAAAAGCTGGATCTCATCCTGGTGCCGGGCCTGGCGTTCGACCGGTGGGGGCGGCGTCTTGGATACGGCGGGGGACATTACGACCGCCTGTACCGGCTGGTGCGGGCCGGCGAACCGTCAGATTCCGCTGGAAGGGGACCGCTGTGGGCCGGTTTCGCCTTTTCGTTTCAGATCGTCGATGAGGCGCTGCCGGCGGAATCCCACGATCTGCGTCTGGACGCGGTGGCGACGGAGCTCGGGATTCAATGGTGCGATCGGCCGTCCCGCCCGTCCGGACCGCCTCCGTCGGACCGACCGGCGAAGTCTTGGATAGCGGAGTGATGCACATGCGTTGGCAGGTGGCTCTTCTGGTGACGTGCAAGGGCGGAGTCCGCACCGCGGCCGAGGAAGAGAGCGCGCAGGTCATCCGCGAGCTGGTGGAAGAGGAACTGGGGGGAGTCTTGCGGGAAGAACGGGTCGTGCCCGACGAGCGGATCGAGATCCAGGCCGCGCTGATTGAAATTGCCGATTATTATCGCCCGCATCTCGTGCTGACCATCGGGGGTTCGGGGGTCGGTCCGCGCGACCATGTGCCCGAGGCAACCATGCTTGTGGTGGACCGCATTGTTCCCGGCATGGCGGAGGCGATGCGCCGGACGGCGATGCGGCGGATGCCGGAGGCCATGCTGCACCGCGGCGTGTGCGGCATCCGCGGCGGCACCCTGATCATCAATCTGCCCGGTGACCCGCACGGCGTTCACGAGCACTTTTCGGCCATTCTCGGGACGCTGCCCGCGGCGCTGGCGGCGGTGTCGGCGGCGGCTCCCGCAGTCGAGGAGGCGGAAGGCGGCGACGGGTGAGCAGGCCCCAAGGCCGGCCGCGCGCAATCCGGCCGGCTCAGGCGTCACGCGGACGGTCACCCGGACAGCCCGCGGGTTGAAGACCCCTGCAAGATCGCCATACAAATGTCAAGGTCCGGGGCTTTGTCCGAGGAACAGGGTATGATATGATACGGATTACGGAAAAGAACCTTATTGTAACTGGAGGCGCGTTCGATGTCCGGAATCGGCGTCACGGGGCTGATCTTGCTGGTGATCGTCGCCCTTTTGCTTTTCGGGCCGAGCAAGCTGCCCGAACTGGGGCGGGCGTTCGGCCGCACGCTGCGCGAGTTCCGCAAAGGGGCCAGCGAGCTGATCGAAGACGAGGAGGATCGGAAGAAGCGTTCGCTCCCGCCGGAGCCGGCGGCGAAAACCGCTTCGGACGCCGCATCGGCTGACGGCAACGGACGGCCGGACGGGCGGCGGCTTCCGGAATGACCGCGCCAGCGGCGCGGAGGGGAGGTTGACGGTCTGATGACCGAAGAGCGTACCGACCCGCAACCGGAAGAAGCGCGCAAAATGACGGTGTGGGAACACATCGGCGAGCTGCGCACGCGGCTGATCCGCGTCCTGGTCGTGTTCGGCCTGGCGCTGGCGGGCGGTCTCGCCGGCGCGGAGCCGGTGTTCGAATATCTCGTCGGGGCGGCGCCTTCCGACAAACTGGAGCTGAACGCCTTCTCGCCGTGGGACGCCGTGAGCCTGTACGTGAAGATCGGAGTGCTGCTCGCGCTGGTGGCGGCCGTCCCGTATGCTTTCTATGAAATGTGGGCGTTCGTCAAACCCGGGCTCAGCCGGAAAGAGCGGGCCGTGACGCTGCGCTATGTGCCGTGGGCGCTGCTGATGCTGCTGGCCGGACTTGCGTTTGCCTATTTTGTCGTGTTTCCGATGGCGTTTCTGTTCACCGAGCGGGTCACCCTCGCCATGGGCCTCAAACAGACCTACGGCGTCGGCCAGTATTTTGCCTTCATGCTGAACATCCTGCTTCCGGTGTCGCTTTTGTTCGAAATGCCCCTCGTCATCCTGTTCCTGACCCGGATCGGGATTCTCAGCCCGCGGCTGCTCGTGAAAATGCGGAGGGTCGCCTGGTTCCTCATGGTGCTGGTCGCGACGATGATCACGCCGCCGGACGTCATCTCGGACCTGCTCGTTTCCGTGCCGCTGGTCGCCCTGTACGAATTCAGCGTATGGCTGTCGAAGGTCGCCGAACGGAGGCGCCTCAGGGCGCTGGAACAAAGCCTCGGCGAAAGCTGAACATCCGATTTCGGACCCGTCCCTGCGACGGGTTTTGTTTTGTTCCGGCTCCCTGGTGCGTCTCAACAATTTTGGGTATAGGTCTTGAAAAGGATACACAAAATCAGTATGATTAAGATTGGCTGTTAGCACTAGGTTGGGTTGAGTGCTAACAAAACCCATCATTTTCCAAAAAAACACCGGACAAAGGAGGCCATCTTCATGATCAGACCTTTGGGCGACCGTGTTCTGGTCGAGCCGAGCCAAAGAGAAGAAAAGACGCCCGCGGGCATCGTGCTGCCCGACACGGCGAAGGAGAAGCCGCAGGAAGGCAAAGTCATCGCGGTCGGCAGCGGCGCTCTGAACAAGGACGGGCAGCGGATCCCGCTCGAGGTGAAAGTGGGCGACCGGGTGCTGTTCTCCAAATACGCCGGAACGGAAGTCAAGTACGAGGGCAAGGAATACCTCATCATGAAGGAGAGCGACATCCACGCCGTGATCGAGTGAAGCCGGAACCGACCCTGGAGCCGGCTTGAGATTTCCCCGGAAACGATACCGATACCAAGGAGGGTTTTACCGATATGGCGAAAGAGATCAAGTTCAGTGAAGACGCCCGCCGCGCCATGCTTCGCGGGGTCGACAAGCTGGCCGATGCCGTGAAGGTGACGCTCGGTCCGAAAGGGCGCAACGTCGTTCTGGAGAAAAAATTCGGTTCCCCGCTGATCACCAACGACGGGGTTACGATCGCCAAGGAAATCGAGCTGGAAGATCCCTTTGAAAACATGGGCGCCCAGCTGGTGAAGGAAGTCGCCACGAAGACCAACGACGTGGCCGGCGACGGCACGACGACGGCGACGGTGCTGGCGCAGGCCCTGATCCGCGAAGGCCTGAAGAACGTCACCGCCGGCGCCAACCCGATGGGCATCCGCAGAGGCATCGAGAAAGCCGTGAACGCCGCTGTGGAGGAACTGAAGAAGATCGCCAAGCCCGTCGAAGGCCGCAACAACATCGCCCAGGTGGCCGCCATCTCCGCGTCGGACGAATCGGTGGGCACCCTCATCGCCGACGCCATGGAGAAAGTCGGCAACGACGGCGTCATCACCGTGGAAGAGTCGAAGGGCTTCCAGACCGAGCTTGAAGTCGTGGAAGGGATGCAGTTCGACCGCGGCTACATCTCCCACTACATGGTGACGGACACCGACAAGATGGAAGCCATCCTGGACGATCCGTACATCCTGATCACGGACAAGAAACTGTCCAACGTCCAGGACATCCTGCCCATCATGGAACAAGTCGTGCAAACGGGCAAGCCGCTGCTCATCGTCGCCGAGGACGTGGAAGGCGAAGCCCTGCCCACGCTGGTGCTCAACAAGCTGCGCGGCGTCCTGAATTGCGTGGCCGTGAAGGCGCCCGGCTTCGGCGACCGCCGCAAGGCCATGCTGGGCGACATCGCCACGCTGACCGGCGGCCAGGTGATCACGGAAGAACTCGGCCTCGAGCTGAAAACGACTCGTCTGGATCAGCTCGGACGTGCCCGCCAGGTCCGTGTGAGCAAGGAAAACACCATCATTGTCGACGGCCATGGCCGCAAGGAAGACATCGAAGCCCGCATCAAGCAAATCAAGGCGCAAATTGAGGAAACGACCTCCGACTTTGACCGCGAAAAACTGCAGGAACGCCTGGCCAAACTGTCGGGCGGCGTGGCGGTCATCAAGGTCGGCGCGGCGACGGAAACCGAGCTCAAGGAGCGCAAACTGCGCATCGAGGACGCCCTGAACGCCACCAAGGCGGCCGTGGAAGAAGGCATCGTGTCCGGCGGCGGCACGGCGTACATCAACGTGCTCAAAGCCGTGGCCGCGGTGCAGGCCGAAGGCGACGAAAAGACCGGCGTCAACATCGTGCTGCGCGCGCTGGAAGAACCGGTGCGCACCATCGCGGCCAACGCCGGCGAAGAAGGTTCCGTCATCGTCGAACACCTGAAGAAGGAACCGCTGGGGGTCGGTTTCAACGCCGCCACCGGCGAATGGGTCAACATGTACGACGCGGGCATCATCGACCCGGTCAAGGTGACCCGCACCGCCCTGCAAAACGCGGCCTCCGTGGCGTCGCTGTTCCTGACGACGGAAGCCATCGTGGCCGACAAGCCGGAGAAGGAAAAAGGCGGCCGTCCGGGCATGGGCGACATGGACATGTAAGCCGAAACGCCGGCAATAAAATCGGAAGCGGAATTCCCGCAAGGGAGTTCCGCTTTTTTCGTTCCGTCGATCTTCCGCCTGCTCCCGCGGATTTCCGATCGGACCGATTTTAAATGAGTTTTTATAAAAATTTTAACTGTTCTTTAACATAGCGTGTTATTGTAGAGTCAGCCGATCAGGAAATTCCGCGATGGAGGGAATCAAGATGTCCGTCGAAAACGTGAAGATGTTTCTGAAAAAGGTCAACAACGATGAACAGCTGCAAAAGAGGATCTCCGGCATGGAAGCCGACAGCTGGGAAAATATGCTGGTTGGCCTGACCAGGCTGGGCGAGGAAGCGGGGCTGCCTTTCCGCGCGGATGATTTTTTGCGGTTCCAGGAGGAACTCTTCGCCAACTTCAACAGAAACGGGGAGCTGGACGACGAGCAGCTGGATCTGGTGGCCGGCGGAACGGGTTCCATCTCGCAGGACGAAATCGACGGCCATTCGTACATCCTTCAGGCGGCGGTCCGGTTGGGTTTTGCCCCCTTCAAGGGATGACGCCGACGCGTTCGTTTTGCCATCCGGTTTTTTTGGACGGATTTTAACTGTATTCACGTTTAAGAAGATATTTTTTTATGGACAGAAATAAAGAAGCGGAGTGAATCAAGATGTCGATGGAAAATGTCAGGCTTTTTTTGCAAAAGGTTCGGGAGGATGAAGCGTTGCGGGAAAAGATCGCCCGCCTTGGCCAGGAAAGCCGGGAAAACATGAAGGGCGTCCTGGTCCGGCTCGGGGAGGAAGCGGGTCTTCCTTTCAGCACGGAAGATCTGGAACGGTACCAACGGGAGATCGTCGCCCAGTATCGGGCGGCGGGGGAACTGGACGACGCGCAATTGGAGGCGGTCGCCGGCGGAGATTGGTGGCTCATTTTTTCGTTCATACCCGCGACCGGCGTTTTATGCGCACTTTCGGCAATCGGGGCGGTCGCGGAGGCGGCGGGCGATTCACACTTCTCTTGTGTTTTTAAATGATCGGCTCGGGAGTCTTCAGACGGGCCCGGCTTCGGGTGCCACTCCTCAAGTCAGGGTGCGCATCCGAAAGCCGGGTCTTTGCATGAGATCCGCGTCCGGTCCGCCGGATGAACGGAATATTGCGGGCCGCGGCGCCGGTAAAAAAAATTTAATGTAAATTTTAGTTGAACTTTAGGTTGGAGTGCTAAGAATGAAATGGCGACGCGTCCGGCATGAAACGACAAGATGTCGGGACAACCCGGAAGGAAAAAGCGGGACGATTGTGGAACAAATAAAAGGGTTTCCGCAAAAAGCGCTGGAAAACGACGAATTTCGGAAATAAACCGGAAAAATCGATACGGCGAGGTTGCAAGCGTTGTCCGGCGGCTCCGCGTGCGCCGGGGCGGGGAGCGGCCTGAATGGGCGGAGGGAGATCCTGACGATGGCGATGAGGAATCAGCAGCTTTTTCGCAAAGCGTCTCTTGAATCTCTGGAATCGCCGGAGCAGCTCGACCGGCTGCTTACGGTCATTTCCTGGCGGTCGTGGATCGCCCTCGCCGGCGTCGTTGCCCTGCTCGGGGCCATTGTCGTCTGGGGATTCGCCGGAAGTCTGCCGGTGAACGTGTACGGCCAGGGCATCCTGATCAGTTCGGGCGGGATCCAGACCATCGTGACCACCGAAAGCGGACAGGTGTCGGACATCCGGGTCGGGACCGGCGATTTCATCGAAAAGGGCGAAGTGGTCGCGCGGCTCCAGCAACCGGAAATCCTGAGCGAGATCCAGTTTACCGAAGCCCAGCTCCGCAGCCTGCTCGCCGCCGGAGCCGGGGACGACCAGCCCCTGGTGCGGGAGTTGCGCGAGAAACTGGACGCCCTGAGGGACCAGCTGAATCTCGCGACCAGAATCGTCAGCCCGTACTCGGGCAAAGTCGTCGAGGTGAAAGTGCGGCGCGGCGAATATATCCCCAGGGGGGCCCAGGTGGCCACCATCGAGCAGGCGGGAGAGCAGCTGAACACCCTCGAGGCCGTCCTGTACGTGTCGCCCGGCGACGGAAAGCGGATCCATCCCGGGATGGAAGTGAAGCTCGAGGCGGCTTCCATTTCGAAAGAAACCTACGGATATCTGCTCGGACGGGTCACCCGCGTCAACGAGTTTCCTTCGACCTTCCAGGGAATGGTCAACGTGCTCGGCAACGAAGATCTGGCGAGAACGCTGGCCGGGGCGGGCGCTCCCATCGAAGTGAGGGTTCATCTGATTCCGGACGCCGGCACGGAAAGCGGCTATAAATGGTCCAGCTCGGATGGCCCGCCCGTTCCCATCCAAAGCGGGACGCTGGTGAACGGCATCATCACGGTGGAAGATTCGCCGCCCCTGGCGAAGATCTTCCCTCAGCTCAAATGAGGCGGGTGCGTTCCGCAATGGGCAATCGCGTGAAAACTCCCACGGTCATCCAAATGGAAGCGGTGGAGTGCGGGGCCGCCGCTTTGGGCATTATTTTGGGTTACCACGGCAAGCACATCCCTTTGGAAGAGCTGCGGGTCGCCTGCGGCGTGTCGCGCGACGGCAGCAAGGCGAGCAACATCGTGAAGGCGGCGCGGGAATACGGCCTGGTTGCCAAAGGCTACCGGAAAGAGCCGGAAGAGCTCAAACAGATGAAAATGCCGGTGATCATCCACTGGAATTTCAACCATTTTGTCGTGCTGGAAGGCTTCCGCAACAAGAAGTTTTACCTGAACGATCCCGCCACCGGCCGGCGAACCGTGACCGAAGAGGAATTCGACCGCAGCTTCACGGGAATTGTGCTCGTCTTTGAGCCCGGCGAGCATTTCAAGAAGGAAAAGCGAAAAGCGAATTTTCTCTCCCTGCTGTACGCCCGGATCGCGCCGATGAAAGCGGCGCTCTTGTACGTCGTGCTCGTCAGCCTCCTGCTGGTCGTGCCGGGTCTGGTCATTCCCATGTTTGTCCAGCTTTTCGTGGACGACATCCTGCTGGCCGGCCTGCATCACTGGCTCCTCCCCCTGCTCGTCGGCATGGCGTCGGCGGCGTTGCTCCATGGCGCCTTCACATGGCTGCAGCAATATTACCTGCTGAGACTGGAAACGGCGCTGTCCATCAGCATGGCGGGCAAGTATTTCTGGCACGTGCTTCGCCTGCCCATGGAGTTTTTCACCCAGCGGCACAGCGGCGACATCACGCAGCGGATCGGTTCGAACGACCGGGTGGCGATGCTGCTGTCGGGCCAGCTTTCCACCAACTTCCTGAACTGCCTGTCGGTCGTTTTCTATACGGTGATCATGGTGCGATACAGCGTTCTCTTGACGCTGGTCGCCGTGTTTTTCGCCATTTTGAATTTCCTTTATCTCAGGCGCGTGTCGCGAATCCGCGTGGACGAAAACATGAAGCTCCTCCAGGAACAGGGGAAAATCGCGGGCACGACCATGGCCGGACTGCGGATGATCGAAACGCTGAAAGCCGGCGGCCGGGAAGGGGACTTCTTCAACAAGTGGGCCGGGCTGTATGCGAAGCTGACGAACACGCAGCAAAAGCTCGGGCTGCAGACACAGGCGGTGAACGCCGTTCCGCCTTTCCTGACGTTTCTCAGCCAAATCGCCATCCTGGGGATCGGCGGCTGGCTGGTCATGTCGGGCGAGATGACGATCGGGATGGTGGTGGCGTTTCAATCCCTGATGCAAAGCTTCATGGCCCCCGTGAACGGCCTGATCCAGCTCGGCAGCCAGCTGGACGAAGTGAAAGGGGATCTGAACCGGCTGAACGACGTGCTCCGGTACAGACTGGATCCCGAAACGCAAAGGGAGCGGGAAGCGGAGTTTCAGGCCGATCATCCGGTAAGCAAGCTGACGGGCAAGGTGGAATTGCGCGACGTGACCTTCGGATACAGCCGCCTGGAACCGCCGCTGATCGAGAATTTCAACCTGGTGCTCGAACCCGGGTCCAGGGTGGCGCTCGTCGGCGGCTCCGGCAGCGGCAAGTCTACGGTGGCGAAACTGGTGACCGGTCTCTATCAGCCCTGGAGCGGGGAAATCCTGTTCGACGGAAAGCCCCGCCGGGATTGGGACCGTTACGTGCTGACGAATTCCGTCGCCGTCGTGGACCAGGACATCCACATGTTCGAGGGCACCATCCGGGACAATCTGACGCTGTGGGATCCGACGGTGCCCGAAACGGACATCGTCCGCGCGGCCAAGGACGCCTGCATCCACGACGACATCGTCAAAAAGCCGGGCGGTTACGACCATATCATCGAGGAGGGGGCGCGAAACTTCAGCGGCGGCCAGAAGCAGCGCCTGGAGATCGCCCGGGCGCTCGTCAACAATCCGTCGATTCTGGTCCTGGACGAAGCGACGAGCGCCCTTGATCCCACGACGGAACTCGCGATCGACCGCAACCTCCGCAGGAGGGGCTGCACGTGCCTGATCATCGCTCATCGGCTCAGCACGATTCGCGACTGCGACGAGATCATCGTGATGGACCGGGGGAAGATCGTCCAGCGGGGAACGCATGAACAGCTGGCGGGCGTGGATGGCCCCTATGCCAGGCTGATACGGGAAGCCTGACGCTCCGGGAAGGGGAACGGCAGATGTCGGACAGTCTCGCGTTGGAACTGGAAAAACTCGGCGAAATCATGCCGCTCACGGGAAACCGGACCGTTGACTGGGGACGGGACCGGTCCGCGTGGTATGTGCGGACCGGCGAGGTGAACCTGTTTGCGGTGGCGGGAACGGATCCGGAAGCGCGGGGGAGACGGGAATATCTCTTATCCGTGCGGGAAGGCCAGCTCATCGCCGGCCTCGGCATCGACCCGGACAGGGAACGCGAATTTCCCTTCCGGTTGGTGATGACCGGGGTTGCGGACACGGAACTGATCCGGATCGACGCGCCGGCGGACGAGCGTTCCTCGATTCCGGGATTTGCGCGTCTGGTCCGGGAGTGGGAAGACCGGCTGCTCAGATGGATGCAGCTCGCCGGCACCGATGTTCCCAAGCCGGAATCCTTCGACCGGGAAGCCTTTCTGGAGGCGGTGCGGCGGTTCCTGGCGGCGTCGTCCGCGCGGGAAGCCGAACGCCTGCGGCGGCTGACGGTCATCGACCGGAAACGGATGGAGCTGTCCGTGAAAAACCTGACGGACACCATCCGGTTCGGGAAGGACCAGGCTCCCAAGGTGACGGTGCTGGATCGCGATGTCCTGTTCCGCACGTGCCGGCTCATCGGACAAAAAAGCCATATTCCCGTCACCGCGCCGCTGAGGAAATCGTCCGATGAGGATCCCGCGGCGCGGCTGAAACAGATCGTCAAGGCGTCCAAAATCCGGATGCGGCAAGTCCAGCTGGAAGGCGAGTGGTGGAAGCAGGACAACGGACACCTGCTGGCCTTCCGCAAGGAGGATCGGCGTCCGGTTGCCCTTATTGTCAAAAGAGACAAACACTACGAGATGCACGATCTGGTCGACGGGAACGTCCGGCGGGTGACCCGGGAAATCGACCGGCAGTTGGACCGGCGGGCCTACATGTTGTACCGGCCGTTTCCCCCGCGCCGGCTCACCCTCTGGGATCTGATGCGGTTCAGCTCGCAGACGCCCCGGCTCCGGAAGGACGTCTTTGTGATGACCGCCTTCGGCATCATCGGCGGTCTTCTGTCCCTCGCCATTCCCATGGGGACGGGAGAACTGGTGGACCGCATCATTCCGGGCGCGGAACGCGGCCGGATGTTCGATTTCGTGCTGATCCTCACCGCCATTGCCGTGGCGTCGCTTACGTTCCAGATTACGCGCTCCATCGCCATGCTGCGCATGGAAGCGCGGCTCGACTCCGGCATTCAGGCCGCGGTCTGGGACCGGGTGCTCAATCTGCCGGTGCCGTTTTTCCGGAAATACAGTTCGGGGGATCTGGCCCTTCGCGCGGGCAGCATCGCCGCAATCCGGCAGGCGCTGTCGGGGACGACGCTGAACACCGTCTTCAACGCCCTGTTTTCATCCACCCAGTTTTTTCTGCTGTTCTATTACAGCGCCCGGCTGGCCTGGATGGCCACCGTCCTGGTGGCCGTCGGCATCGGGGTGGTGGCGCTCATCGGTTTTGTCATGGTCCGCAAGGAACGGGTGCTGGCGGAACTCAACGGCAAGCTGACCGGAATCGTGTTCCAGATCGTGGGCGGCGTCTCCAAGTTTCGCATGGCCGGCGCGGAAAAAAGAGCCTTCGGCATGTGGTCGGACCATTTCGGGGAAGTCCGGAAAACGGGCTTCCGCACGGGGCTCATCCGCATTTGGTCCTCCGTGTTCCATGCGGTCTATCCCACGGTTACGACGATGCTGCTGTTTTTCGGGGTGATCGGGTTCGCGCCGGCGATGCCCGCCGGGGCGTTTCTCGCTTTTCACAGCGCGTTTTCCGGATTCATCATGTCGATGATGGCCATGGGGACGTCCCTCATCATGGCGCTCAACATCATTCCGTTGTATGAACGGGCCAAGCCGATTCTGGAGACGGAGCCGGAGATCGGCGAGGAGAAGGAAGATCCCGGGGAGCTCACGGGCGCCATCGAGGTGAGCCACGTCGATTTCCGTTACGATGAAGACGGGGAATTTGTGCTCAAGGATGTGTCCATCCGGGTCAACCCCGGGGAATTCGTCGCCATCGCGGGACCGTCGGGAAGCGGCAAGTCGACGCTGCTCCGCCTGCTTCTCGGATTTGAACGCCCGACCTCCGGAGCCGTTTACTACGACAATCACAATCTGCAAGACCTGGATATCCAGGAAGTGAGAAGCCAGCTGGGCGTCGTCCTACAGGGAGGACAGGTGCTCGCCGGCGACATTTTGACCAACATTATCGGTTCTTCGAACCTGACGATGGAAGACGCCTGGGAGGCGGCCCGGATGGCCGGGCTGGAAGAGGACATCCGCAACATGCCGATGGGCATGTTCACCATGGTCGACGACGGCGGCCGCACGCTGTCGGGCGGACAGCGGCAGCGCCTTCTGATCGCCCGGGCCCTGGTCCACAAGCCGAAAATCCTGTTCTTCGACGAAGCCACGAGCGCCCTGGACAACCGGACGCAGAAGATGGTCAGCGACAGCATCGAACAGCTGAAAGCGACGCGGGTGGTCATCGCCCACCGGCTGAGCACGATCATGAACGCCGACCGCATCTACGTGCTGGAAAACGGCCGGGTCGTGGAAGAAGGGACGTTCCGGGAACTGATGGACCGCGGCGGGACATTTTACGAACTGGCCAAACGGCAAATGGCCTGACAGAGGGGGAGCGCATGAATCGGGAATTCAAAACCTTCCTGGCCGCACTGGTCCTGTCGGCAATCCTTGGCGCATGCGGCGCTCCCGCCGGCAACGGGCCCGAGACAAGCGGAACGCCGAGGCCAAACGGCTCGCCCGAGCCCGTGAAAACGATGGACCCCCGGTATTTTCCGACGCTGCCCGACGAATTTCGGCGGATCCATGAAAACGGCTACCTGACGGTGGGCATGTATGCGGAAGACCGCTTTCCCTTTTTCTTTGTGGACGAGCGGGGAGAACTGGTCGGCAGCGACGTGGAAATGGCCCGGGACATCGCCCGCCAATTGGGCGTCGCGGAGGTCCGGTTCGACCGCTCGGCGCGGTCGTTTGAAGAGCTCATCGATCTGGTGGCCGCGGGCCGGTACGACATGGCCGTCTCGAAGATCAGCATCACGCTGAACCGCGCCCAGCGGGTGCTGTTCAGCGAACCGTATCTGTCGCTGAGGCAGGCGCTGCTCGTCAACCGGATGCGGCTGGCCGCCCTGAAAACCCGGCAGATGACGGACCCGATCGAACTGCTGCGGACCAACCCGGTGGAAATCGGCGCCATGGCGGGAACATCCTACATGGAATTTGCCCGGGAAATTTTCCACGCGTCGGAAGTCGTTCCGTATGATTCGAGGGAGCGCATGCTGGAAGACGTGCGGCGGGGAGACATCGCGGCCGCGTTTTACGACGAGTTCGAGTTCCAGCGGCACATCAACGAATTTCCGGACGTCCTGTTGGATCTGCAATTTGTCGTGCTGGAAGGGCGCAAGGACAACCTGGCCGTCGCCATTCCGCCGAGCCACTTCCACATGCAGGCATGGCTGAAGGAATATCTGGCCTATCTGCCGCCGCTGGACATCGGCCAGCTGCTTGACCGGTACGGCAATTCGCCCGGCGAACCGGGCCGGGGGACGGAGTGAAACCCATGGCGAAACTGGAATGGCTCAAGCGGCCCGGCACGTCCCTGGCCGCGATGGCGATCGGCATTCTGCTGGGGCTCTACGATCGGAATGTCGCCCTGTTTATCGCCCCCGTCGGGGAATTGTATCTTTCCTTTTTAAAAATGCTGGTCGTTCCCATCATGGTGACGGCCATCATCTCCAGCCTGGGCAAGCTCATGGCTTCGCGGGAGGCGGTGCGTTACCTGAAGCGGACGGTGCTGACCTTCGCCACCGGCCTGCTGCTGGTCAGCCTCATCGGCGTCGGCGTGGGGCTGATCGGTAATCCGGGGACCGGCCTGGATCAGCGCGCGCGGGAAGTGCTGGGAAACGCGATCATGGGCGGAGAGGCGATGGTCAGCGGCCAGTCCGGAACGCAGGGCGCCTTTACGGTGATGGATTTTCTGGCCATGATCATCCCGACCAACCTGTTCGAATCGCTGCTCGGCGAACAGAACCTGCAGGTGCTGTTCGTGGCCATGGTGTTCGGCGTGGCCATCGGTACCGTCCGCGAGAAAAAGCGGGACGACGTCCTGGACGTCATCGAGGTGATCTACAAGGCTTTCGAGCGGATCATCGGCTGGAGCATCTACGGACTGCCCGTCGGGCTGCTCTGCCTGATGGCCGGCCAGTTCGCGTCGATGGGAATGGATTTGCTGGCGGCCATGACGAAATTCATCGTCCTGATCCATCTCGCGTGCCTGATCATCCTGCTCCTGAGCGCGGTTCTGATCTGGAAGCTGACCGGGCGTTCGTTGGTGCGGTCGACGGCGGACCTCAAACAGCCGCTGCTCATCGCCTTCGGCACCCGCAACAGCCTGGCGACGCTGCCGTTCATCTTCCAGGCGCTGCGCGCGCGTTACCGGCTGGAGGAGAAAACGGTCAATTTCGTGACTCCCCTGAGCATCATCCTTTGCCGGTACAGCATGGTGACGATGTTTTCCGTCGGGACGATCTTTGTGGCCCAGCTGTATGGCGTGCCCTTGGGCCCGGGGCAAATCGCGACGGTCCTCCTGGCTTCCATCCTGGCCGCTCTCTCGGGCGCGGGGGCTCCCGCCCTCGTCTCGCTGTCGATGATCGGCATCATTCTGGCGCCGCTGGGGCTTCCTTCGGAAACGGCGGTGGTGCTGCTGCTCGCGGTCACGCCCATCGTCGACCCGATCCTGACGATGCTGAACGTGCATTTGGCCTGCGCGTCGACCATTCTCGTCAATGGTTCCGCGGTCAAGGCGTCCCGTCCCGTGCGGGTTGGAAAGGAGATCAAAGCATGAGACGCTTGCCGATTGCCATCCTCCTCTTGCTGGCGATGGCCGTTGCCGGTTGCTCGGTCGCATCCACGGCGCAAGAGCGCGAAGCCTTCGCCAAGCGCCACAGGGGTCCCATTTCGATCGGAGTGGCCTGGCCCATCTCCGCCGCCAACGACTGGTTCCTGGAAGGCGTTGCCCTTGCCGTGTCGGAACTCAACGCCGACGGCGGGGTGCTGGGGCGCCAGCTGAACGTCATTATCAAGGACGACGAATCCTCGGTGACGAAAGGGCTGGAAATCGCCCAGTCTTTCTCGGAGGACATCCAGGTGGTGGCCGTGATCGGGCATCGGAATTCCTACGTGTCCATTCCGGTTTCCTCCATCTATGAACGGGCCGGCATCCTCATGCTGTCTCCCGCTTCCAGCGCTCCCGAATTCATCAGCGAGAAGCAGCGGCTCGTGTTCCGCAACATCGCCAGCGACGAGCAGGTGGCCGCCTCCGTGGCCAACTACGCCGCCCGGAACGGACACCGCCGGATGGTCATCCTGTACGACGACGACGCCTATGGGAAGGGGCTGGCGGACGCCTTTGAAAAACACGCGGGCCGTTCCGGCATCGACATTGTGGACCGCCTGACCTTCTATACCGGACCGTCGGAACTGGAGCGGCTCAAGTTCAAATGGGAGATCCTGGAGTACGACGGGATCTTCATCGCCAAGTCGGGCGCGGCGGGCGCGCAGCTCGTCGCGGAGCTGCGGGCGGCCGGCATCGGGGTTCCGCTGTTCGCGGGGAACGCCATGGACACGCCGAACCTGTGGAGCATCGCCGGGGCGAAGGCCGCGGAAGGCATGGTGATCGGCGCCTTCTTCAACCCCGAAAGCCGGCGGGAAAAGGTGAAGGCGTTCATCGATGTTTTCAACAGGGCTTACGGCACCATGCCGACCCAATATTCCGCGCAGGGGTATGACGCCGTCCACCTGCTGGCCGAGGCCATGAACCGGGCCCGGTCGATCGTCCCCCGCGACATCGCGGCTGCCCTTCATACCATCGAAAACTGGGAAGGCGTCGCCGGGTTCCACACCTTCGACCGGAACGGGGAGGACATCGGCGACCTCGTCGTGCTGAAGAAGGTGACGGGCGGCAAGTTCGAGTACCTGGATGCGGGTGTCTAGAATGGCCGTGTTCACGGAGAACGAATGGCGCGAAATCGCCGGCAGGGCGCTGTTTCTCAAAGAACGGCTGGAACTGTCGCGGGCGGGGTCCGTCGAGATCGGGGAGGCGCCGCCCGGGGTCCGTGAGGACCTGTTTGCCCGCTGGCGGAAAAAAGCCGGCGGAAGCGGCGGAGAGACGGCGTTTCGCAAACGCCTCGCCCTGGACGGACTTTCGCCGGACGAGGCCGGACGGCTGCTCGGCCCCGTGCGTTGGAAGGCGGAAACGCCCCTTCCCGAATGGGTGCGGGAACTGGAGCGCATCTTGTCGCGGCTTCAGCGGATGTCCGCTTCGCCGCCGGAAGAAGGCCAAGGGTTGTGGGATCCGACCCCGGCCCTGGAGCCGTTTCTGGAGGATGCCTGCGAGCAGCTGGCCGGAAGGCTTGGGGAGAAACTCCGGTTGTTCGCCGATTCCGCCGTACGGGACATGCGCAGGGCGCTGGCCAAGCGGCTGGCAACGCTTAGTTTCCGGACGTGCCGCGCCGGTTTTCTGGCGGCCATGAGCGGCAAAAAACCGCTGCATCTCCTGCTTGGACCCTCGTTCTTCCACGAGGAGTGGCAGGCGGAATGGAAAGCGTATTTGGCGGAACTTGCGGCGGGAAAATGGAAGGACGTGCTGGCGGAGCATCCCGTCCTCGCCCGGTTCATGGTGCAGGCGATCGGCCAATGGAAGAGGAATCTGGCGGAATTCGCCGCCCGCCTCGCGGCGGACCAGATGAAGCTGGAAGAGGCGTTTCACGAAGGCAGGCCGCTTGGGCGGGTAACCGCGGTGGAGGCGAACGCGTCCGATGTCCACAACGGGGGCAAAACCGTTCTTCTTCTCGCCTTCGAATCCGGCCTGAGACTCGTTTACAAGCCCAGGAGCCTGGCCATTGACGCCGCCTGGAACGAATGGATCCGCTTCCTGGAACGGGACGGAATTCCCCACCGGCTGTGGACGCCCCGGGTGCTGGACGAGGGAGACCACGGCTGGGCGGAATTCGTGGAGCGAAGGCCGCTCACGCGGCCAGAGGACGCCGCGGCCTTCTATTTCCGGGCCGGTGTTCTCCTCGGCACGATCTACGCGCTGGGCGGAAACGACTTTCATTTCGAAAACCTGATCGCCAGCGGCGCCCATCCCGTCCCCGTCGATCTGGAAACGCTGCTTCTGCACCGGGTGAAACCGTTCCATCTGGGGGAAAGCGGCAAAAGCGCGGCCGATCTGGCCCTCGATACCCTTGGCGATTCGGTCCTGCGCGTCGGCATGCTGCCGTACTGGCACGTGAACGCCCAGGGGAAGGCGGCGGACTGGGGGGCGCTCACCTGCCGGGAAGAGCGCGGTCTCCATCTGCCCGTTCTGGACGGCCGGCCGCTGGATGTGCGGGATTACGAGGAGCATCTGCTGGCCGGATTCGCGTGGGCTTACGACCGGATCGCCGGGGAGAAGCCCCGGATCCTGGGAGAACACGCGGGGGAAACGTCGCCGCTCGACGCTTTCGGAACGTGCCGGTTCCGCATCCTGATCCGGAACTCGCAAGTTTATGCCGATGTGCTGAACCATGCCGCCCAGCCCGGGTTTCTCCGCGACGGACTGCTCTATTCCTTCGAAGTGGAACGCCTGGCTCCGGCCTACCTGATCGCGGCGCCCGACGACGGGCTGCGGGAGCTGTGGAAGGTGTTTTGCGCGGAGCGGGACGCGCTGGAAAACCGGGACGTCCCGATCTTTTACGGGCACGCGCGGAATCTGGCCCTCGAGGACGGAAGCGGGACGCTTCATCCGGGCTATTTTCTCGAAAGCGCCTTCGACCGGGCGAAAGCCCTGATCCGGCGCATGGACGAACGGGACAAAAACGCGCAGATCGATCTCATCAGGACGGCCCTGTCCATGGCCTCGGAGCCGTCCCATGCGGCGGGGGAGCGGCCCCCGGACCGGACTTCGGAACAGCCCCCGGACCGGCTGCCGGACCCGACGCCGGGCCGGACGCCGGAGCGGACTCGTAACCAGAGGCCGGACAAATTCCGCGTCCCGGCGGAACCGGAAGATCCGGGCGACGAACTTCTGATCGGGGAAGCCGCCGGCATCTGCGAGGAAATCATGGCCAGGCGGATCGTGGGAGCGGACGGGGATTTCACGTGGATCGTGCGGCAGTATCATTTGCAGGCCCAAAAAATGACCCTCGGCCGGATCGGCTTCGGCTTCTACGACGGACTGGCCGGCCTGGGCGTGTTCATGGCCGCCCTGTACCGGCTGACGGGGAAGGAAGCGATCCGGGAAACGGTCCTCCAGGCCTTGAATCCTTTGCTGAAAAGCCTGAACGACCGGGATCATCCGTTCCCGGCGTACCGGATGCCCCTGGGACTGGGAAGCGGCCTGGCGGGCATCGTCAGGGGTCTGGCGGTCATGGGCGATTATCTGGGAGAACCCGGCCTGACGGAAGCCGCCCTGTGGCTTGTGCGCCGGATCCGGCCGGAACAGATCGACGGCGACCGCTGGCTGGACGTGCTCGGCGGGGCGGCAGGCCTCATCCTGGTGCTCCTCGATCTGCACCGCTCCGAAAAGAGCGGCGATCTCCTCGATCTGGCGAAACGGTGCGGCGAACATTTGCTGAAATCCCGGGTGCGGGCGAAGTCGGGCCACCGGGTCTGGACCACCGGAATCGCCCCGGAACCTCTCACGGGGATGGGTCACGGCGCGGCCGGCTATGCCGCCGCCCTGTACCGCCTGTGGCGGGCGACGGGAGAACGGGCGTTTCGGGACGCGGCCATGGAAGCGGTGGATTATGAAAACAGCCTGTATGACGAAAAGCATGGCAATTGGCCGGATTTGCGCGAGAAGGCCGTACAGGCGGCGGGCGGCGGTGCGGCGTTCATGCCGGGCTGGTGCAGCGGCGCTCCCGGCGTCGGATTGGCCCGCATTGCCATGCTGACCGCCGGCGCGGACGGCGGGAATGCCGGAAAAAGCGCGCAAACCGGAACAGGCGTCGAAGCCGGGACAGAGGCGGAAGCCGCAGCAAGCGGGGAAGACGGGGAACGGAACTTGCGCCGGCGGTTCATGCGGGACGTCGAAAACGCGGTGGAATTTGCCCGCACGTGCACGCTGGAAATGAACGACCACGTCTGCTGCGGCAACGCGGGCAAAATCGACTTTCTCGTCGAGGCATCGCTTGCGCTTGGCCGGCCGGATCTGCTGGAGGAAGCAAGGCGGAAAGCGGGGGCGGTCATCGCCCGCAAGCGGAGAAACGGGCACTATCTGCTTCACGGGGGCGACGGGGGCGCCTGGTTCAATCCGTCCTTTTTCCAGGGGATCTCGGGGATCGGCTATACCTTGCTGCGGTGCGCGGCTCCCGCGGAAATCCAAAGTGTATTGCGATAGGAACATGTGCACGTCGCGCGAAAATCTTCTCAAACCGGAGGCGGCCGTGGATCCGATCACGCTTCGAAGGGAAGTGCTCGCGCGCTTCGGCGCGACCGGGCGGGTAGCGGAAGAACTGCTTGCCTACAATGACAACGTGTTTGCGCATCCGCCTCCGCAGAAGTATCCGCTGGACGACGAGCCGTTTGTCGCCGACTGGCGGCGCTACGCGGAGGAAGCCCGGGGGACCGGCGTGTTTCCCGTGCTGAAGGAGAAGCTGGTCCAGCTGCGGTTTCCGGTCCGGGAAGGCATGAGCTCGACGGCCGCCTACCAGGCGGTGACCCGCCAGGGCGCAAATCCCCGGGGCATACCCGAAGCGACGGGACTCATCCTGCGAAGCCCGGACAGCCTCGAGCTGATTTTTCACCCGACGCCGGCCGGACACCTGCCTGTCATCGTCGTCCGCGAGCGGAGCGATTTCGTCGCATTGGTCCAGGCCCTGGTCCGGAGAAACGAACCGGAACCGATCCCCGACACCATGGGCGCCTGCCTGATATCCGGCTATCGCAATTGGGACCGGCTGAAACGGCACCGGGACGGGCGGGAACCATCGGGTGAAGGGGGAGAGCTCCCGAAGGAACTGTACCTGGACCGCTTTGCCATCGTGACCGACGGACCCTACAGCAAGGTCGGCGCGGCGGAAATGGGGCTTCCGGAGCACGAATGGCGGATGCTGTCGCTGGCCATCCGCCTGGAACACGAATCCGTCCACTATTTCACCCGGCGCGTGCTCGGCGCGATGCGCACCCGGCTGCTCGACGAGCTGATTGCCGACTTCGTCGCGATCATCGTCGCGGCGGGCGAATACCGGGCGGAGTGGTTCCTGCGTTTCCTCGGCCTGGAACGCTACCCGGACTGCCGTCCGGACGGACGGATTCACCAGTACCGGGGAACGCTGTCCGACGGCGCCTTCGCCATTTTGCAAGGGCTGGTCGTCGAAGCCGCCCGGCGGCTGGAAAAATGGAACCGCCGGTTTCCCGGCGGGAAGCTCTCCCATGAGGAGAAGGCGCGGCTCATCCTGACGCTCTCGCGGTTCACGCTGGAGGAATTGGCCGACGATGAAGGATTCCGCCGGCTGGCCGATGAGACGAAAACCGATGGATAATCCGGACTCGAAACAAACAAAGGATGGGATGAAACGCATGTCGCGAAAATGGTTCCTCGTCGCCCTTGTCGCAACCCTGCTAGTCCCGGGGGCCGCGGCCTGCGCCCCAAAGGACCGCGAAGCATCGCCGGAAGAGGAGGGGAAAAACGGCCGCTTTACCCTGACCGTCCTGCACACCGCGAACATGCACGGCAACGTCGATCCGGCGGGCCAACTGGCCCGCTTCGTCAAAGACGCGAAGGCCGCCGGTCCCGCGCTGTACCTGGACGCGGGGGACATGTTCAAAGGCAATCCCGTGGTGGACATCCTGCGAGGCAAGCCCATGATCGATCTGATGAACGATGCCGGGCTCGACGCCATGACGGTGGGCAATCTCGATTTTGACTACGGACAGGAACAGTTCGCCCGCAACATGGCCGACTCCCGTTTTCCGTGGCTCAGCGCCAATATGGAGGTGGCGGACCCTTCGATCCCCATCAGGCAGCCGCAGCCCTATGCCCTGTTTGAATTCGACGGCGTGAAGGTCGGCGTGCTCGGGATCACCGAGGCGCCTCCGGAGACGCGCCGGAGCGGGATCGTCGGCCTGGAATTCCGGGATTACGCCTCCACCGTGGAGCGTTTCGCCAGCCTGCGCGGCGAGGCGGATATCCTGATCGCGCTCACGCACATCGGCGATGAGGAAGACCGCCGGCTCGCCGAGCGGTTCGACCTGTTCGACCTGATCGTGAGCGGCAGCGGGGAAACTCCGCCGGGCGGTCCCGAAGTGGTGAACGGCACGCCCATCGTGCGGGCCGGCGCCGATCTGCGATACATCGGCGTTGTGAAGCTGGAACTGGATCGCGCGACCGGACAAACGAAACTTGCGGACAGCCGGCTGCAGCCGACGGCAGAACTCAAGGAAACCGATGCGGCGGTGCGGGATAAGGCGGAAGGCTACAAGAAGGAACTGGAAGCCTTCCTGAGCGAAGTCATCGGCCGCACCGCGACCGGATTGTCCGCGGAAGGATTATATGAAAAAGACGTCCCCGTCGGCAATTTCTGGACGGACGCCATGCGCGACGCGTACAACGCGGAGATCGCCTTCACGAACAACGGCGGCATCCGCAACGAGATCGCGCCGGGCGACATGACCGTGGGCGACATCCATCGGATCGAGCCGTTCCAGAACCGGGTGATGATCGTGGAAATGACCGGCAAAGCCCTGCGGGACGTGATCGAATACTCGTATACGCGTCAGGGCAGAAACCGGGTCGACCTGCAGACGTCGGGCCTGCATTACGTCATCGTGACCGACGGGTCCGGCGCGTTCAGGTCCGCGGAGCTTGCCATTGGCGGGCAGCCCGTCGATCCGGATCGGGTCTACCGGGTCGCCGTGCCGGATTTCCTTGGCACGGGCGGCGACGGATACCGGTTTGAAGGCAGGGTCGTCGACGAAGACGCGGGGGTCCTGACCGACGCCTTGATTCAATATGCAAAGAAACTGACGCGGGAAAAAGGGTCTGTCGATTACGGGAGCGAAGGGCGGATCCGGATCAGAACGGAAGGCTGAACGCCGGTACGGCTTTTCCGATTCTTGTTATTCCAATTTCTCGCCCCATTCCACAATTTCTACGGCTATGCATCCAAAGACGGCAAAAGAAAACACAATATGCCAGAAGAGATCGAGACCGCCGGACACCGATTCCAGCTGGGCGTCGTCCAGTTCGCCGGAAACCGCGTTATGCCTGATCTCATTGGCGGCCTGCAGCAAATCCTCCCTGCTGAACGCAAAGCCGGACTCCGCGCCGATGGCGACCAGGCTGTCCAGGAACCAATCCTCCTTCGCGTCAACCGGCTTGTCCGACGCCAGGGAGCCGATGCGGCTTTGCAAGCCGGAGTCGGACCGCACTTTTTCCAGGAACGACTTGACATTTTCTACAGACATGGTCATCCCTCCCCGTCTTTGTGTTGGATGAAGTGCGCCGAACGGACCCGGAGCCGAAAGCAAAACCGAACCGGCGGCGCGAGAAGAGCCCGCAAGGGTGAATCGCCTGCAGGCGAACGAATCGTCAGTAGGAAGGATCATAGGGACCGGGCGGTCTATTCGCTTTTTTCGCTTCTTCTTCAAGATCGCAGCCCTGAAGCCACGATACGAGACATCCGAAGCCAAACGATCCAAAGGAGTACGCAATGACGTCCTCCGAAACGCCGCCGGCCACCGATTCCAGCTGCGTTTCGTCCAGGCCGTCCGTTCGCCTGGCGACGATTTCGGAAACGGCCTCTTTGACGGCTTGCAACAGATCATCCTTGCTGAATGTGTAACCGGCCTCCGAACCGGCGGCGACGAGGGCGTCCAGAATCCGGTCCGGCTGTCCGGCGGCCGGTTCCAGGATTTTGGCCTTAAGCTCGGAGTCGGCCCGGACCTTTTCCAACCAGGCTTGAGCGCTTTCCAACGACATTGGATCTCCTCCCAGTCAATTTAGGGGTGTTGATTCGAGGGATGAAGGGGTACCCGGGTCCCCTGACGCGGGTTTCTTTTCAGGAACCTTTGATGGCATGCTTCAAGCCAAGCATGGCACATCCAATTCCCGCCGTGATAATGGACCCTAAAACGTACAGGATCGTATCGTCGCCGCCGGCCACCAGCTCCAGCTGTTCTTCGTCCAGCTCGTCCGGGCTCCCGGCGGCGGAAGATACCGCCTCTTTGGCGGCTTGCAGCAAATCTTCCTTGCCGAACGCGTAACCGGCCTCCGCACCGGCGGCCACGAGGGCGTCCAGAATCCGGTCCGGCTGTTCGGGGGCCAGTTCCCGGATTTTGGCCTGAAGATCGGGGTCGGTCCGAACCTTTTCCAACCAGGCTTGCGCGTTTGTGAGCGACATTGGGAATTCCCTCCTTTGAGATTAGGCGGATGTGATCGAACGGATATGGATTCACGGAAGAATCGTTCGTTCGTTGTGATCAAAAGATACCACACAACATTCAAAACTGGTTTAAATCAAGTTTAAATTCTGTTTAAAATTTCAAACCATCCCCGCTAAAAAACTGGGTTTGAATAGATTTTTTTCCTTCCCGGATTATAATGGAAAGTAACGAATCTTGCGAATAGAGCGAAATGTCTCGTATCGTATGGGTATGGCCGAAAACCGAGGTAAAGGAGACCGTTTCCCGATGCAAGGGCAACCCCTCATCCTGATCGCCGATCCCGATGAAGCGGTTCGTCGGGAGATCGGCACGGCGCTTCAGTCGGACGGATACCGCGTCACCGGCTGCCATTCGGCGGACGCGGCCTTGCGGAGCGCGCGGGACAATCCCCCGGATCTCATTCTCATGGAAGCGATCCTGCCGGACGGCGATGGCGTCATGATCTGCCAGGAATTGCGCAAGCTGACGGACGTGCCGATTCTCATGATCAGCGCGAAATGTTCCGAGATGGACAAGATCATGGGGCTCATGGCGGGAGCCGACGACTATATCAGCAAGCCTTACAGCCAGGGGGAAGTGGTGGCCAGGGTCAAGGCGCACCTGCGCCGCAGCCTGTTGATCAAACGCAAGAAGGAGCTGGCGGCGGCCCAGGAAACCAAAAGCGTCATCCGGCTGGGTCCGCTCACCATCGATCTGGAAAGCTGCACCGTGGAAGTCGAAGGCCGCCCGGTGCAACTGACCACGAAAGAGTTCAAGGTGCTTGTCCTGCTGGCGGAAAATCCGAAGCGTGTCTTTCAGCCCGAAGAAATCTACCGCATCGTGTGGGGCTACGACGGCCTGGACGATTTTCGCACGGTGGCGGTGCATATCAGCACCCTGCGCAAAAAAATCCTGCAAGTCTCGAATTTGTCCGTCATCCAGAACGTCAGGGGCATCGGATACCGGATGGAAATTTTATAATGATTTAAAAGGAATTTAAACTCCATTTTAAAATGGCATGTTACGATGGGCATACCAAAACACGAGGAAAAAGAAGGAATGGAAGATGAACGGGGAAGGCTTCAGTCCGGAACGGGAAAAGGACGGCGAACGCGGTCTGTCGAATCGCGAACTGAACGATGAGGAACTCGAATTCATTTTCGGCGGCACCGGCGCATCGGTTCACCCGTGCGCGACCCCGGGTTGCGACAACGTGGCCGTCCAGGGGTTCGATCTTTGCTCCAAATGCCTTGTGAATTTGAAATCCCGGCAGGGATGAACCAACATCCAAGGAAAGCGGAGTTGCCCGATAGACGGACACGGGAAGATCCGGCCCGGAGAAACGGGAAGCGGATCGGAAGGACGCAGCGCGAAGAAATGAAAGCTTGCAGACCATAACCAGCGAAACGGAGGAATGACGCATGGATCGGGAAAACCTTCACGCGCGGAGTGAAGCCGGCGGACGGGAAGGACACCGTCCGGATCACCGGGAGCTTGGCAAATCGGATCTGGAGCAGGTCGCCGGGGGGTCCAAATCGGATTTGTGCGTAGCGTGCGGCAAAAGGCCCAAGAAGCCGGGATACTCGATGTGTTCCATCTGCGATGCGCGATATGGCGTTTGACAGGGATGCCGGTCACGGCCCGGAGACGACGTCTCCGGGCCAGCGCTTCATGCCGCCTTCCATGTTGACCGCCCGGTAGCCGCACAAGGCAAGATACTCGCACGCCCGGGCGCTGCGCACGCCGCTCAGGCAAACGACGACCGTCTCTTTCGACCTGTCCAGTTCCCCCAGGCGGAAAGGCAGCTCGCGGAGCGGAATGTGCAGGGCGCCCGGAATGTGTCCCTCCGCCCATTCGTCGTATTCCCGAACGTCAAGAAGGGTGAAAGATTCGTTGCGTTTCAGCCTCTCCAGCACTTCGGCGGGCGATTCGGTCCGGAACAATGGATTTCCTCCTTTTCCTCTCGTTTTTATACCCCAGGGGGTATCGCAACAATCCTATTGTATTCCGGAACCGCCCCCGAGTCCAGATGCGGAGGAGCGTGTTCAAGTCGCGCATCAGGCGAAAGCGCACGAACGGCACGGGAAACGGCGAATTTTCGCGTCATGCGCGAAATTCGCAGGGAAAAGGCGATATTTGTCGAACTTGTTAGGTATGGGCTAAAAATTTGAAAACGGTGAACCCGATGACACCCCAGCAGGTCTTTGTCCCTTTGCTGACCCACTTCGTGCCGATCCTGTATTTCGCCTTCATGAGCATCGACATGCTGATCCGCGACGCGAGGAAAATCGAACACCGTCTGGTCAGCTTGATTTCGCTTTGCTTCATGAACCTGTTCCTCGCGGAATACGTGCGTCACCAGCTTCCCATTGAATACAGTCCGGTGGTGGCCGCCGTATGGTTCAGCACGTCCGGCATCCTGATTCCGGGACTCGGATTTCACCTCTTCGTCAAACTGACGAAACTGGACCGCAAGATGCCCCGGTATGTGTACCCCTGGATCTTTTACCTGCCGGTCATCCTGGTCGTGATCAACCTCCTGCGGATCGACACCACCATTTCCGTCACCCGGTTTTATGAATCGGGACTCTGGAAACTTCCGGTCTACAATACGCCTTACTATATCACCATGGTGCTGTGCGTGATCAACAATCTCCTGTACCTGATCCCGCTCGTCATCGGTAAACGGCAGGCGGCGAACCGGGAAATGCGCGACCTTTACAAGCATCTCGGCATCGGCGTGGTTCTGGCTGCGGCGTGGTTCGGCATTTTCGGCCTGATCGAATTCGGCAGCGCCCTTCCGCCGTATCCCTATCTTTACGGCGGCGTGGTGTGGTTCTTTTTCCTCAGGCGCACGATGCGGAAATACGATTTTCTCAATTTTACGGACCGGAGATTCGAGAAGCTGTTCCATCTCAACCCGGCCGCGATTCTCCTGGCGGATGCGGGCGGCCTCATCAAGGAAGCCAATCCCGGGGCCAAAGAGATGTTCGGTTCCCATGCCGTGAAACAGGATAATCTGTGGTCGATTCTGGGCGAAAATTTCCGCGAGCTCGTGGAACGTCAGCGGGAGGTCAGAAACCATGAGATGACGATCTCCGGCGGCGGCAAAACGATCCACGCCCTGATCGACGCGGGCTACATCCTCGTCGAGCATCATCCGCACATCCTGGTCATCATTCGGGATGCCACCCCGTTCATCGAACAGCAGAAGCGAATCGCCTACCTCGCCTATCACGATCCGCTTACGGAACTGCCGAACCGCCGGCACTTCCGGGAAAAGCTGCAGGAAAAGCTGGATCGTCCGGCCGAACGGCGGAAACCGCTGGCGCTTCTGCTTGTGGACGTCGACAACTTCAAGACGGTGAACGACCGCTACGGGCATCAGACGGGAGACGAGGCGCTGGTGAAGATCGCCGCCCTGATGAGCGACACGGCGGGAACGGACGGCATGGCGGCCCGCATCGGCGGAGACGAATTCGTCATATTCCTTGACGATTACCCGGATGAAGGCCACGTGGAGGATCGGGTCGGGCGGCTGCTCGACGCCTTTGCGCAGCTGAAGATGTCGAACCGGCCGGTCATGGACGAAGTCAGTCTGAGCATCGGGATCAGCCGGTATCCCGAACACGGCGATACCATCGACCTGCTCCTGTGGCACGCGGACAAGAAGATGTATCAGGCGAAGCGCGAAGGCAAGGGGGATGACCGGGAGAACATCTCCTAATTCTCAAACATCCAGTCAATCCTCGAATCCCGGCTGTACAATTCGGTTCCCGTGTCCTGAAGAACGGTCGCCTGCCGCCCCCTTTGCAGCGCGAGCAGCGAATGGACGATCCGCTTGCCCCATTGGAATTCGCCCTGCGAAACGACATGCGTGATCTGCCCGTTGTTCACCGCTTCCCATACCTCCCGCGTGAGCCCGAAAGCCAGCAAATATTGTTTGAGCCCTTTGGCCTTCCAGAAAAGAACGGCGGAGGAAACGGAAACGGGATCCAGGGCGATGAGGGCGTTGAAATGGGGATGGTTTTCCGTCATGATTTCCAGATCGGCCAGCGCTTTCTGGTCGTCGCCTTCGTGGTATCGGACATCCAGCACCCGGACGTCCGAAGTTTCATAGATCCGGGTCAGAAATCCTTCCAGCCGGTCCCGCAGCGATTCCATTCGGCTCATGCCGCTCTCCACGATGACCATTCCGCCCTCACCCAGCATTTCCGCCAGCCTGTCCGCCAGCACGCGCCCGGATTCCAGGTTGTCGGTTCCGATGAACGCCATCCGCTTGCTGTCCGGCGCGTCGGATTCGAAACAGACGACGGGAATGCCGCTTTCGACGGCGCGATTGATGATCGGGACGAGGGCGTCCGAATCCACGGGGGCGATGGCGATGCCGTCCACGCCTTCCTTGATCAGGGTTTCCATCATGCGGATCTGCTGTTCCAGATGCGCTTCGTCCGGCGCCCTCACCATCAGTTTCACGCGGTGCTCCCTGGCGGTCTCCTCGGCTTGTCTCGTCACCCATTCATACAGCGGATGGGCGTAAGGGTAAATGATGCCGAACACGTAGGCGGGTGGTTCCGGCTCGGGAGAGTCGCCGGGCCCAGGCAGGGCGGTGTCCGGCATCCCTCCCTGGCATCCCGTTCCCGCGGCCAGAACCAGGACGGCCAGGAGCGCCGCGAGCCGTTTCCGTCCCCGTTGCTTAGCCCTTCGACGCCGGAACATGGCCGGAAATCTCCCTTCCCCCGTCCATGAACGCGGACGCGCCCAGCGTGCCCCGCTTCCGGAATTCCTTCGTGGTCATGCCGGTCATCTTTTTGAACAGGCTGGAAAAGTAGTGCGCGTCATTGTAACCGACCCGGTAGCCCACTTCGTACGATTTCAGCCGGGTGGTCAGCAAGAGTTCCATCGCCTTGCGGATGCGCGTCCGGGTCAGATATTCGATGAACGTGATTCCCGTGCCCTGGCTGAAAATCTTGCTCAGATGGCTGGGGCTGACGCCCGCGTGTTCGGCGGCCAGCTGCAGGGACAGATCATACCGTTCGTAGTTCTTCTGGATGAAATTTTTGACCTTTTCCAGGATCGGAACGTAGCGGTCGGCCCCTTCTTCCCGCCAGTCCAGAATCTGCGCCGCGAGGCGCTTCAGATAATCGCGGGCGTCTTCGTGCGAACGGACGAGCTGGATCGATTGCTGCCATTCCCGGTACCGCCTTTCCATGGTTTCGGCGTCCTGGATCAGATCCCGGGAGGCGTGGAGCGCCATCAGCGTCAGGTCGTTCAGCAGGAAATAGCCGTACATGTTCGTATGCCAGTCGATGCGTTTCAGTTCGGCGGCGAAAGAGGAGACGAACGCGTCCAGTTCCTCCCGGCGGCCGATTTTGAGGAATTCCACAAACCGGTTTCGGTCGAGCCAGACGGCGGATTCGCCGTTGCGGACGGATCTTTCCATCTGGCGGAAATTGGCGCGCAACAGTTTCCGGTAGGTCTTCTCTTCCTCCGCCGCCAGGTAGGAAGCGTGGATGCCGTGCAGCCGCCGCTGCAGGGAACCGGTTCCCGCGATGATGCCGCAGCCCAGGGCCGATTCGGTCCGTGGAAGCAACTTTTCATGCAGAAGGCGCAATCCTTCCCGCAACGCCTCTTCGCTTTCTCCCTTGAGCACCCAGACGGTTTCCGTCCGGCTGCGCGGGTAGGACAGGACCGAAGCGGCGGACGAAAGGCCGGCCTCGATCCGGCGGACCGCTTCCCGGATTTGCTCGTCGGTCGCTCCGGCGCGATCGTCGTCCGGCGGCAGCACTTCCGTGATGGCCACGACATAATGGCCGGCCGCGAGGTCGATGCCCAGCGTGGCCGCCAGGTGGAGCGCTTCCGGCGTCGAGATGAGACCCGTGCACAGATCGCTGAGCAGTTTCTGGCACCTCAAATCCCGGTTGGCCGCAAGAAGCGACTCCATTTCCGCCAGGCGGTCCATTTGCCTCCGTTCTTCGTCAATCTGGACCGCGATCGATTTGAGGATGCCCACGAGTTCCGCGGCGCCCACCGGTTTGAGGCAGTATTCCGTGATGCCGAGCCGCAGGGCCGAACGGGCGTATTCGAATTCGTCATGGCCGCTCAGAATGACGATCTTGATGTGCGGATATTTCTGCCGGACGATGCGGGAAAGCTCAAGCCCGTCCATGAACGGCATCTTGATGTCGGTGATCAGGATGTCCGGCTGATGGGCTTCGATGAGCGGAAGCGCCAGTTCCCCGTCCGGGGCGTCGCCGCAGAACAGGAAGCCTTCCCCTTCCCAATCCACGTTTTCCCGGATGCTTTCGCGCACCAGAATTTCGTCATCCACGAGCAGAATCTTCTTCATGCCCCTCACCTTCGATGTCCGGAATCCGCAAGGTGACTTCCGTACCTTCCATATACGCGCTTTCAATATGGAGGCCGTAGGGCTCTCCGTAATAGAGGCGGATGCGCTGATGCACGTTGCGCAGTCCGAAGCCTTGATGGCGGGTTTCATCCGGACTGTCGGATCTGGGTTCGATGCCGCCCGACAGGGAACGGCGGATTTCGTCCAGGCGGTCGGGCGTCATGCCGATCCCGTTGTCGGAGACTTTCAGCAGGATGCCTCCCTGTCCGTCCCGCCAGCCCCGAACCTCGATCAACCCTTTGCGCCGTTTGTTTTTGATGCCGTGGTAAAGCGCGTTTTCCACCAGCGGCTGCAGCGTCATTTTCAGCACCCGGCAATGCAGGATGCCGGGATCGACCCGGATGTCGTAGCTCAGGATGTCCCTGTAACGCATTTGCTGGATGATGAGATAGTTGCGGATGTGATCGATTTCTTCCCCGATGGAGATCACATCCTTTCCTTTGCTCAGGCTGATCCGGAAAAATTGCGAAAGCGCTTGCACCAGGCGGATGACTTGATCGTGCTTGCGCGCTTCGGCCATCCAGACGATGGAATCCAGGGTGTTGTACAGAAAATGGGGATTGATCTGCGCCTGCAGGGTTCGAAGTTCCGCCAGCTGGATCTGTTTCTGTTCCTCGATGCTGCGGTCGAGCAGCTGTTTGATCTGTTCCAGCATGGTGTTGAAGCTTCGGCCGAGATCGGCGATTTCGTCGGTGCCGCCGATCTGCGCCTTGGCTTCCAGATATCCGGATGCGGCCAGGCGCATCTTGTTCTTCAGAATCTGGATCGGCCGGGTCATGCGATTGGTGAGATAGAAATAGAGCGTAATGGCCACCACCACGCTTAAGATGGCGCTGGCGAAAATGAGATTGCGGATCTGCACCGCGTCCCGGGTAATTTCCGCGAGCGGCACCTGGCCGACGATGTACCAGCCGGTCTGCGAGGAAATGGTGTAGATGACGAACACCGGGATGCCGAGACTGTTGTCCACCAGCTGGCCGCGGGTTCCGCCGAAACGGGCGACGTCCGTAAGCGGCGGCAGCCAACCGACGCCGGCCGCTTGCGGTTCCGGCATGAAGATGGGTTTGCCGTTTTTGTCGGCCACGAAGAAATATCCGGTTCTGCCGATCCGGTTGGTTTCGCTGAATTCTTGCACCACCGAGCTGTCGAGATCGATGGTGATGAAGCCGATCACTTGGTGGGTGATGGGCTGTTTGATGGTGGATATGATGGAAATCGTCTTCTTGCCGCCGTAATCCAGCCCATCCAGCTTCGGTACGGAGGGGACCGACGAGGGGGGAACGTAAAGGGTTTCATCGGGGAGTTCCAGCAGCGTCTGGAAGTAGGGTTCTTTTCGCAGATTCTGATTCAACTGGAAAACGCCTTTTCGTTCGCTGATCCCCTTTCCGTACAAATTGACCAGGGTGACGTTGAGCACAAGTTCATTCAACTGGTACGTTTCCCGGTACAGCTTGAAGGTTTGCAGGATTCCCATGGCTTCCGGGTACGTCTCGGTCTGCGAGAACAGAAAGCGGCGCACCATCGGGTTGCTTTCCAGTTCCAGAAGCCGGCTGGCGTTGAGAAACATCATGTCGAGTTCACGCAGGAAATTCTCGGCGACCAGGGCGTTGGCGGCTTTGCTGTAATCGGAAAGGGTCTGGAACGATTTCTGGTACGACACGATTCCGACGGCGATGAGCGGCGCCGAGGTCAGAATGACGAACAGGGCCATGAGCTTGCTTCTCAGGCTGTTGAAAGGATACCTACGCAGCATCATGAAGGAATCCGCCCGCTCCACACCTTTTTCCGCTTCCCGTTGTGAAGTCTAATATATCAAATTTACGGGAAAATAAAACAAGAAAAAACGATCCAACAAAAATTTTACACCATCCGGACATGAAATTGAAAGTTTCCCGCCAAAGCCCTCCGCCTTTTCCCCAAAAATCCCCACCAATCGAAAAAGCGTCTCCGTATCCGCCGTGCGAAATTGCTTCTACAATGGACCTTGCACCATGAGGCCATGGGTCATGGTGAACGCGTTCAAAAAATTCTTGGGGAGGTTGATGGCACCTTGCGTAAGCGCTTTATCGGCAGAAGAGCGGGGCTTGTCATCCTGCTGTGCGCCATGATGGCGTTCATGGCGGCCTGCGGTTCCTCCGGGGGCAGCCAGCAGCAGGCGAGCGGCGGTGGAGGCGCTCCCGCGCCTTCGCAGTCCGCGGCGCCTAGTTCGTCTACTCCGTCCGAATCGACCGGGGAGAAAAAGATCGTGCTCGGTTTCTCCCAGGTGGGCGCCGAGAGCGGATGGCGCACGGCGAACACCAAGTCGATCCAGGAAGCCGCCGCGGCCGCGGGCATCGATCTGAGGTTCTCCGACGCGCAGCAAAAGCAGGAGAACCAGATCAAGGCGATCCGTTCCTTCATCCAGCAAAAGGTGGACGTCATCGCCTTCTCGCCCGTCGTGGAGTCCGGCTGGGACACGGTGCTGAAGGAAGCGAAGGATGCCGGCATTCCGGTCATCCTGACCGACCGCGCCATCGATTCGCCGGACACGTCGCTCTACGTCTCCTTCCTCGGCTCCGACTTCGTCGAAGAAGGCCGGCGCGCCGGACGGTGGGTGGTGGAACAATTCAAGGACCACGACGGCGACGTCAACATCGTCGAACTGCAGGGAACGGTCGGGTCGGCGCCGGCGATCGACCGCAAGGCGGGGTTTGAGGAAATCATCAGCGCCGATCCCAAGTTCAAGATCATCGCTTCCCAGTCCGGCGACTTCACGCGGGCCAAGGGCCTGGAAGTCATGCAGGCGATTCTCAAGGCGCACAAGGACATCGACGTGCTGTACGCCCACAACGACGACATGGCGCTCGGCGCGATCCAGGCCATCGAAGCGGCCGGCCTGAAACCGGGACAAGACATCCTCATCGTGTCCGTCGACGGGATCCGGGACGCGTTCGTGGCCGCCAGCGAAGGCAAAATCAACTTCATCGTGGAGTGCAATCCGCTGCTCGGTCCGCAGCTCATGGATCTCGTCAAGAAGGTCGTCGCCGGCGAACCGGTGCCGAAGCGCATCGTCACCGAGGAACGGACCTTCACGATCGAGGAAGCCATCGCCGAACTGCCCAACCGCCAATACTGAGGCGGCCCGGGCGGCATCCGGCACAAGAAGCGACAAAGCCGCACCGCGCCCTTGAGCGGTTGGTGCGGCTTTGTCCGCACGCGGGGAGGAGGAATGTTGGCGAGATGCAAGAGAGGGAACCCCTGCTCGTGATGTCGGACATCCACAAGGCGTTTCCCGGCGTCCAGGCGCTGAGCGGCGTGCATTTTCGGCTTTTTCCGGGTGAAATCCACGCCCTGATGGGAGAGAACGGAGCCGGCAAATCGACATTGATCAAGGTGCTCACGGGCGTGTACCCGGCCGACCGGGGCGAAATTCGCCTGGAAGGACGGGTCATCCAGCCCCACAGTCCGCTGGAAGCGCAGATGCTGGGCATCAGCACCGTCTACCAGGAAGTCAACCTGTGTCCCAATCTGTCCGTGGCGGAAAACATTCTGATCGGTCGCGAGCCGCGGCGTTTCGGGAGAATCCGCTGGAAGGCGATGAACGAAGAGGCCAGGCGGCTGCTCGAGGAACGGCTGCATCTGCGGATCGACGTGACCCGGCCCCTTGGCTCCTATTCGGTGGCGATCCAGCAGCTCGTGGCCATCGCCCGTGCCTTGAACATTTCCGCCAAAGTGCTCATCCTGGACGAACCCACCTCCAGCCTGGACCGCGGCGAAGTGGAACAGCTGTTTTCGGTCATGCGCAAACTGCGGGAAGACGGGCTGGCCATTCTCTTTGTCACGCACTTTTTGGACCAGGTGTACGAGGTTTCCGACCGGATCACCGTGCTTCGCAACGGCAGGCTCATCGGGGAGCACCTCACGGAAAATCTTCCGCGCCTGGAACTTGTCTCGCAGATGATCGGCAAGGAACTGAAAGAGCTGGAAGAGCTGCCGAAGGAGGAAAGCCGGGTTGCCGATTGGGCCGAGAAAACCCTCGAAGCCGTCGGGGTCGGCCGCAAGGGATCGGTCGAACCGTTCGACCTCGGCATCGGCAAAGGCGAGATCGTCGGCATGGCCGGACTGCTCGGGTCGGGCCGCACGGAAGCCGCGCGTCTGTTGTTTGGCGCCGATCGGGCCGATCAGGGGCGGTTCGTGATGTCCGGCGAGGATACCGTCATCCATTCCCCCCGGCAGGCCATTGACAAGGGGATCGCCTTCTGTTCGGAAAACCGGAAGACGGAAGGCATCATCGACGAGCTGAGCGTCCGGGAAAACATCATCGCCGCCCTGCAGGCGTCGCAGGGATGGTTCCGCGCGCTCAGCCGCAAGCGGCAGGAAGAGCTCGCGGACGAGTACATCCGGGCCCTGAACATCTATCCGCCGAATCCGGAGATCCCGGTGAAAAACCTAAGCGGCGGCAATCAGCAGAAAGTGCTGCTGGCGCGCTGGCTGCTCACGCACCCGAAACTGCTCATCCTGGACGAGCCGACGCGGGGCATCGATGTCGGCGCCAAGGCGGAGATCCAAAAACTGATCCTGTCGCTGGCGCGGGAGGGGATGTCGGTGCTGTTCATTTCTTCCGAGCTGGAAGAAGTGCTGCGGATCAGCCACCGCATCGCGGTGATGCGGGATCGCCGGAAGGTGAGCGAAATCGCGGGCGAGGACATCAGCCGCGAGCGGGTCATGAAGGCGATCGCGGGAGGGTGATTCATGGAACGCATCCGGAAGCATCATCTGTTTTGGCCGGTCTTGGTGCTTGTCGCGCTCTTGGTCTTCAATCTTTTGTACGATCCCGATTTCTTCCGCATCCAGGTGCGCGACGGAAAGCTGTACGGGAATTTGATCGACATTCTCTTTTTCGGTTCGCCCCTCGCGCTGGTCGCCATCGGCATGACGCTGGTCATCGCCACCCGGGGCATCGACCTGTCCGTCGGTTCGGTGGTGGCCATCTCCGCCGCCATCGCCTGTTTCACGATCAGCAAGGGGGCGGACCAGAACGATCCGGGCCTGGTGGCGACGGCGATATTGCTGGCGCTGGCCGCCAGCGCCCTGCTCGGGCTGTGGAACGGGTTTTTGGTGACGCGCGTCGGCATCCAGCCCATCGTGGCGACCCTGATCCTGATGGTGACCGGGCGGGGCATCGCCCAGCTCATCACCAGCGGCCAGATCATCACGGTGATCAGCCCGAATTACAAGGTGATCGGCGCCGGCACGCTTCTGTGGCTCCCCGTGTCGGTCTACATCGCGGCGCTGGTGTTCGCGTTGGCGGCCTTGCTAACCCGCAAAACGGCCCTGGGTTTGTTTATCGAGTCGGTCGGGTGCAATCCGACGGCCAGCCGGCTGGCCGGGATCCGCTCGGTCACGGTCCGGCTGTTTGCGTATCTGTTCTGCGGCTTCTGCGCCGGCCTGGCGGGGATTATTCTCAGTTCCAACGTGTCCAGCGCGGACGGCAACAACGCCGGGCTGTGGTACGAACTGGACGCGATCCTGGCCGTGGTCATCGGCGGCACGTCGCTGAACGGCGGGCGCTTTTTCCTGACGGGGACGCTGCTCGGCGTGCTCATTATCCAGACGCTGACCACCACCATTTATTCGACGGGGGTGCCGCCGGAAGTCAACCTGGTGGTGAAGGCGCTGGTCGTGCTGGCGGTCTGCCTCATCCAGTCGGAAGGGTTCCGCCGGACGCTGGCCCGCTCACTGGTCTCCGTACGCCCGTCTCATCAGCGGGTGGAAGGGAAGGTGACGACCCGTGGCTAGATTCGCGATCAAAAAACAGCACGTGCCGATCATCGCGTCCACCGCGCTTCTCATCCTGATTTTTGCCGCGGGTTCCCTGCGTTACACCGGTTTCTTTTCCTTGCAGGTGCTGCTCAATCTTCTCATTGACAACGCCTTCCTGCTGATCGTGGCGGTCGGCATGACCTTCGTCATTCTGTCCGGGGGCATCGATCTGTCCGTCGGTTCGGTGATCGCCCTGACGACCATGCTGTCCGCCGCCCTGATCGAGCAGGCCGGCTGGCCGCCCGCGGTGGTCATCCCGCTGGTGCTGGCGCTCGGCACTTCCATGGGCGCCGGAATGGGAGCGATCATCCATTATTACAGGATTCAGCCGTTCATCGTGACGCTGGCCGGCATGTTCCTGGCCCGGGGACTCTGCTTTGTCATCAGCATCAACGCCATCACCATCAAGGATCCGTTCTATGTGACGATGGCGCAGACGCGGGTTCCGATTCCGGGCGGGAATTTCATTTCCATCAGCGTCATCATCGCGCTGGCGGTATTGGCCGCGGCGATCTGGCTGGCCCATTTCACGCGGTTCGGCCGCTGCGTGTACGCCATCGGCGGGAATGAATATTCGGCTTTGCTCATGGGGCTGCCGGTGGGGCGCACGAAGGTACTGATCTACGCGTTCAGCGGGTTTTGCTCGGCCTTGGCGGGCGTGGTGTTCACCTTCTATATGCTGTCCGGATACGGGCTGCACGCCCTCGGGCTGGAGCTGGACACCATCGCGGCGGTGGTGATCGGCGGCACGCTGCTCACGGGAGGCGTCGGGTATGTGTTCGGCACGTTCCTCGGGGTGATGCTGCAGGGCATCATCCAGACGATCATCAGCTTCGAGGGCACGCTGAGTTCCTGGTGGACCAAGATCGTCATCGGCGTTCTGCTGCTGCTGTTCATCCTGCTGCAACGGCTGCTGAGCTCCCGGGGCGAAGTCCGGGAGGCGTAGCGGCACGGCGTCCGGAAGGCCCGCAGGGATGCCTGGGAGGGAGCGCCGGCCGCGGGTTTCACCCGGACGCTCCTTCCGCCTTGCCCCTCGCTTGCGGCGGCGGCGCGATATGGTCCCACCCGGGGCCCACGCCTCGGGTTCGCGGCAAGCGATCCCTATGCCATGGTCTGGCGGCAGGCGCTCCCGATGCCAAAGCCTCGTTTCAGGCGGTCCCGATGCCATAGTCTCGCGTCAAGCGGTCCCGATGCCATAGTCTCGCGTCAAGCGGTCCCGAAATGGGGGATGGTACGTGACGGACGTAAAAAACATTTGGCGGTCGCTGGGTACGAAACTGTGCGTTTTGTTCGTGGTGTTTGTAAGCGCTTTTGTGACCGGGACCGGCCTGATGGCGTACCGGACGGCCGGCTCCGGCCTCATCAGGCAGGCAGAGACGGGGCTCATGCAGACGATGGTGCAGGCCGGCGAGAAGATCGACATGCAGTTGCGCTATTACCAGGAAATCTCCAACCAGCTCATGCGCAACGCGTCGTTTACGGAGAACCTGTTCCAGTTCGCCTATCCGAATCTGCCTCAGGATGAACGGCAGCGCCGCATCGCCGAAACAAGGGGCATTCTCGACCAGCTGGCCCTCGGCGATCCGTATATCCGGGACATTCATCTGATCCCGCTGGAAGACCCTGTTCCCGTGATCAGCACGAACCGGGATTTGGCGATGGAAGCGGGACCGGACAGCCCGTGGCTGGAAGACCTGCGCCTGGCCGCCGGGGACCCGGTCTGGTTCCCGGCCACAGAGGGCGGTTACGTCGGGTCTTCGCCGATGGCCGTGTTCGCCTTTGGTCGTCTGTTCGGAAAACAAAACGTGGGCTCGAACGAGTACGCGCTGCTGGTGGAGATCGACGCTTCCTCGCTGGAAGAGACGATTCGCGAAATCCGGCTGGGAAGCCGCTCCGCCGTCGCTTTGGCCGACCGGGACGGCCGGCCTTTCGTCGTCCATGCGGAGGCAGCCGGAGAAGCGGAGAGAGAAGAGGCTGAAAGCGCGTATGCGAATGAGCCTGGTGCCGCCGCTCTGGCCCTGCGGGACATTTCCGTTCAGTCAGAGGAGGGGCATTTGACGCGGGATGGCGCGGACGGCAAAGAAATTGTTTTTTACCGTGTCTCGCCCGTCAGCAACTGGACGCTTCTCGGGACGGTGTCGCAGCGGGAACTCACCGCGGCGGCAAGGGAAATCCGGACGACCGCCCTGGCCGCCGTCGTCGTCAGCATCCTGCTGGCGCTGGCCATCGGGATCCGCATCGCCATGTGGCTGCGCGGCAGGCTGGGCCGCCTGAGAAAAATGATGGAGGAAGCGTCGACGGGCAATTTCAGCGGCAGGCTGAACCAGCGGGGCGGGGATGAAATCGGGCTCGTGTCGGAAGCGTACGATCGGATGGCGGAGCGGATCGGCGAGCTGATCGGGGAAATCCGCCTGTCGACCGCCCAGGTGTCGGAGACGGCGGCCCGGGTGGCGGAAGCCGCCCGCCGGACGGCGCTGTCGGCCGGGGAGATTCAATCCGCCAGCGCGCAGATCGCGACCGGCGCCGAAGAGCTGGCCGCGCAATCGGAACGCACCAATCTGCGGGTCGGCGAGATGAACGACCGGCTGGATGAAACCGGCCGCTTTCAGGAGAGCATGTCCGCCACCACGCAGGAGGTGGACGAAGCGTGCCGAAATGGAAACATCAAGGTGCAATCCCTGCTCGGACGGACCCATGAGACCGAGACCCGGCTCGCCCAGGTGGGCGAACGCCTGAAGCGCCTGCGGCAGGACATGGATTCCATCCACCGGCTGCTGGACATGCTGACCCGGATTGCGAAGCAAACGACGATCCTGTCGCTGAACGCTTCGATCCAGGCGGCACACCACGACGGGAAAGGTTCCTCTTTCCGGGTCATCGCGGAAGAAATCCGGCAGCTGGCCGGGCAATCGGACGACGCCATCCGGGAAGCGGGGGAACTCCTGGAAACCCTGCGTTCGGGGGTGTCCGGCGCAGTCTCGGCAATGGCGGACACGATGCCGTTTTTTCAGGAACTTGCGGCATATGTCCGGGAAGTGTGCGATATCTTTGAAAACGTGCAGGACCGGATGAGTCTGCTGCTGGAACGGACCCGGGAGGTCAGCGGCGCGGTGGCCGTCATGCGGGACACGCAGGCCGGCCTGGCGAGGTCGGCCGAAGAAGTGGCGGCGGTCGCGCAGCAGGCTTCCGCCTCTTCCCGGCAGGTGGCCGGGTTGTGTTCGCAGCAGCAGAAAATCAGCGACGAACTGGTCGCGCTGGCGGAAAATATGAGAGAATGTTCATTGAGATTGGAACGTCACGTCACCCGTTTCCAGGTCTGAGAGGGTTGATCTCCGGCAGCAGGCAACACCCCGCGCGATCGTGGAGGGATGGACATGCACGGACGACGGACGGCAATGTGGGTATGGCCTCTCATGATTTTTTTGCTGCTGGCTTGCAACAAGAAGGAGGCCGGGCTTCCGCCGGAAAGGACGCCCGACGCTTCGGGGCAGACCGTTGTCGTAACCGCCGAGGAACCGTCTTCGGTCACCGTCTCCAGGCGTCCCATCACGCTCGGCTTCTCCCAGCTCGGATCGGAAAGTGACTGGCGCAACGCGAACAGCGAATCGGTGAAGGAGGCCGCCGCGGAAGCGGGTATCGAACTCTTGTTTGAAAACGCGGAGCAATCCCAGGAAAAGCAGTTCGAGGCGATCCGTTCCTTCGTCGAGAAAAAGGTGGACGTCATCGCCATCGCGCCGGTCATCGAGACGGGATGGGAACCGATCCTGCGGGAAGTGAAACAGGCGGGCATTCCGGTGATCATGGTCGACCGCGAGATGAAAATCAGCGACCAGTCCCTGTACGTGACGTTTATCGGTTCCGATTTTTACGAGGAAGGCCGGAAAGCCGGGAAATTCTTGCGGGATTACATGCGGGACGAACCGGGTCCCATCCGGATCGCGGAGCTCAAGGGAACGGAAGGCTCCTCCCCCACCATCGAACGCGCCAAGGGCTTCCGGGACATCATCCGGGAGCGGGAGGATTTCGAGATCATCCTGAGCGAGCACGCCAATTTCACGGTGGAAGGCGGCCGGCAGGTGATGGAACAGTTTCTGCGGGAGAGGGGCGGCGAAATCCGCGTGCTGTTCGCCCATAACGACGACATGGCCCTAGGCGCCGTGGAAGCGATCAAGGAATACGGCCTCAGGCCGGGCAAGGACATCATCATCATCTCCGTGGACGGATCCCGCAGGGCGCTGGAGAAACTGGCGGCCGGCGAGTTCAATTTCGTGGTCGAGTGCAACCCGCTCATCGGCCCGCAAATCATGCAGGCGGTCCAGGAAATCATGGAAGGACGCTCGCTGCCGAAGCGCATCGTGTCTTCCGAGACGGTGTTCACGCAGGCGACGGCGGCGCAGGAGCTGCCGAACCGGAGATATTGAGGCGCGACTGCCTGTAAATTTTGGTCCTTCGGCGGAGGACGGAGGAGCGGATGTCGGAATTGAGGCGGGTGCGGACGGGAGCGCGGAACGGGATGGCGCCAACCGGGGATGGCGCCAACCGGGGATGGCGCCAACGGACATATAGTCCGCAAGAAGCGGGGAACCGGCCCTGATTGGAATTCTTACGGACATTGGGTCCGTTAGGGCGGCAACGGGTATTGGTGTAAGCGGTTTCAAACGGTCGCAGTAACGCCTAACGGACAGGATGTCCGTAAGATTTTTAAGAAATCGTTTTCAACTAATTATAACGGACCAGAAGTCCGCTGGCGTTGCGGGCGGAATGGCCGGGTCAGCGGAGGGGTTCGAAAACGGCGTTGGGACAGCGCTTTTTGAGTTCGGCGATGAAGCGTTCAGGGTCCCGCGGCGTGATCTTGACGCTGCCCAGCAGGCCCTTGCGGTAGAAAATCTCGATGGCGTCGAAGGCGGTGGTCAGCCGGTAGCCGTACCACACGTTGCGGGTCGGCGCGACCCGGGTGATGTCGCCGTAAGGAATCCGGCTGCGGAAAGGTCCGCCCTGGACATAGAGATAGTCCATGGTGAGGACGTATTTGATCGATAACGTGTTCCATGCAAGAAAACCGAGCGTCAGCACGCACAGGGGCGCGATCACGGGCAGAGCTTCCCGGGCCTCCCTGTCCAGCGCCATCGGAAGGAAACAGACGGCCAGGATCAGGACCGTGATGGCTGCCAGGAAGATGATGAAGGCGTTGTCGAACCGCGAGCGGAATTCCATGGCCCAAAACCTTCGTCTTGCGATTCCCATTTATAGTTTCGGCAGCAATGCGAGAAGCAGGGAAAGAAACGTTTCCTTCACCCGTTCCGACGTTTCCAGCACTTCCTCGTGGGACAGCGGTTGGTCCAGCATGCCGGCGGCCATGTTGCTGATGCAGGAGATGCCGAGAACCTCGATGCCGGCGTGGCGCGCCGCGATCACTTCCGTGACGGTGGACATGCCGACGGCGTCGGCGCCGAGGGCGCGCAGCATTCGGATCTCGGCCGGCGTTTCATAACTCGGTCCGAGCAGGCCGGCGTACACGCCCTCGCGCAGGGAGATGCCCAGGGACGCGGCCGTTTCCCGGGCCAGCCGGCGCAGTCGGCGGCTGTAGGCTTCGGACATGTCCGGGAAGCGGGGGCCGAAGGCGTCCTCGTTGGGGCCGACCAGCGGGTTGCGGCCCGTCAGGTTGAGATGGTCGGCGATCAGCATGAGATCCCCCGGCCGGAAATCGGCGTTGATGCCGCCGGCGGAGTTGGTGACGACCAGCGTCCGCGCGCCCAGCGCCTTCATGACGCGGACGGGCAGCGCCACCTGTTGCGGCGTGTAGCCTTCGTACAGGTGAAAACGCCCGCGCATGATCACCGCCGGCCGGCCTTCCAGGACGCCCTGTACCCATTCGCCGGCATGGCCGGCCACGGTGGACCGCGGAAAATGCGGGATGGACGGGTAGGGCAGCCGGACGGCGTTTTCCATTCGGTCGCCCATCACATCCAGCCCGGAACCGAGGATGAGACCGATTTCTGGACGGATGGAACTTTTCGAAGCAATGAAGGCCGCGGCCTCGTCGACCATGGTTTTGCTTGCGTGGGTCAAGGCTTGTTTCACTCCTATTTGAATTCTTTCAGGAAACTGCGCCCGTGGGTGTCGAAGGACACGCCGAAGTTCTCCGCCACCGTCGCCGCCAGATCGGCGAAGGTGGAACGGACACCCAGGTCGCCGGTCTGCCGGAAGGCGGGGCTGGCGACCAGCAGCGGCACGTATTCCCGGGTATGGTCCGTGCCGTGATGGACGGGATCGTTGCCGTGGTCGGCGGTGATGACCAGCATGTCGCGCTCCGTCAGGCGGGATACGAGATCCGGCACCGCCCGGTCGAATTCTTCCAGGGCCCGCGCGTAGCCCACCGGGTCGCGGCGGTGACCGTACAGCGAGTCGAAATCCACGAGGTTCACGAACAGCAGCCCGCGGAACGGTGCCGCGAGCTCCTCCAGCGAGGCCCGGATGCCGTCGGCGTTGCTCTTGGTCGGGATGGCGCGGGTAATCCCCTCGCCGCTGAAAATATCGTTGATCTTCCCCACGGCGATGACGTCGAATCCGCCGTCCCTGAGCGCGTTCAGCACCGTCGGTTTGGGCGGTTTTACCGCGTAATCGTGGCGGTTGGGCGTGCGCACGAACGCCCCCGGCTGGCCGACGAACGGCCGGGCGATCACCCGCCCGACCATGTATTCCTCCGCCATGGTGAGCCGGCGGGCAATGCGGCATGCCTGGTACAGCTCCTCGAGGGGGATGACCTCCTCATGGGCGGCGATCTGGAACACGCTGTCCGCGGAGGTGTAGACGATCCAGGCGCCGGTTTTCATTTGCGTCTCGCCGAGCTCGGCGATGATCTCCGTGCCGGAGGCGGGCTTGTTGCCAAGGACCGGGCGGCCGGTTTCCTCTTCGAAGGCGCGGATCAGCTTTTCCGGAAACCCGTTCGGGAACGTGCGGAACGGCGTCCGGATTTCCAGGCCCGCCAGCTCCCAGTGGCCGGTCATCGTATCCTTGCCGGCGGAGACCTCCGCCATTTTGCCGTAATAGGCGGCGGGTGAAGGCTCGGGCGGCCAGTCGCCGAGGGGCGCGATGTTGGCCAGCCCCATCCCGCGCAGGTTCGGAAGCTGAACATCCGGTACGCGCTCCACGATATGTCCCAGCGTGTGGGCGCCTTCATCCCCGAAGGCGGCGGCGTCCGGCAGCTCGCCGATGCCGACGCTGTCCAGCACGATGATGATGATTCTCTCAAAGTTCATGCCGCCAAACTCCCCTTTTTGCCAATACCCCTTCGGATAGTCCGATGACCGGCGGGCGGTCTGGTGAACTTCGGGCGGTCCGGCCCGGTCCGGGAACGCCCCGGCCGAAATGCGTCACTCGACAACGCCGTGGATGAGCCGGGGCTTCTTTCGGCGCTCGGGCCGGATGTCGAAGGCGCGTTCAACTCTTTGCCGGATGTCCGTGACGTCTTCCCGGCCCGCGTGAAGAATCGCGAGGATCTCCCCGCGCCGGACGGGATCGCCGATTTTTTTCGCCAACACGATGCCCACTGCCGGATCGATGGACGATTCTTTCGTGGCGCGGCCGGCCCCCAGCGTCATGGCGGCCAGGCCGATCTCTTCCGCCTGGATGCCGTGGACGAACCCGTCTGCGGGAGAGGGAACCGTGACACGGTACGGCGCCTTCGGCAGAAGTTCCGCCGGCCGGTCCGCCACGTCCGGATTTCCGCCCTGGGCCGCGACGAACTGCCGGAATTTCTCCAGCGCCTTGCCGCTTTTCAATATTTTTTCCAACATTTCATACCCTTCTTTGAAGCTGCCCGCCTTGCCGCCCAGCACCACCATATGGGCGCCCAGGGTCAGGGCGAGACGGGTCAGGTCTTCCGGTCCTTCCCCGCGCAGCGCGTCAACGGCTTCCCGGACCTCCAGCGCGTTGCCCACGGCAAGGCCGAGGGGCTGGTCCATGTTGCTGATGACCGCCACGGTGCGCCGGCCGACGGAACGGCCGATGTCCACCATCGCGGAGGCCAGCTTCCAGGCTTCCCCCACGGTTTTCATGAACGCCCCGGAGCCGGCTTTCACGTCCAGCACGATGGCGTCGGCGCCGGCGGCGATTTTTTTGCTCATGACGGAGCTGGCGATAAGCGGGACGGAATTGACGGTGGCGGTCACGTCGCGGAGGCTGTAAAGTTTCTTGTCCGCGGGTGTAAGATTTCCCGTTTGCCCGACGACGGCGATGCCGATGCGGTTCACCTGCTCGACGAAGGCGTCCGGGGAAAGTTCGGCGGCGAAACCGGGGATCGACTCCAGCTTGTCGATGGTGCCGCCCGTATGACCAAGGCCCCGGCCCGACATTTTGGCCACGGGGACGCCCGCGGCGGCGACCAGCGGCGCGACCACCAGCGTGGTTTTGTCGCCGACGCCGCCGGTGCTGTGCTTGTCCACCTTCACCCCGCGGATGCGGGACAGGTCGACGGTGTCGCCCGAACGGGCCATCGCCATCGTCAGGTGCGCCGTCTCCGCCGGCGTCATGCCCCGGAAGAAGACGGCCATCGCCCACGCGGACATCTGGTAGTCGGGTATGCCGCCCCGGGTGTATTCTTCCACAATAAACTCGATTTCTTCCTTCGAAAGTTCCGCGCCGTCGCGTTTTTTCGCAATCAGGTCGACCATGAGCATGGCTTGTGCCCCTTTTTTCCTCCGTAGCCGGAGAATTCGCAAGCTCCTGTGAGCCAATTTACCATAAAGCGGCCGGCAATTGAAGAAGCGGGGCTTGCGTCTTCGCCGCCTGTGGAGGCGCGTTAGCTTTTCCGTGTGTCCGGAATCTGATAAGCTTTTTTCAGTGCGGATGGAAAAGGAAGGTGACGCCGATGTGGGAGGCTCTGCTCGAAGCGGCGCGGGAAGCGAGGAAGCGGGCGTATGCTCCCTATTCGCGCTTTCCGGTCGGGGCGGCGCTCCTGGCCGGGGACGGCACCGTTTATGCCGGTTGCAACATCGAAAACGCCTCTTACGGCCTATGCAACTGCGCGGAGCGGACGGCGCTTTTCAAGGCGGTGTCGGAAGGAGTCAGGGAGTTCAGGGCGCTCGCCGTCGTGGCCGACACGGAAGGGCCCGTATCCCCTTGCGGCGCGTGCCGGCAGGTGATGTTCGAGCTTTGCCTGGAGGACATGCCGGTGCTGCTGGCCAACCTGGCGGGGGAACGGCTGGAGACGACGGTGGGTGAGCTTCTGCCGCACGGATTCAGGCTGAAGCGGTGAACGTGCGGCTGCGGCGTGGCACGGATGCGGATCGGGCACTTTTTTCGCAAATGGGGGAAAGTTGCGTGGACCGGACAAACGGCGTTTTTCTTTCCGGGCGGGACATCGCGCGGATGATCGACCATACCCTGCTGAAACCGGAAAGCACCGGGGCGGACATCGTCAGGCTGTGCCGCGAGGCGAAGGAATACGGATTTTTCGCCGTGTGCGTCAATCCCTGCTGGGTGCCCCTGGCGTTCCGGGAACTGGACGGTTCGGGGGTGGCGGTGGCCACCGTGGTCGGCTTTCCGCTCGGGGCGACGAGCACCTTCGCCAAGGTGGCGGAGGCGCGGGACGCCATCGCTTCCGGCGCTTCCGAGATCGACATGGTGATGAACATCGGCGCGCTCAAGGGCGGCGACCTGGACACGGTGCGGAAGGACATCGAAGCGGTCGTCGACGCGTGCCGCGGCCGGGCGCTGGTGAAGGTGATTCTGGAGACGGGGCTGCTGACGGAAGCGGAAAAAATCGAAGCCTGCAGGATCTGCAAGGCGGCGGGAGCGGATTTCGTCAAGACGTCCACCGGATTCGGACCGGGCGGGGCGACGGTGGAGGATGTGGCCCTGATGCGGCGAACCGTAGGGCCGGAGATGGGCGTCAAGGCGTCCGGCGGCGTGCGGACCGCCGAGGCGGTGCGCCTGCTGGCCGCGGCCGGGGCGACGCGCATCGGCACCAGCTCCGGCGTGGCGATTGTCACCGGGGCGTGAGGATGAAGCGTCCGAGGCGGCTTTTTTTCGGACGGATGTCCGAAAAAATGGAAAACGGCCCGATTTTCGGTCGCCATTCGGACCTTATGTCCGAAAACTTTGCGGATCGCCGAACCGGCCGGATTCGCTGCCGTTGACACCGGCGCGGTTTCATTGGAGAATAGGAGGATCATTGGAATCAAAGGAAGCTGGTTATGGCGTCCATTCCATTCATATCAGCCTCTTTGCGGCGCATGCTGGAGACATGGAAACAGATCCTGTCCCTCGGCCTGCCTTCCCTTTTTGCCTTTGCGACGCAGACCCTCACCTGGACCATCGTGCTCATCATGATCGGCGACCTCGGCTATCTCGCCATCGCGATCATGGGCGTCGTCAATATCATCATGTACAACGTGTTCGCCCTGTTTTCGGGCATCGGGCATACCGTCAACTACCTGGTGGCGCAAAACTATGGAGCCGGCGACATGGACAAGGGGCTGCAGCGGACGCAGATTGCGCTGCTTACGGCCTTCGCCGTCGCCATCCTGGTGGCGGCGGCCGGATGGGCCGGCAGCGAAGCGGTGCTGCGGCTGACGGGCGGATCGGCGGATCTGGTGGCGGACGGAACGAAGTTTTTGCAGCTTCGTTTTTACGCCATGGCCTTCGGCACCCTGAGCTTCGTGTTCCATGGATTTTTCCGCGGCGTGGGCAACACGAGGGTGTCCATGATCGTGTCGGTCGTGTCCAACGCGGCGATGCTCGCCCTTTGCTACGCGTGGACGTACGGGCACTGGGGCTTGCCGGCGCTCGGCCTGATCGGGGCGGGATATGCGTTTCTGGTAGGGGAGGCGCTGCAGTTTGCCATCTGCGCCTTCGTGTTCTGGGGGCTTATGCACGGGCAGTTCGGTACCCGCCGGATCCTGCGCCTGTCCTGGCGGGAAGCCGGCCTGATGGCCAGGGAAAGCGGTAAGCTCGGCCTGATGGAATTTTCCATGAGCGTGTCCATGTACATTTTTACCATGTTCGTGGCCCGGCTGGGCGACCGGGCGCTGGCCGCCAACGAGGTGGCGCTGAACGTCATGTCCATCGGGTTCATGCCGGCGTTTGCCTTCGGCACAACGGCCACCATCCTGGTCGGCCAGGCCGTCGGCCGGGGCGACGGAAGGGCGGCCCGCCGCGCGGGGACGGACACGGCCATCCTGGGCACGCTGTTCCTTCTGCTCCTGGGCACGGCGGAGCTGATCTGGGCCGAGCCGATCGCGCGGATTTATACCGACGACCCGACGGTATACGAGCTGGCCGCGTACCTGATTTCCATTTCCGCGTATCTGCAGATTTTCGACGGATTGTTCAATTTCTACGCCGGGGGACTGCGCGGCATCGGCGACACGTCGTTCCTGATGAAGGTGTCGCTGCTGCTCAACTTCGCGTATTTCGTGCCGGTGACGTGGCTGTTCGTGCAGGTGCTGGGCTGGGGAAGCATCGGCGCCTGGGTGGCGCTGTACACGTTCGTCACGCTGCTGGGATTGGCGGTGACCATCCGCTACTACCGCAACGACTGGAGCGCCGTGCGCATGCGGGAGGCGCAACCGGCGAAGGGCGGTCAGGGCGGCCGGTGAGGACGGCCCCGCATAGGCTGGGCGGCCGGTGAGGTGAAAAAAGCCGTCATCGGCGAAAAGCAGCCTGTGGCGCCGTATAATCGGCCGGCAAATGGAAAAGATCAGCCCGCAAAAGCGGAAGAAGGTCCGCTTGCGGGCTTTTTTCGCTTGACAAAATGGCCCGGGGCCATTATTTTTAATCAATAAAAAAAGTTTGCCTTATGCAAAAACATTTGGCCTTGAGCATAAATCTTGAGCATAAATTAAGAGCGTCATATTTTGCAAATCCGGCATACAGACCGGAGCGGAGGGAAATCACATGTCCGGGAGGGATCGCTTCGGGGATCGGTTCGGACGAACGGGCCGGCGTCTCGCGCGTGCCGCCGCGTGGCTCGCGGTTCTGCTTCTCGCCGCGTCGTGCGGGTTCGTGGGAAACGGTCGGGATCAAACCTTCGGCGGGTCGGAAGACAAAATCCGCGTGGTGACCACCATCGCGCAGATCGCCGAACCCCTGTCGGTCATCGGGGGCGACCGGGTCGCCGTGCAAAGCCTGATGGGACCGGGGGTGGACCCGCACCTGTACCAGGCGGCGCCGAGCGACATCCGGAAGCTGGCGAACGCCGACGCGGTATTCTACAACGGCTTGCATCTGGAAGCCAACATGCTCAGGGTGTTCGAGGAACTGGGCAAAGCCGTTCCGGTTCTCGCCATCGCAGAGACGATTCCGGAGGAAGAGCTGCTGCGTGACGAGCAGGGGGCGATCGACCCCCACGTGTGGTTTGACATCGGCCTGTGGAAAAAGGCGCTCGCGGCGGCGGTCGAGGAGCTGAAGCGCATTTCCCCGCGGGACGCGGCGTATTTCGAAGCGAACAAGGCGGCCTATTTTGCCCGGATGGACGCGCTGCGGAAGGAAGCGGAGGAAATGGTGGCGCAAATTCCGGAAAAACAGCGCGTGCTGGTGACGGCGCACGACGCCTTCGGATATTTCGGCCGCATGCTCGGCTTGCGGGTGGTGGGCCTGCAGGGGCTGAGCACGGAAGACGAGGTCGGCCTGACGAATATTGACAACACCATCGAACTCCTGGCCGAGTATCAGGTTCCCGCGGTGTTTGTGGAAAGCAGCGTCAATCCCGCGGCCATCCGGGCCGTCATCGAAGGCGCGAAGGAGCGGGGACTTAACGTCCGGCCGGGCGGGGAGCTGTTTTCCGACGCCATGGGAACGGCCGGGACGGAAGAAGGCACGTATCTCGGGATGTTTCGCCACAACGTGGAGACCATTACCCGCGCGCTGAGCGGCGGGGAAGGCTGACGAAAGGAAGGCGGACGGGGTGAAAACGGAACAGTGGTTGGAGGAGACGGGGCAGGCGCGGCGGACCGTCGGGTCGGGCCCGGCGGAACCGGTGCTTGAGGTCCGCGATCTGTCCGCCGCCTACCGGAAAAATCCGGTGCTGGCGGACGTGAATTTTTCCGTCGGCCGCGGCACCCTGACCTGCATCGTCGGTCCCAACGGGGCGGGCAAGTCCACGCTGCTGAAGGTGATGCTGGACCTGCACCCGAGGCTGACGGGGACGGTGTCGTTTTTCGGGACCACCTATCAAAAGGTAAAATCCCGCGTCGGGTATGTGCCGCAGCGGGGGGCGGTGGACTGGGACTTTCCGGCCGACGCCCTCGACGTGGTCATGATGGGGCTGTACGGCCAGATCGGCTGGCTGAGGTGGCCGCGCCGGCGGCACCGGGAACTGGCCCTGGCCGCGATGGAGAAAATGGGCATCGAACATCTGGCCAAACGGCAGATCAGCCAGCTGTCGGGAGGACAGCAGCAGAGGGTATTCCTCGCCCGCGCGCTGGTGCAGGACGCGGACCTCTATTTTCTGGACGAACCGCTGGCCGGCGTGGACGCGGCGACGGAGTGGGCGATCATGGAGACGCTGCGCGACCTGAAAAACAGGGGCAAGACCGTGCTGGTCGTCCACCACGATCTGCATACGGTGCGGGATTATTTTGATCATGTGTTGCTGTTCAACCGTACGGTCATCGCCCACGGCCCGACGGAAGAAACGTTCACCCGCGACAATCTCGCCCGGACCTACGGCGGGACGCTGCGCTGGCTGGAGGCGGTGGTCCCGTGATCCCCGCGCTCTCTCCCAACGCACAATGGGTGCTGTTCAGCACGCTGATCCTGGGCGCGGCCTCGGGCATCGTCGGGTGTCTTGCCTATTGGAAAAGGCACAGCCTCCTGTCCGATGCGCTTTCTCACGCGGCGCTGCCGGGCGTGGTCGTCGGATTCATCCTGGCAGGCGCGAAAAGCGTGCCGCTCATGATCGCCGGAGCGGCGGCCAGCGCCCTGCTCGGCGCATGGCTGGTGGTGGGGATCCGCGACCACAGCCGCGTGAAGGAAGACACGGCGATGGGCATCGTGCTGTCCGTGTTTTTCGGCCTCGGCATCATGCTTCTCACCATCGTCAACCGCCTGCCGGGCGGGAACCAGGCCGGGCTGGACAGCTTCATTTTCGGGCAGGCCGCCTCCATGGTGCGCAAGGACGTGTACGCCATGGCGGGCCTGGCCCTCACGGTCCTGATCGTGACGATCCTGTTCTTCAAGGAATGGAAGCTCTGGCTGTTCGATCCGCTGTTTGCCAGGGGGCTCGGCCTGCCGGGGCGCCTGATGGACGCCGCCTATCTGGCCGTGGTGGTGCTGGTCATTGTCATCGGCATCCAGGCCGTCGGGGTCATCCTGATGGCCGCGCTGTTCATCATCCCCGCCGTGAGCGCCCGCTACTGGACGCATTCCTTCGGCGCCATGATCGCATTGTCGGCGCTGTTTGGCGGGGCGGCGGGCGCAACCGGCACGCTGGTCAGCACGATGGGCGAAGGCTGGCCGACGGGACCGTTCATCGTCATCGCCGCGGCCGTCCTGTTCCTTGTTTCCCTGGCTTTCGGAGGGAGAAAAGGAGTGCTGGTCGGCGCCTTGCAGCTGTATATCCGGAAAAGGCGGATGCGCCGCCGGAGCGCCCCGGGGGCGTTCTGACGGGAACTTCGGCGCGTTGCGGAGGCAATCCCGTCGATTTGACGACACATCCCGACGAAAAGGACGATCCGCGATGAGCTACGACGGCTGGATATTGTTGACGGCGGCGCTGGTGGGGCTTTCCTGCGGATTGGTGGGGACGCTGCTCATCCTGCGGCGGATGGCGATGATGGCGGATGCCATCAGCCACACCGTGCTGATCGGCATCGTCGCCGCCTATCTTCTTACCCGTCAGCTGAGCGGGCCGCATATGGTGATCGGCGCCATGGCGGCGGGGCTCGCGACCGCGCTGCTGGTGGAATGGTTCCACGACCGGGGCGTGCGCCAGGAGGCTTCCATCGGCGTCGTCTTCACCACCTTGTTTGCCATCGGCGTGGCCCTGATCGCTACCCGGGTCGGCAATGTGCATCTCGACGTGCAGCACGCGCTGATGGGGGAAATTCTGTTCATTCCCTGGGAGCGCATCGAGCTTCCGCTGTTCGGGAGCGTGCCGGAAGCGACGTTTCTGCTGGCGGTGGTCAGCCTGGCGGTGCTGGCGCTCATCATCCTGTTTTATAAAGAATGGAAGATCACCACCTTCGATCCCGCCCTTGCCGCAAGCCTGGGCTTCCCGGTGGCGCTCATGCACTACGTCCTGATGGCGATGACCTCCATGACCGCCGTCGCCGCCTTCGACGCGGTGGGCGCGATTCTGACCCTCGCAATGCTGATCACCCCGGCCGCCGCGGCGTATCTGTGGACGGAGCGGCTGTCCGTCATGATGGCGCTCGCCTGCGCCTTCGGCGTGCTGTCCGCCTTCCCGGGCTATTACGTCGCGTATCTGCTGGATACGTCGGTGTCCGGCACGATGGCGTTCACCACGGGCGTGATTTTCCTGGTCAGCATCCTGTTTTCGCCCCGGCACGGCATCATCGCCAAAAAGTGGAAAAACAAACAACGGCAAGCCGCGTGAGTGACCGGGTCCCGCCTTCTTTTGGCGGGAAGAAGCGGCTTGCCGTTTTAATATGGGCGTCGAAAAATCAGGTGGACGGGTCTGCGTGGGAAGAAAGAAGGGACCGGTACGCCGCTTCGTAACCTTCCACCATGCGTTCCACCGTGAACAGCCGTTCCACCCGATCCCGGCAGTCCCGCCGCCGGATTTCGGACAGGCGTCCGACGCACGCGGCGGCTTCGTCCAGGTCGGCCACGACGAAGCCGGTCCGTCCGTGTTCCACCACTTCCGGCACGGAGCCCCGGCCGAAGCCGATCACCGGCGTGCCGCAGGCCATCGCCTCGGCCATGACCAGGCCGAAGGGTTCCGGCGCGCGGACGAGGTGCAGGAGCGCCAAAGCGCCGCCCATCAGGCGGTTCCTCTCCACGGGACCCACCTCGCCGACGAAACGAATTTGTTGGCCGTCGATCCAGGGTCGGATTTTTTCCTCGAAAAACGCCTCTTCCCCGCCCGGCACGAGTCCGGCGATGACCAGGGGAAGGCCCGTCCGGCGCGCCAGTTCCACCGCGAGATCCGTCCCCTTGTCCGGGCAGATGCGCCCGATGAACAGAAGGTAGTCTCCCGGCCGGTCGACGAAATCGAACTGCTCCAGCCGGATGCCGTTGTACACGTTTGCGATGTATCGAAGCTCGGGGCAGCCTTCCCGTTCCGCGTGGCTGATGGAGATATAGGGCATGTCCGGGAAACGCCGGTAAGCTTCGCGGGAGTCGGCTTCCAGGAGGGCCGCGCCGTGCAGGGTGGTCACGACGGGGGTGCGGATGAGCCGGGCGAACGGCAGCGTGAGGTAGTTCATGTGATTGTGCAGCACGTCCAGTTCCAGCTCGTCGGCCCGCTTCAGCGCGAATCCGATGTGGATCAGCTCCCAGGGGCGCGAGGGAAGCTCCGGATGCTCGCCCAGCGGGACCGGGCACACCCATTCGAGCCTGGCTTTCGTGACGGAATCGCCGGTGGCGAAAAGGTACACTTCGTGCCCCCGTTCCGCAAGTCCGTCCGCCAGGTTGGCGCAGACCTGCTCCCAAGGGCCGTATTTGCGCGGCGGCGTGCGCCAGGTGACGGGGGCCAGTATGCCGATTCTCACGTTCGCTCACTCCCACCGCATTGGTTTCGGATCGGAAAAAATCCACCCGATATTTTACCACAGGCAGGAAATTCGATGCCGGCCGGCGGGACAAACGTTCCGTGCGGTCGGGGCGGGAAGCGGGCGTTGCCGGTAAACGATCCTTCGTGGGGGATTGGCGCATAACCCTGCCAAAGGGGCGTTTTGGCGAGCATGGGGCGTCCGGACGGAAAGAACCGGACCTTTTCGGGGCGCGCGGCGCCGGAGCCGGCGGATTTGGCGTTTTGCGAACCAGGGGGACGACGGGATATAATGGGACATGGAAAACGGAAGAAGCTCCCGGTCATCCGGAGACCGCGGCAAGACAGGCAAGGGGGCTCCGCCGCATGTTTCATGAAACGTCGCTGAAGACGCGTTACTACGAATCGGACATCATGGGCCACATCAACAACACGAGCTACATTGCCTACCTGGAAGTGGCCCGGGCCGATTTTTTTCATGACACGGGAATCACCAGGGACGGCGAGCCGGTCAAATTCGTCGTCGCCTCCGTCCGCTGCGATTATCTGCGCCCGCTCTATCCCAGGCAGACCGTCCGGATCCGCAGCTGGGTCGCCCGCATCGGCAACAAGAGCGTCACCTTGCGGCATGAAATGCTGACCGAAGACGGCGCCGTCGCCGCAAGGGCGGAAACTGTCATGGTCCGCTACGACAGGGAGGCGAAGGCTTCCCTGCCGCTCGAACCGGAAATCGCGGACAGGCTAAGGCCGTACCTGAAGCGGGATGAAGCGGAATCGTGATCATGCGGATGTTTTGGCCAGTCCATGCTCCACTCTCACCGAACCGCGCGGCCGCATCACGGTCTCGGCGCTGGATGGCCTGACGATCCCCCCGGTACCGGGGGGATTGCCGTTTTCGCCCCAATTCTTCGACCCGTGTCCGAATATCTTGGCGCCTTTGTTCCGGCGAGTCTTCCCCCCTGTCCTCTTGGTCCCGCATTTACTCCCAATCTTCCAGGACTCCGCTTCCGCCGCAGCGGTAACAGGCGAGGAATACGCCGCTGTGTTCCCGCGGGCCGTCTCCGGTTCCCGGGCCTGATGTTTCGCCGCCGGAGCCGTGTTCAAAACCGTTCCCGGCGCGGAATCCGGAGCCGCGTCCGAAGCCGGGGACGATGCCGCGGGCGGGCAGTTCCAGTTCTCCGCTTCCCTGGCACACCGGACAGTTCATGATCGCAGCCTCCTTTTTATTTTTATATAAAATAAATTTTATATGGACAAATTATATAACATAAATCTCGGTGGCTGCAATATATGTTATATAAAAGATTATATTGAGTTAATAAATTATATAAAATAGTGCACCGACTAAATCCATAACTTGCATCCCGGAGCGGGCGTGACGCAAGCGCGGTTCGGCGATCCTCGGATTTTCGATGCCGGGAAGGGGCGAGTACCCGAAGCGGGCCGAAGGCGGGGCGTGAAGGAGGTGCGGGGATGGGTTTGCGAGGGGCGGATCATCGAAGGGCAAAGACGAATGAGCAGGCACGAAGAGGCAGGCCCGCGCCTGCCTCTTCAGCGTTTTTGCACCCGGAACCGGAGTACCGTTCTCAGCTTTGCCGGTTCGGTCTTGCGGGGATCGGACAGGTAAATTTCCCGGTGCGTCCGCTCGATCCGGACATACCCGTTGTCCGCGCAATACGCTTCCATCCGCGCGAAGCTTGCCGGTTCGTCGTCATAGGGGCCGATGTGCAGCATCTGGCAGCAGAGCCCGTCTTCCATGCGGATCAGCCGGACTTTGTCCAGAAACGGGTTGGGCTTTTTGCGTTTCGTCTGTTCGCGGAACCGTTCCAGGAGCGCTTCGGTCAGGAAATCCGGCTGGCGGATCATGATCGTGTATTTGAGGTTGTTTTTGTCCGTCGCCGGCTTGGCGTAGTCCATCAGGTCCCAAACTCCTTCAAGGGGGAACACCTTGTAGTCGTAGTACCCTTCCGGAACCTGTTCGCCGCGGTGCGACATCTTGACGGCGTAGCTCAGGGCGTACAGCGCTTCCGTCCGCCGGGCGAACGCTTCGCCGTTCGGGTCGCCGGCGCCGTCCAGGGCGAGAAAGGGCATCGGCGGCACTTCGACGATGACCGGGGATGCGGGCGGCAGGTACAGGTGTTTGAAATCTTTTTTGTAATCGACCGTTTTCGCCACAGCCGTTCTCTCCTTTGTTCCCGATTGGATCAAGAACAGCTTACCCCATTAAATATGACAACGATATGTCATATTTTACAGGGTTTCGTCCCCGCGATAGATCCGCAGCATGTTTTCCAGCCTCGCCCGGATGTTGTCCCTGACATGCCGTGGAGCGATCACTTCCGCCCGGTCTCCGAAGGACAGCACGTACCCGTACACCCATTCGTCTTCCGGGCAGGTGACCCTGACCGTAAACGAGCCGTCTTCGTGCCGGACATATTCGGATTCGTCGAATTCGTCGCAGACGCGGGGGGCGGCGGATGGAGAAAGGCGCAGCACGACCTCCGATTCGCGGGCGGAACGGACGTCCTCCGGATCCGGCCAGACGGCCGCGTCCCGGATTTGCCGCTCGCAAACGCGGGGTGTCATGCGCACGTTTTTCATGCGGCTCAGCTTGAAGATGCGATAAGCCTGCTTCTTCAGGCAGTAGGCCTTGAGGTACCAGGTCCGGTGTTTGAACCAAAGCTGGAGGGGCTCCGCTTCCCGGGCCGACTTCTCGCCGGAGGAGCCGATATATTCGAACTCGACCGTACGGCGTTCGATGATCGCGTTTTTGAGCAGGGCAAAGACCTCCTCGCGCCGGCTTCCCCAGTGGGAAAACTCCACATCCACCCATGGGAGGCCGCCGCCGAAGATCGCGGCAAGCTTCTCCAGCACCGCGCCGGCGTCCGGATCGCGAAGGGCTCTCAGGCCGTGCAGGGCGGAGAGGATTTCCCGCCGTTCGCGCGGGGAAAGCATGGACTTGTCCAGCACGAAGCCGTCGAGCAGGCGGATGCCGCCGCCCCGGCCCTTGCTCATGTAGACGGGGATGCCCGCCGCGCTGAGCCTTTCGACGTCCCGGTATACGTTGCGCACCGAAACTTCCAGCCGTCCGGCGAGTTCCCGCGCGGTGACGGTCCGCTTGTCGAGAAGGATGTACAACATTTCAAACAGGCGGCTTTCGCCCACGGGCATTCCTCCCGGCCGGGGAACGGCGTTTTCCGTAAAAAGACCGTTCCCGCCATATCTTGCTTAGGGGGACCGCCGTCCGTTCTATTCTTTGGTCAAGCCCGAATCCCCCATCAAACGGCTCCCTTGGTTGAAGCATAACATTACGAACGAGATGGTGGAAGATGCTCCAAGATTTGCGGATATCGAACGCTCTGTCGCGGAGCGTTTGCGTCATGCCGTTTTTGTAGCCCATAACGCGAGGATCGATTGGAAACTCCTGACCCGGTACATTCCGAACCCGGAAGTTCTGGCCGTATTGGACACGATGAGATTGTCAAGAAAGCTCAGCCCCGGTTTGACACGCCATCGTCTTCCGGATCTTGTCCGCCATTACGGTCTTGACGAGGCGGTCAAAGTACTGAGCGGCGCGGCCGAACACCACGCTTTGCACGACGCGGTCGGCGCGGCTCTGGCATTTGTCCGGATGGCGGAAGAGTTCCGTTCGGGAAAAGCGACATTGTCGGAACTAAAGCGTATATGCGGGATCGAAACCGGGGGGGGGTCATCCAGGAGTCGCTGTTTTAAAGAATGTGAAGGGCACCGGCGGAGGAACGCGACTCTGCCGGAAGAAGGACCGAACGACACGGCGGGGAGTTTGTGCATGAGACTGCGGCTGATGATGCAAGACGGCGAATTTGCAAAATACTGGATCGGGCAAACCTTTTCCGTTTTCGGTTCCAATGTCGCGGCGTTCGCGTTGCCGCTGACGGCGGTTTACTTTCTGGAAGCTTCTCCCTTTCAGGTCGGGCTGCTCCAATCCATGAGCGGCTTACCGTTTTTGCTGTTTGCCTTGCCGGTGGGCGTTTGGGTGGACCGGATTGAGGGCGACCCTGTTCATCGGGGCCGCGGGAATCACGCTGATGGTGGTCTGGATGCTGCTGTCCCGGATTCGCACGGCGTCCGGCCGCCAGCTGGAGAACGAGTATTCCATTTCCGCATGAGGAACAGACGGGGAGGAATGGCCATGACCCTGGCGGTTCCGCGGTTGTTCCGCGGGTTTACCCCGGAGGCGCTGCAGTTTTTGCGCGATGTGCACGAAAACAATTCAAAGGAATGGTTCGAACGGCACCGGTCCGTTTACGAACGGGCATTGCTGGAGCCGATGCGCGCTCTGGCGTCCGATCTGAGCGGGCAAATGTTGGAAATCGACCCCCTGCTCGAAACGTGGCCCGCCGTGAACCGAACGATCTCGCGCATTCACCGCGACACCCGCTTTTCCAAAGACAAATCGCTGTACCGCGACTGCATGTGGTTCACGTTCAAGCGTCCGTCCCGCGAATGGCAGGACGCGCCCGGTTTCTTTTTCGAGCTGCGGCCGGAATCTTACCGGTATGGCATGGGATTTTATTCGGCCGGGAAAGAGACGATGGACAGGCTGCGCGCGTGGATCGACGAGGAGCCGGAAGAATTCCGGCGGTCCGTGGCGTTCTATGAACGGCAGCGGACGTTTGTCATCGAAGGCGAATGCTACAAGAAGCTTTACGCCGGTTCCAAGCCCGAGTCGATTCTGAAATGGTACGCGCGCAAGAACCTTTATCTTGTCTGCAACCGGAGAATCGACGATCTGTTGTTCTCCCCGGACCTGGTGAGCGAACTGGCGGCGGGATTCGACATGCTTTCCGGCTTGTACCACGCTTTATGGAGATTGAAGGAGCGGCAATGATGGATTCATTTCCCCAGCCGGATATAGGACGATCCCGCAATCAGCCAATCCAGGACGACCGCATCCGGCAACCGGCCGTATGGTGATTCCGGATGGAACACCGCGGCCGTTCTTTTTTCCTTGTCGAAACGGTAAAGGATGACGGCGTCTTCCCCTTCGATCCAGGAGTACCAGGCCCATTCCCCGGTGCCGGCGTCCGGCACCGGGAATCCGTATGCGTGGCTGTGTTCCACCATTAGACGGTTTTTTGCGAGGTCAATCCTGTAGAGTGAACCGTCTCCCGTAATCGAAGGCACGTAGACGGAATTTTCCCATCCGGCCGGGCCTTCGGCGTTCGCGATGATTTGCAGGGCGGTGCGTTTCCCGGTGTCCGGGCGCAGCCGTTCATAGCCTAGGGTAACTTTCTTCGGGCGCTGGCCTGGGATGGGGCGATCCAGCTTGAAGAAATGAAGCAAGACTTCCTTGCCGTCGTCCAGCCAGGCGGCCGATTCCACGTATTCGCCGGAACCTTCGGGCGTTTTGACGGTCAGGTAGGTGCGGCCGCGGCGATCGAGGAAACGAACCTCCTGCGGCGCGATGTGATAGATTTCGTCGGAACCGACGATATGTTTCTCGGACACGTCGCGTGTATAGGCATACGAGGCGTAGCGCCCGTCCGGCGACCAGCGGAACGGCGGGTATTGGTCGAATCCCGGCGGAAACGGCATTTCCGCCACCGGTTCGCCATCAGCGGTGTGCAGCCGATACTTTGCGCTTGCGATATCCGTGTACCAGAACAACTTCCCGTCGGGAGAAGGATGGATGAAGGTTAACGGCCATTCGTGGGAGAAAAGCCGTCCGGACTGCCAGACTTCGCGCCGGGCGAGATCGAGCGTCCACAGCTTGCCGGAATGGTATGTGTTCAGCACCAGCTTGCTTTTGTCTTCAGTCAGCCAGCCGTCGGCAAAAAAATCGTCCATCGGCGTGCCGGGGATGTCCGGAAACAGCACTTCGGTCTGTCCGGTTCGGATATTGAGGGTCCGCACCTTGTACGTCAGATCCCCTGTGACGGGGTGATCTCCGGCGGCGACGTAAAGCAGACGGTCCGCGTCGAGAAAACCGAATGCGTTCGTCACCGAATCGGCATTGTAACTGTCGTTGACATAAGCTTCAAACAGCGGGTACACTGTGCATGCCGGCACATTCCGGTCCGAAAAATCGAGGATGACGGCGTCTTTGCGGAAAAGTCCCGACGGCCCGTCCGGATTCCACCGCGCGAGCTGAACCACCAGCGGGTTCCCGCTGTCAGGCGGCGAAAGCAGCGTTTGCACCATCGCGGCATCCCTCAGATCGCTCGCGAGCTCAAAACCGTAGTCTTTCCCGACCAATCTCCATCCGGCCGCGGTTTCCGCAGGGTCAAAACAGACAAGCTCGGCGTTGTCGCCGGGAAGCCCCGCCTCCGACGCGTCGGAAGGCCGCACGGCCGGGGGTTCGGTCGGTCCGGCGGGTTCGGCAGTTTCGCCGGGCAGTTCGGGCGTCGCGGTTTCTCCGGCGGCGTCCGTTCCGCCGGGTTCCGCGGGATTCAACGTATCCGAAGCGCGCGCGCTTCCTTCCGGGCCGTCCGCGTTTTTCCGGTCGCAGCCCGAGAGGAGAACGAGCAGGACGAGAAGCGCCGCCATCGCCAATCGTTTTGCCATTCGCCAATCACTCCGCGGCTTGTGTTCATCTGGTTAGACCGCAATCCGCTGGAAAAAGTTTCTCGTATCTTTTTTTTTCACGAAAAAAAGTGAACTTTGTCCCCTCTACGGATTGACAACCAACCCCAAAAATGGTAAAATGGGAACAAATGTTCGGTTTGGTGGTGGTTTTTGTGGACGGTCTGGAGAAAAGGCTCGACCGGATGGAGGTCATGATCGGCGACCTGATCAAGTCCGTCGGCGCGCTGAGAAGCTCGTTCGAGGAGGAGAAGGAGGAAAATCGAAAGCGGTTCGGGGAAATTGACAAGCGGTTTGGGCAGATCGACAAGCGGTTTGAGCAGATCGACAAGCGGTTTGAGCAGATCGACAAGCGGTTTGAGCAGATTGACAGACGGTTTGAGCAGATTGACAGGCGGTTTGAGCAGATCGAAAGCCGCCTGGACCGGATTGAAGCCCGTCTCGACCGGCACGATGAACAGTTCCTGCGGATCGACCGCCGCTTTGATGAAGTGATGGAGGAACTGCGCGGCAACAAGAGGGAGCACGAATACTTTATCTCCAGACTGTTCCGGGTCGAGATGGAAGTGGAAGATTTGAAGAAGCAACTGACCGGAAGCCAGGCCTGACGGGGCGCAGGCTCGGGATGCCGCGGACAGGCTTTGGTTTATCCGGATGGAATGAAGGCGCCGGCGGGAGCAGACCCGTGTCCGGCGCCTTGCGTTTTCCGGGCGTATCCGTCATGGTTCCACGGGTTCGCCCGCCGCAAATTCCGAAATCCGCCACTTGCCGTCCTGCCGGACCAACCGGAGCGTGACCGGGATTTTGGCCGCGATTTCTTCGTCCCCGGTGATTTCAATGATCTCGCCTGTAACCTCGCAGGAGTCGCCGGGTGCGGCGGTGATTTCGCCGATTTCGATGCGATCCGGCCAGGGACTGGACACCAGACGCCCCGGCGCGGCGGAAGGATCGTTCAGCCAGGCTTCCAGCAATTCCCCGGTTACATATTCCCCGTAGTGATCCCGGATACTCTGCTTGAGATCCTCTTCCGGAGCCAGCAGGGACACCATCCGGAGTTGCCTGCCGAACTGTTCGACCACCGCCGCGGCGGCTTCCCGGTCCGCCTCTTCGCCGGTCTCCGGCGATGCCGTTTCCGTGGCGGTCGGCGGGCTTTCCCCGTTTGGCGCTCCCTGCGACGATTCGCGGGGCTCGGCGCCGCAGGCGGCGAGCAGTGACGTTGCCGCCAAGACAGCCGCCAGGAAGCACGCTTTCGCTTTGCCCATCGTTTCTCTCCACTCCTTGCGCATTTAATTCTCTTTGACCTATTAGACGGATGAGCGGGCTGGAGGGTTACAGCCCGCATTGACATGGACGGCGCGTTGGCGGATAATAGGGTACGGCGACGTTTTGGAAACAGCGGCTAATGCTGCCGTAAATCCTTATATCAACCCGATCTGAAGGAGAGAGTCAGATGAAGTTTTTTTTGGACACGGGGAACATTGAGGAAATCCGGCGCGTCAACCGTCTCGGCCTGGTGGACGGCGTAACGACGAACCCCACGCTGATCGCGAAGGAGAAAAGGCCGTTCAAAGAAGTCATTCAGGAAATCTGCCGGGAAGTCTCCGGCCCCGTGAGCGCCGAAGTGGTGGGACTCACCACGGAAGAGATGCTGAAGGAAGCGCGGGAGATCGCGACCTGGGCCCCCAATATCGTGGTCAAGATCCCGATGACGGAAGCGGGGCTGGAAGCGGTCAATATTCTGTCCAAGGAAGGCATCAAGACCAACGTGACGCTGATTTTCTCCGCGGCCCAGGGCCTCATGGCGTGCAAGGCGGGGGCGACCTACATCAGCCCCTTCGTCGGCAGAATCGACGACATCGGCGAGGAAGGCATGCAACTGGTCCGGGATCTCAAGGCGATCAAGGACAACTACGGCTTCAAGACGGAAATCATCGTTGCCAGCGTCCGCAGCATCGCCCACGTGCAGCAGGCGGCGGTGATCGGGGCGGATATCGCCACCATTCCCGGTTCCCTGTTCCCGTCGCTGTGGAAACATCCTTTGACGGACGTCGGAATCGCAAGATTTCTGGAAGATTGGAAAAAGGTTCCGCAATGACGGGACAGCCGGCACAACCCGGCAGACTCCATGCAGCCGCAGGCGCGGCTGCATGTTTTTTGTAGGCCATTGTTCCCGGTTGCAACGCATTCTTGGGAAAAAGAGCCTATGGGTATCATTTTTGGACTCATGTAAAATAAATTCAACATTCATCAATCGACAACCTGCCGGAGAGATTCCTCCCGGCGTGGGTTTGCACCGAAAGGGAGGCCTTCTGATTTGGGGAAAAGGATCATCCGATTGCTGCTGGCGTTTGCGCTGCTTGCCGCGGTGGTGCAGCCGGCGGCGGTTCACGGCGAGGTTCTGACCGCCGAAGAAAAGTACAATAAATTGGTGGAACAAGGCATCTTCGAAGGTTTTCCGGACGGCGAGGCGCATTTGGACCACAACATGACGCGGGCGCAGGCCGCCAAGATCATCGCCTTGATTTTGAGTTTGAAAGAGAATCCTTCCGGCGCGAATATTTACATCGATCTGGACGAATCGCATTGGGCGTTGGGATATATCGGAGCGGCGACCGCGGCGGATATATTGGAAGGATATGGAAATGGTATTTTCGATCCTTCCTCCGATGTCACCATCGAACAGTTGGCCAAGATCATGGTGGAGGCGCTGGATCTCGAGGTTGATGAAGATGCCAAGGTGGAGGGAGCCAGCGATTGGGCCGGAAAGTATGTGAAGGCTGCCCTCGACGCCGGACTGATTCCGGAACAGTCCGACTACACCAAACCCGCGAGCCGGGACTTGCTGGTGGATGTTTCGTATGCGGCGAATGAGCAGCTTCAGGCAAACGCCGAGGAGACAGGGTGGATGACGTCCGCAGAACAAACGGGCGCGCGAAAGGTGCAAATCACCTTCCAGGGAAAAGCCGATCCGGACGCGGCGTCCATTGTCATCGAACGGATCGGGAACGAAAACGAGCGGACGCCCGTGGGCATCGAACGTCTGGAGTGGAACGCCGACGAGGGCTCGGTAACGGCCATCCTGAACGATAAGGCCGAAACAGGCTCTTACATCGTCAGCTTTACCGTCCGCTCCGATGAAAAGACCGTCACTTCCGAGTATCAGTTCAACATGGAGGCCGAAACGCTGGAACGGATCGAGCTGGGCGGGTCCGATCAGCTTCCCCAGGCGAATGATGTGGCCGTGCCGTTTTCCCTGTACAACCAGTTTGGGGAAGAAATGGACGAGAGGCCCGAGGACATCCGTGTCATTTCGATTGCTCCTCGCGCAGAGATTCATCCCGAACTCAATCTGGTCGTGCTGGATTTGGCCGAGCTGCCGAAAGAAACATTTGTTGCAGTCGTCATCCTGGCAGACAACGTTTCTGCCGACCGCATCTACAAAATCGGAGATATCCGCGTGCTCGACCGCGTGAGTACGGCGGGCTTTTATGACGCGTCAGGAAATCGCGTATCGACCCTGAAAAAGGGTGAAACCGCCTATCTCTTGCTCACACCTTTGGATCAATACGGTAATCCGTTCTATGACGTTGACATGGACTGGTTGAACGAAAACCTCCAGGTGACGGCGGTCGTTCATGATTTCAGACCGCTCACCTTGCCGAAACAGCTGGAGAAACATCCGAAGTCCGGACTGCCGTCCGTCTCCGTGACAGGCGGTTCATATTTGCGGGATACGGTCATCACCGTCACCATCACTTCCAAGCTGGGCAAAATACTCGCGCAGGAGTCCATCACGGTGGAGAAGGATGCAGAAATTCTGCCGCCGCCGACACCTGCTTCCATAAAACCGTCCATGTCCGTCGATCCAAATTCCATCGTTACGGTCATGGACGCCACTTACACGATCACCACCTACGTCACGGTTACGTCGCAATGGGTCACCGATTTGCATTATATGATGCTGCCCGAGAGCGACCCTGAACCGGACGTGGAAGATTTGCTTCAAATTTCCGGTACGACGGCCACTAGCGGTCGTGTCAAAACCAGCGGAACGAAAAGGCTGGAACTTGCTCATGTTTATCCGAACGATCTGAATCAGAAATTCAAGCTTTATGTGGTCGGTTCGGCCGGCGATGGATTGATTAAAACCCAGAAGGAGACTGTGGAGATCGATACGGATTCGAATAACGTGTTCCGATTTATTTCGATTTCCGGGAATGTCGAAACAAGCACATTGGTCATGTACCTGGATTACACACCGCAGACTGCCCCGGTAACGGTTTATTATGTCGTCAACGACACGCCGCTTCCGACCGTCAATTCGCCGGACGATGTCATCCAGCTTCTTAACGACAGTAACACTTATATCACGCGGGGCTTGAAATTGTGGGGGGGGATTTCCGACCGCGTTCTTGTGAGCAGCAATCCGGGAACCTACTACGCCTACGTTGTCCTCGAATATCGGGGTGTTCTTCTGATGATGGAAGAAACATTGACGTTGTGAACCCCCTGTTGTCGACAATGGCCGGCACAAACCGCTAAGAGGGATCCCCGGGCGTGAATCCGCCCGGGGATGTCTTTTTTCCGGAGCGGCTTCTCGAAAGCGAGAAACAAAAAACGGACTCCGGTCGGCGGAATTTCAGGCTGGCCACAGTCCCATCTCGTTCTACCTGTTCCTGGCGCTGATCGCGGCTCCCCTCATGGCATCGGCGAAATTTGCCGAACAATTGCAGGCCGAGGCGGAGCGACAGCGGGAGCAGGCCGTCACGGAAAAGTATCGCGTCCAGAACATGATTGAACGGATCTCCTTTTCCCTGGTCACCCTGAACGATTTCAGTTCCAGGCTGAAGGACAACATCTCCACCACCCGGACCATTTCCCAGGAAATCACCGCCGCCTTCGGGCAGCTCACGTTCAGCATCGAGACGCAGACCAAAAGCATCACCGATGAGAACGCGGCGATCCAGAACATCGAACAGGCCGTCGAAACCTTTGCCGCAAGTTCGATGGAGATGAAAGCGCTGTCGGAAAATTCCGAAACCCTGACGAAAAACGGACGGGCGGAAGCGCAAGAACTGTCGGAAAAAATGAGCCGGGTCCGCGAAACGATGGAACGGTCCGCCGCCATCATGAACGAGCTGAATGTCCTCAACGAGCGGATTCACGAAGTCGTGGCGACCATCAACCACATTTCGCAGCAGACGAATCTTCTGGCCCTGAACGCCTCCATCGAAGCCGCCCAGGCGGGGGAACACGGCAGAGGATTCGTCGTGGTAGCCAATGAAATCCGGAAACTCGCCAATACGTCCCAGGACTCCACAAGGCAAATCGGCGATATCCTGGAACAGATTCGCGTCAAGACGGCCCAGGCGGTGGAGCAGGTGATGCAGATCCGGCGGGTGACCGCCGAGAACCACGAGGCCGCCCGCCACATGGCGGACGTGATGGACGAGCTTTCCGGGGACGCCGAAAGGGTCAAGGAGCAGGCGGGACAGGTGGAATCGGCCGCCTCCAGCGTGCTGCGCGAGTACCGGCAATCCGCGACGGATATCAACGTGATCGCCGAAACGACGGAAAACAACATGGCGGCCGTCGAGGAGATGCTGTCCAGCATCTCCACCCAGGACGACCGCGTCAGCGAGATCAGCGAGAGCCACAACCAGCTGGACGAGCTCGCTGCGGAACTAAAACGAATGACTGCGGGCTGAAGGGGAATCCTTGGCAATCCGTCAGCCCAAAGCCGCGTAAAGACAAACGCCCCTCGCGGACGGTCTCACGCCGCAAGGGGCTTTTCGTTTTTGTCGGGCTTTCGCCTTTTTCTGCCGCTGATGAACAGGATGTCCCGGATTCCTTCCACATGCGGATCGGCATGATCAGCATCCCGTTCACCGTGGCTTTCTCTTGGATCGTGTTCAAAGAGAAACTTTGCAGGAAGGTTCACCTTGGCCTTCTCCTCATGACCGCGGGAACCTTGGCCTTGGCGATCTCCCGCGGCTGACTCGTGATCGGACGGCGGCGTTTTGCGGAATGATGAATTTTTATAACTCCGCTGCCGGTGATCGCTTGTGGTCGCCCGGCTGTCGCGCGGCGCATCGAGGCGAATTGAGTCCAGTCCATTGCCGCGGCTGAATCGTCTGGAACAGTGAATAAGTGCAATTCGTTTTTATGGGACCGGAGCCCATGGCGAACCTTAATTACGTAAAGTTAGTATATAAATATGTGTGAATTACTTGGGATATAAAAGGGGTTCGGTTGCAAATGCGGAAGGATGTCCGGAGCCTCGGATGGAAGTTCACGCTGGTTTTGGTCGTGACGGTCGTCCTTTTCGGCATTTCCTCATACATTGTCGGCCACGGAATGGAGCTGGCGAGGGACCGGATGGAACGGAAAGACCGCATCCAGGAACGGGTGCTGGCCATGACGGAACTCATCTCTTTGTTCAAAAGCAGGGAAATCGCCCTGCAGGATTACCGCTTGAGCGGGGACGACCGATACATAAGGCGATTTGACGAGCTGTCCGTGCGGTCCGGCGAAGCGATCGACGGGCTTGCCGCCGGGGACAACACGGACGAACAGAAAAACCTGCTGGAGGAGCTGCGAAGCAAGGAAAACGAATATCTCGCGCTGGTCCGCGGGCAGCCGGACGCCGCGGAAAGATCGGGACAACTGCGAACCGAGATCCTGAGCCTTATGGACCGGCTGCTCGATGCCGAGAAACAGAAAACCGCCCGCTGGATCGACCAGACTTACGGCCAGCTCAGGGGCAACCGCCTCGCGCTCGTTTTTTCCGTTGTCGTCTCCGCCGTCGTCGGGCTGGTCATGGCTCTGATCGTGACCCGGAACGTACGGCGGAGCCTTCACGAGGTCGTGGGCATGGCGGACGGCATCGCCGGCAAAAATCTGCTCCTTCCGGACTTGGAATACCTGGAACGGGACGAAATCGGCCGCCTCGCCAATTCCATGAACCGGATGAAACGGACGCTGCGGGACATGATGGAGAAAATCGCGGGGACTTCGGGATTTGTGGCGGACGAAAGCAAGAAGCTGATTGAGTTCACCGCCCGGGTGTCCGAAGAGAGCCGGGAAATTTCCCGGACGATGGAAGAGCTGTCGCGCCGTTCCCGGGATCAGGCCGGCACGTCTTCCGAACTGGCCGAACGCATGGACCATTTTTCCGCGCAGATCCTGGCTGTCGCCGACGAGAAGGAGCGGCTGAGCGCACTTTCCGGCCGAATGCTCGCCCTCACCGAAGAAGGCAGCGTCTCGATGACGTCCTCCATTGAAAACATGAACATCATCGACCAAAGCATCGACCGCTCCCTCGCCCTGGTGCGCAGCCTGAACGAAAAAACCGCACAAATTTCCGGAATAGCCGAATTGATCAAAAAGATCGCCGACCAGACGCGGCTGCTTGCCTTCAACGCGGCCATCGAGGCGGCGCAGGCGGGGGAGCATGGCCGCAGCTTCGCCGTGGTGGCCGACAACGTGCGAAAGCTGTCGGAGCAGGTGCAGTCTTCCGCGGCACACATCGCGAAAGTGGTGGAGGACATCTTGCAGGTATCGAAGGAAACGGTGGAGTCCTTGGATCACGGCTACCGGATCATCAAGGACGGCAGGGCGCTCATTCATCGCACGGGCGAGACGTTCCACGCGCTGAAGGAGGAAATCGGCCGGATTGGAGAGCAGATCGGGAGCATGGCGGTGTCGCTGGACGAGATCCGAAGCCAGACGATCCATATCCGCCGGTTTCTCGAGGACACCGTGGCGCTTTCGGATCAAACGGCGGAAGGCATCTCGGAGGTGTCCGTCATCATGGACGGGTTCCGCCGGTTCGTCCGCGAGGTCGAAGGCAGCGTGGCCTGTCTCGACCGGGAAGCGGACAAGCTGAACGGGATGGTTCAAGAGTTTAGGCTGTAAACGAATAAACGGGAAATCAGGGGGCGCGAACATGGAACTGAAACAGTACGCTTGGAGCTTGTTGATTCTGCGGCTGGTGCTGGGTTTCAACTTTGTCCTGCACGGCTTCTCCAAATTTAGCGGCGGGATCGAAAACACCTCCCGCTGGTTCGACAGCATCGGCCTGCCGGGCATCCTGGCCTACGGTGTGGCGCTGCTGGAGGTGCTGGGCGGTTTCGGGCTGATCATGGGACTGTTCACGCGGTTTCTGTCCGCCCTGTACATGATCGTGATGCTCGTCGCCATCTTCAAGGTGCAGTTTTCCCGCGGATACCTGGGCGGCTGGGAGCTGGAGGCCACATTCTTCGCCATGGCCTTCGCCCTGCTGATCGCCGGCGCCGGCTTGTATTCGGTGGACCACGCGCTGTTTCCTTCAAAAAAAATCCTGAAAATCCTCCACGCCGCCGACAGGGATGCTCGGGAGACGACGGAGTCGGCCGGACCGGAGCCGGACCTTACGGGTTCCGCCGCCCGGGAAGATCAAACCGCGCGGCCTGAGCAGGCCGCGCAGGCGTGACCCGCCGTTCCTGCACGGAAATCCGCGCCCGCGGAACGCTCCGCAGCGGCGCGACAGCCGTGATTCCCGCGAAGCCGGCGGGCTCCGGAGACGGACCATCGTTGCCCGGCGGCCGGATGGCGCCGGCGTACATGAGAAGGCTGCGGAAGCCGCGGCTTTCTTTTTATCGCTTAACTGGGCAACTGTTTCCGCAACAGGAGAAGCTCAAGGTTGAGTGCCTCTCCGCGGACCTGTTTGTTATCGTGCTCACGTCCCTGTTGCTGAGCCTCGCGGAGTATGCATGCCTGTCACGACACTCCTTGATGTTGAGCAGGCCGCAAAGTTAATATTTTCTTGCAGGGGCCGGCGGAAACACTGGGGCTGCTGCGGGACGGGAAAGAGTTATGAACATTTGGGCGATTATTCTGGGATTTGTCGTGCTGCTGATCTATGGCGGGGCCAACTGGTACATCGGGCGGCGGCTTTATCAGGGTCTTAAAGCGGTTCTCCCGGCGGCCAGCGGCCGGCTGTTTGCCATCGTGCACGGCTTAGCCGCGCTCACGCTCATATTGTCGTTTTTTCCGCTGCCGGGGGTTGCCAAACACGCCGCGTCCTGGTTCGGCGCCTACTGGATGGGGATTTTCGTTTATCTTTTTCTGACGGTGCTGGCGGCTGATGTCGCGGTATTTATCGGCAGGCTGACGGGGCTGGTGCCTTCGCCGGTTCCCGCGGCGGTGCGCTTTTGGTCGGCGTTGCTGGCGGTTTTGTGCACGGCGGGATTTGTCGGGTATGGAGTCCATCATGCGACGCAGATTTACGAAGTGCGCTATCACGTCAAGTTGAACGATCCCGCCCTGGCCCGGCCGCTGAAGATCGTGCTGATCAGCGACCTGCACCTTGGCGCGGTGCGGTCGGAAAGCCGGCTGGAGGAGATCGTGGCGCGGATCAACCGCATGGAGCCGGACCTCGTCCTCATTCCGGGGGACATTTTCGACGACGATTTCCGCAAGATTCGCGATCCGGAGCGGGCCGCCGGACTTCTCAGACAGCTCAAAACCGCCCGCGGTGTGTACGCGTCGCTGGGCAACCATGACGGCGGCGAAACGTTCCCGGAGATGCTTCGGTTCCTTGAAGACGCAAACATCAAGGCGCTCCTGGACGAACGCGTCACCGTGGACGGCCTCGTCACCGTGATCGGACGCCTGGATTCGTCGCCCATCGGCGAATTCGGCGGGCTGGAGCGCATACCCTTCTCCGACCTTCTGCCCGCACTGGAGCCGGACCTGCCGCGGATCGTCCTGGACCACCGGCCGAGCCATCTCGAAGAATACGGAAGCGACGTGGACCTGATTCTCTCCGGGCACACCCACAAGGGGCAAATTTTCCCCGCCAACCTGATCACGAATCTGCTTTTCACGGTCGACTACGGCCACTATCAAAAAGATCCCGGCAGCCCGCACGTCATCGTGACCTCGGGCGTCGGGACCTGGGGCATGCCCATGCGCGTCGCGACGAACAACGAGATTGTGGAGATTTTGTTAGAGTGAGGCTGATAAAGGCTCCGCGATTTCCCGCTGCATAGCTTCCAGCACCGCCAGGAACAGGCCCTTTTTGCTCATGAAATGGTGGTAGAGAGTTCCGTGAAATGCTTCCGGGCCGTTTCGATCAGCCTGCGGATCGTGACGGCGGTTTCGTCCTCGCTTTTTCTCATGCGTCCCTCACGTTTCCGGCCACCCATCCTCCAGGCATTGCTCGCGAAATTCCTCCGAGGGCGGAATGATTTTGATGATGTCCAGCAGAACGCCGTTCGGGTCCGCCGTGATGAAATGCCGCTGTCCGAAGTCCTCGGCGCGGAATTCCTGGAGGAGGGGAAGTTTCTTTCGAACCGCTGTTCAATGCCATGGAAAACCTATCCTCATGAAGCGGAATCGGTTGATAGCTTCGGCTGCTGAATGTAAAAAATTCTTGACATTCCGGGTCGGCACGGATATTATGAATGTCAAATATATTTGACATTACCGGGAGGAATCGGAATGTCGCCAACGACGCATCTATGGTGGATCCTGTTGCTGTTCGCCGTCATCCTGGCCGTCCTTGCGGCGTTCATCGCCTATCTGTTGTGGTCGCTGGCGAAACGGGGAGACGAGCGGAGCGTCATGATCCGAACCAAGGCCATGTCGGCCGCGTTCATCGGAACCGTGGCGCTGCTCGCGCTGGAAACGGTGCGCTGGACGGCTTCGAAAGAAACCGGGACGAACCCGCTGCTGTTGCTGGTGATCGTGGCATTCATCTTTTTTGCGGCTCTGGTCATATACAAGCGAAAATACGGTGATCTGGGGTGAAAAACCGGATCAGGGAACTGCGGAAGGCGCTGAACCTTTCCCAGGAGGAACTTGCCCGATTGTGCGGGGTGTCCCGGCAAACGATCAACGCCATCGAAAACGACAAATACGATCCGTCGCTCCCGCTGGCGTTCAGTCTGGCGAGGCATTTGCGCACTACGGTGGATCGGCTGTTCATCCCGGACTGAAAGAACGCGGCGTTCCGAGTGTCCGTTTCAGCTGCGGATCCGCCGATGGATGTGATACTTTCGGCGACCGCCGCGACCATGCGGAAGCCAAGCGAATGCAACCGGAAAACCCTCGAAACAGTCCGCGGCGGGGATCGCTGTCATCGTCGAAACGACGGGGAAAAATATGGCCGGCCGTCACCGGGATGGCGGCCGGCGTTTCCGCCCGGGTCGCCCGTTTGGCCGACGGTCACCCACAGCGATCCGCAGCCGGACGGGCCGGCCGCGGAATGGAAAGAGTTGGCCGCGGGCCGAGCGGTTCTCGCCCGGGAGAAAAAAGGGAGCCGGCCGGTGCGACGGCTTGGCTCCTTTTTTCGTCAAGCGATTATTCAAGCGGCAATACGAACACGTCGGACAATTTGTCTTTCCGGTCTTCTGCGGCGACCAGCAAGCGGTAACGGGTGCCCGGGGCGATATTGTTGATGTTAAACACCGCTTCCGCGGTTCCGGAATCTTTGAGGAACTTCCCGCATTTCACGAAATCTTCGCGGGTTTTGACATCATTGGAATCAAATGAACTCGTAAGGTCCGTGGTCAGCGCCCAGTACAGCCATGCGTCCCCGAGAGCGTTGAGCCGCACGGTGACTTCAACTTCATCGCCGTCGGGATCCGGTATGTTGTACGACGAGCTGATGATTCTGAACTCGTCCGTGGCGAAGGATTTCCGGTACAGGTCCGACAGCTTGCCGTCCGGCGCTTCAGCGGTTATATACAGCACATAATCGGTGGATTCCACCAGATTGGTGACCGTTATGTTGGCGAAACCGCCGGTGACCGCCGATTCCCCGGTGGTGCCGTCCGACAAATCGGATTCCTCCACCCACTCCTTGAGCCTTTCGGCGCTGCCTGGGCCGGATTTGCCTGTTTCCACCGCCGTATAGTAAATTTTCACCGCGTCCGTTGCATCGATGCGGAATTTGACAAAATCGGCATTGGCTTCGTACACCGCGTTTACCACCGAGGGATTGTAATCGGGCGGAGCCGACGGCGTGGATGGCGAAGACGGCGCGGACGGTGTCGACGGCCCCGAAGCGGACGGAACGGACATTTGCAGCAACGACGCGGGCCCGTTGTTGACGGTCTTGACATTCAATTGCCCGCTCAAAATCAGGTTTGCATTGCCGGTTAATTGACTGGTGTCGATGTTGCCTACGGTGCCGTTTCCGGTGACGGCGATATTGGCTCTGTGGTTGCCGGACAGCATGAGGTTTTGCACGATCCCGTTGAATTTCAGCCGGATGTCGGCCGTTTGCGTGTCAAGATTCAGTGTCAGCGAATCCGCCTGCCCGTCGATGGACATTTGGACCGGCTCCGTGTGTGCCACCCCGATTTCCGAATTGGCATTGATGACGATCTCGATATCGTCGAAGAAATAGAAATTAACCTTGCGGGGCGGAGCGTCGGCAAAGGGTTGGGAGATGTCCAGTTCGCCCGGTGACAGAGCATCGGAGCCGGCTTGCGACGAGTCCGTCTCCTCTTGCGCCGTTTCCGTGCCGTCCTGCGGCTCGTCCGCCTCGTCTTGCGTCGGCTCCATGAGTTTTGAGGCTCGTCCGTCTCCTCTTGCGCCGTTTCCGTGCCGTCCTGCGGCAGGCCCGGTTCGTTCTGCGGAGCCGGCTCCGCGCCGGAGGGCGATTGATTTTGTCCGGGCACGGTGCGCTGAACCCATTGCATGATGTTTGGCAAGTCGTCGTCCGCTGCTATCTCTATTACCTGGATGCCCTGAGAGGCGGACTCATTGGCCGAATGGAATTGTTCTTCTTTGGTTTTCGAGAAATGATCCATTTCCTCTTCCCAGTTGTGATTGTCCTCAAAGGGAAAATTCGTGACGGGAACATCCTGCTCCTTTTGCGGGAGATTTTCGAGCCCCTCCATGAGAGCAATCATGCGGTCCAGTACTTCCTCGGGGATCACTTCAATCCCTGCTTCCGCCAGCAAAGCAGTAAGGCCGCCGCTCCCGAAAAATTTGATGAGTTTGTCGTAGTAATCATTTTTTTCTTCCAGTTCGTCCGGATCGCTTAATTGGGAAACCGTGACGGGCCGCGGCGATTTGGCGGCGCCGGCCGCGATGCCGGTGTCGAAGACGGACGCCGCGCCGGCCCCGGAGGCCGCTTCCTCCATACCGTCCAGATTGAAGAGGGCGATGTCGCGGAATACGAGGAATCGGTCCATGATCGCCGACCCGGATACCAGAAAGACATATTCCCCGGTATCCGCAGCGGCCGGCATCGTGACGACGCCCCCTTCCGCCACGGAACCGTCCAGCAAAAGCCCGTCCCGCGCCCGTCCCATGACGGTCAGGCTGCCCCGGATATGGACGCTGCGGATCACCGCGGCGTCCGCGGCTACCAGCAAATGGCCGTCGATGACGGCGCCGCCGGCGTCGAACAGGATGTCCCGGGCTTCATCCTGCGCTTCCGATCCGACCGCCCGGATTTCCAGGCCGGACACGGACACGATGGTATCGCCGTCGGTTTCAAACTGTATGGCCGAACCCAGCAGCGCCGCGCGGTTGATTTCGCCGAACAGGCCGGAGAGGGACTCGGCCCAGCGGTATTTGCGGCCGCTGATGGTCACCGTCTCCGCGTCCAGGTCTTCGATGAAATGGATGCTGAACACCGCCCGGCAGATCAGCACCGCCGCCTCGCCGCGGGTCAGGGGATCTCCGGGGGCGAAGCGGCCTTGCGCCTTGCCGGCGACCGCCCGCAGGTTCGCCAGCGCGCCCACCGCGCCGGCGAACCAGTCCGTCTCGCGCACATCGGCGAACGCCGCCGCGTGAACGGGTGTCAAGGACAGGCCGGCGGCCAGCATCGCCGCCGCCTCCGCCCGGGTGACCGGCCGGTCGCCCCGGAAGGAGCCGTCGCCGTACCCGTGAACGATGCCCGCCAGGAAGAGCGCGTGGATGTAGGGCGCTTCCGCGGAGGAAGCGGGCACGTCGGAGAACGGGGAGCCCGGCGCCGGGTCGAGACCCAGGGCGCGCGCCAGCCACGCCGCGAACTCCGCCCGGGTGATCGGCCGGTTCGGCACGAAGGCTCCGTCTTCTTCGGGCCCGATGATGCCAAGATCGGTCAGAAAAGCCACAGCGTCAAGGTAAAACGCCCGTCCGGGCACATCGTTGTTTGGGTCCAGCGTAGATGGCCGTTCCTCCGGCTGCGGGCTCTCTTCGGCGAGCACGAGGCCGGGCGAGGTTCCCGCGATCAGCAGCAAGGCGAGCCATACGACCGCGAACCGCCGGACCGCTCGACCAAAACGCCAGTGCACCTTCGTACCTCCTTCGATACAAACAGACGATTTGTGCCATAGCTGATTATAGCGCAAATATTCCGACAATACCCTTAAAGAAATCTAAAAAAATAAAACGTTTACATTTCCAAATCTATCCGTTGCGGAGACCGTGCGGCTGTGGTACTGTCAAATTGTGTCAATGATCACCACCTTTCTCCGAAAGGAAGGAAGCCATGAACGCATCCGACACGTTGCAGAGAAGAAACAGGCTGCTGGTGAACATCATCTGGGGCATGCTCGTCCTCGGCATTGCCGTCGATTTCATCACGGGCGCCACCACGGAGTCGATCATCGCGCTGGCCGTCGTTGGTTTCATCGCCTGCGGCGCCGCGACCGTGATGACTTACAAAAACTGGATGTCCCGGTATGTGATGTTCTTTATCGCCGTCATTCTGTCCGGACTGACGGTTCTGCTCATGGTGACGGGACCGGTGATCACCACCTGGTTCCTGGTTTTTGTGACCCTCTCGGTCATGACGCTGTACAACAATTTCCGGGCCATCGTCTTTACCACGTTCCTTGGCATCGGAGTAACCGCTTACTTCTTTGCGAGCGAGTACCGGTTTGTCTTCGGCGACAACCATCCGGTGACGATCTTTTTGTATCTGCTCCTGGTCGCTTCCCCGCTGCTCGCCTCCTCGAAATTTGCCGAACGGCTGCAGGCGGAGGCGGAACGGCAGCGCGAACAGGCGCTGGCCGAAAAGAACCGGGTGCAGGAGATGATGGAACGCATTGCCGCGAGCCTCCGCGAGCTGAACGCGTTCAGCGCGAATCTGAAGCAGAACATTTCCACCACCAGGGCCATCTCGCAGGAAATCAACACCGCCTTCGGACAGCTGTCGTCCAGCATCGAAACGCAGACGAGGAGCATCGCCGATCTGAACGAAGCCATCCAGGGCATCGAGAGATCCGTGGAATCGCTGGCCGCGCGGTCCACGGACCTGAAAGGGCTGTCGGCCAACACCGAGCGTCTCACCAAAAGCGGCAGGGAAGAAACGCTCATGCTTTCCGGGATCATGGACCAGGTGCAGGAGACAATGGCGCAGTCTGCCGAGATCATGCGGGAGCTCAGCGAGTACAACCAGAAAATCCACGAAATCGTCGCAGCCATCAACCACATTTCCCAACAGACGAACCTCTTGGCCCTGAACGCCGCCATCGAAGCCGCCCAGGCGGGCGAACACGGCAGGGGCTTTGCCGTCGTGGCGAACGAAATTCGCAAGCTGGCGAACACGTCACAGGAGTCGACGAAGGAGATTCGTGACATTTTGGAGCGGATTCACGAAAAAACCGCCCAGGCGGCGGAGCGGGTGGCGCAGAGCCGGGAAATGACCGACCGGAGCCATGAGGCCGTCCGCCGCGTGGCCGACGTGATGAACGAGCTTTCCGCCGACGCGGAACGGGTCAGGGAACAGGCCGACCAGGTCGAAACTTCGTCCGAAGAAGTGCTTGGCCGGTATCGGAAATCCGCGGCGGAGATCGCCGTCATCGCCGAAACGACGGAGAGCAACATGGCGGCCGTCACCGAGATGGCGGCCAGCATTTCCGACCAGGATGTCCGCCTGAACGAGATCACCGACAGCTACCTGCAATTGGACGGACTTGCCGCGGATTTGAAAAAGATGGCCGCGGGCTGAGCGGGCCTCCTGTCGCTCCGCCGGCGTTCAAGCCGGCCGGGCGTTTGCGCGCCCGCGCGGACGAGCGATTTATGCCCGGGTAATGAAAAAAAGGAGCAAGCCGGCAACCCGGCCTTGCTCCTTTTTTGCGTGCGGTGGCCGATCAGATTGGAACGGCGTGTCCAACAGCGGCAAAAAAACAGCGAGCCGGAGCGGATGCTCCGAAGCTCGCCTTGTGCCGCTATTTTCTGAGAATCACGGTGGCAGTTTCGTCGTGCCAGTCGACGTGGAATCCGGCCAGTTCCGCGAGGAACCGGACGGGGACATAGGTGGCGCCGCCGCGAAGATACGGCGCCGCGTCGAGTTGCACCGCCGTCGATCCGCCGTTCGCATCCATGACGGACGCTTCCGTGACGCCGACGGTCAGCTTGACCCGGATGCCTTCCCCCGCCAGCGTCACTTCGCCGTTTTCGTATTCCACCGTGTATCCGGCCGCTTCCGCCACCGTCCGAAGCGGCGCCAACGTGCGTCCCGAACGGATTTCCGGCGGGCTTTCGGCGGCGATCTCCCGGTTGTTCAGCAGCATGCGGATCTTGCCGGTGGATGTCCATCCTTCCGGCAGGGAGTAGAACTCGATCTTGCGGATTCGATTATTGAGCATGTCCGCCACGATCAGGTCGCCGCTTGCGTCGATCGCCACGTCCGCGGGGTAGTTCAGGAGCGCCTCCTCGTCAAAGCCGTTGCGGTGGCCGTGGCTGCCGCCGGGATGGCCCGCGACGGTGTGGACGCGGCCGTCCTTGAGATAGCGGACGGCGTGGTTCAGGCTGTCCGCGATGAACAGGCCGCCGTCCGGGGCCGCGGCGATGCCCTTCGGGCCGTTGAAGCGCGCTTCCGCCGCCGGTCCGTCCGCATAGGCTCCTTCCACGTACAGCGCGTTTGCTTCAAGTTCTCCGCCGCCCGCCACGGTGGTCACCGTCCCCGCGGCGAAGTCGATGTAGCGGATGCGCTGGTTGCCGGTGTCGCTCACGTACAGGTTGCCTTTTGCGTCAATGGCGAGCCCGGAAGGTTCGTTGAACAGCGCTTCTGTCAGCGGTCCGTCGGCGTAGCCGCCGGCCGGCGCCACCACGCCTTCGTACACCTCCACCGCCCGCGCGGACAGGGCATTGAGCGTCGTCACTTCGCCCTGCGGGGTGATCTTGCGGATGGCGTGGTTGAGGGTGTCGGCGACGTACACGTTACCCTCGTCGTCCACCGCGACATCCGTCGGATAATGGAACAGCGCCTCTCCGCCGGGGCCGTCCCGGTGGCCCAGCACCCCGTTTCCGGCCAGGGTGGCGACTTCGCCGGAAGGGGAGATCTTGCGGATGGCGTGGTTGTTCGCGTCCGCGACATACACGTTGCCGGCCTTGTCCGCGGCCAGGCCCGCAGGGTTCCAGAAGAGGGCCAGCTCCGCGGGGCCGTCGTTCAAGGCGCCGGCGGGAAGGCCCGCTTCGTCGAATACGGCACTCACCGGGATGCCGGCGAACACGGAGACCTCTCCGTCCCGGATGAGACGAATCCGGTGGTTGTCCGAATCCGCCGCGAGGACGGAACCGTCGCCGAGCACGAGCACTCCGGCGGGGTGGCGGAACTCGGCGCGTTCCGCCGGTCCGTCGAATTCGTCAAACACGCCGGAACCCGCCATATCCAGCGTCCGGATCAGGGGACGGTCCCCCGACCACACCATGGCGGAAGCGGCAGAGGCCGCCCCGAAGAGCAGCCCCGCCGCCAGGCCGGCGACGGCGATTTTCGCGATTCCTGCGGAAAAAGATCGTGTCAGTCGAAGTTTCATGGCAGCTCCCCGTTTTCAGGATCATTCGGAAAGGTTCACCGTGACGCCCGGTCCCGCCAGCACGAAGATGTCGTCAATCGGTCCATCCTTGCCGTAAAATTGCACGAAAACCACGTCGATGGCGACGTCGTCCGGCGTTTTTCCGGACCAGGCCATAAGATCGAAACGGATTTTCGCGATGTAGTCCCGTTCGGCAAATTCCGCGCCCGCATCGTTGTCAGCTTCAAATTCATAGCGGGCGATCCAGCCTTGGCCCCCGCCCGGAAGCGGGTACTCGATGTGGCCAAAGTTGTGGGAGTACGCGGGATCGTCGCCAAATTTGGCCTCGTTGGCCTCAAGGGTGTCCACAAACTCCGGATCCGTTTCCCAATCGCCCAGGGACAGATGATGCAGGAATCGGACGTCCGCTCCGAAAATCGCGTTGCTTCCGGCAAAGTTGGCCAATTCAAAGCGGACTTCAAACGAATTCGGAGCGTCATCCACCGGTTCCTTCCATACCAGCAAGACCGGGCTTGAGGGCAGGAACAGAATTTCCTTCCGGACCGTGCTGCCGGCATATTGCTGCGGAACACCCGAGTAGGCCGCCGAAAGGGTGTGCCGTCCGTACCCGATCTCATCGGCCAGGCTTGCCAAAGCCTTGTCGTCCACAAACAGCGTCGCCGTGCCGCCCGTCACCGTGCCGGTGCCGAGGATGACGGAACCGATACGGAATTCCACCGTGCCCGCGTTCGGATCCGGCTGGGGCCCCGGCGCGCTGATATCGGCCGTGATCGTAAACGGCTGTCCGTATACGACGTCCGTAACGGACAAATCCAGCGTCATGGCGGTGACGGCGGGGCCCGGCGGCGCGCTCGGAGCCGACGGAGCGGGCGGAGCCGGAGGGGCCGGTTCTTCCGCCGGATCCGTCGTTTCTTGCTGCCGGCCGCTCCGGTCCATCTGCTCTTTTTCTTCTTTCCGTTTTTTGATCTTCTCTTCCAGCTCCTGCCGCTCTTCTTCGCTCAGCTGGTCCCTGTACTGCTCAAGCGCCTGGTTTTCCTTCTCTTCTTCCGCCTGCCGGTTGGCTTCTTCCTGCTCCTTTTTCCTCTGCTCCAGCTTGTCCAGGATGTCCTGATCCTGTTGTTTGAGGGCCTCGCGTTTGTCCTCTTTGGCCTGATTCCGCTCTTTGCGCTGCTCCTCGGCCTGCTCCCGCTGCTGCCGGCGCCGTTCTTCCTCTTCCGGATCCGCGCCGGCCGTGCGGTCCAGCGGCGGCACTTCGCTTTCCAGGTTGTATTTCCGGTTTTCTTCCTTGATCAAATAGTTGGCTTCATCGATGATTCTTTTTACAACCGTTGGGTCCAGCGTGCCGTTTTCCATCGCGGTTCTGAGCATGTGCGTCAGCAATGCTTCGGCGTTGGTTTTGAGCTTTTCAAAAAAATAATCGTCGATGCGTTCAAGCGCGGCTTCGATGCCCATTTCGGCGATGGCTTCCATAAGCTCCCGGTTTTCTTCGTCGATCATCCCCTTGTTGATCATCAGCTTGATGAGCACGTCTTCGGGGAAGGAGATCGTGATCTCGTCGGGATCCGCCACATCCGTGTCCGTCCAATTGTCCATCCAGGGAAAAATCGTTCCTTGCTGCGAGGGAAAAATTGGCTCGTCGCCGGCGTCGACGATCCCGGCGTTGACGATCAGTTTCACCTCTCCGGTGTACGGATTGATGCTCACCAAAAAATGCGTTCCCCTGGCGCCCAGGACTTCCGTCGGCGTTTCCACCCTGTATGTACTGCCCGTGTCGGCTGTCTTCCGCACATGGTTATACATCGGTCCGGCCCAGGTGCTCACCGCCGTATCGGTTCCGCCGCGGCCGTTATCCCTGAGCCTGGACAGCGTGCCGCGCCAGTTTTCCCCGATCATGATTTCGTCCCCGCGTTCCGTCCGGAGGAGCAGATACCCGTTCGGTCCCGTGCTGATCCAGTCGCCTTCGCGCAGCGCCATGCCGGGGTAGACGCGGATGCCCAGGGCGCCTCCGGCCTTTTTCACGGTGACGGTTCCGGCGACCTCCTCCACCGTCGCATACCGGTCGGACGCGCCGTAGGCGGATCCTGCAAACGGGCCTGACAGCAGGGCAAAGACCAGAACCGTGATGAACAGCAGCCTGATTTTCTTCACGCTCTCGTTCCTCCTGATGCAGATTGAAACTGCGGACATGCGGTGTGTCGAAACAACGGTTTGCGTGCCGAAGCCTGCCGTGTAACCCTCCTGTTTTCCGGGAGACCGCAGAACCGACAAAGAACGACATAGGTCGCGCCGGAACTTTATTCTTTCATTATACTGGTTGCTTCCTTTGCCGTTCAATGAAAGCGTAAGGAATAGAAGAATCGGTCCCACAAAAATAGTTCTTTTGTACTATTTCCCGTCTGACGTCGGGTATGGGCCGGGCTTTTTCCCGAAATACTGAATGGCGTAAGAACAGCCCCGAGCAGACCTGCGATCCGCTCCCGAACCGGCGCAAACCGGTCAACGGCCGGCCTTTGCGGCCCCGGAGGGCAGACCCGGGGCAGGCGGCGTTTTTTGAAGGTTTACGCGGGGATTTGACTGAGGCAAGCCAATCAAATATAATTTATATATCAAATAAAAAAAATATAGTTATGAGAAGGATGGTGCAGATGGCAAAGGTAGGATTTGTCGTTGGAAGCATCCGGAAAAATTCGTTCTCGGGGCAGCTGGCCAAAAACGTGGCGGAACTGCTCCCCGCGGGGTACGAGGCCCAGTTCATCGAGATCGCCCACCTGCCCCTGTACAACCAGGACTACGACGAAAACAGCCCGGAATCTTACAAGACGTTCCGGGAAACCGTCAAGGCGATGGACGGGATCGTGTTCGTGACGCCGGAACACAACCGTTCTTTCCCGGCGGCGCTGAAAAACGCCCTCGACATTGGCTCCCGTCCCTACGGCCAAAGCGTCTGGAACGGCAAGCCGGCGCTCATCATCAGCAACTCGCCGGGAAGCCTGGCCGGTTTCGGCGCCAACCATCATTTGCGGCAGGTGCTGGCGTTCCTGAACATGCCGGTGGTCCAGCAGCCCGAAATCTACATCGGCCAGGTGCACGAACTGCTTGGCCAGGACGGCAAGATAACCAATCAAAGCACCATCGATCTGCTGAAATCGGGCGTCAATGCCCTGGTGTCCCTGATCGAGAAGTTCAAGGCGTGACGCCTGCAAGGCGCGTCCGTTATTGCAACGCGGGCGGAAGAAATCCGTCTGCAAGCGGGGGAACCCTTCAACGGGTTCCCTTTTCATGGTTTGACGGACCATCCATCCGGTCCGTTTCAGGCGCCGACCACAAAGGCCTGCTGGTCATTCCCGCAGGTACGGTCAGCCGGACGAAGGTGTGGTGCTGATCAGGTCCAGGTGGGGATGTAGGCAATGAAAAAAACAATCATTGTATTGACCGGACTCCGTGAATGGCGGAGTCCCTTTTTTGCGCTGTTTGTTTAAAAGCCAAACACAAATGTTTCTGTTTTCTTGACAGGGAGCAGTTCAGATCGAATTTTCTGGACGTTAACGTCTTGATAAAAAGGATCCAAAGCTTAGAGATAATGCGATCAGAAGCAGATACAACCAGATATACGTAACACTTATCGTGTCATTACCCATAATTGTAAGTATTGTTAAAATCAGAACGCCCATAATCCCGAAAAAACCAATGTTAGTAAGTGATATTTTATAGAATCTTTGGATAACTCTTTCATCTATTGGCGGAAGCCCAGTTTTTCGATGATGCCTTCGTCTGAACAGGTAGGTGGTCAAGGTCGTAATGATAGCGATAGCGATAAAGGCAATTTCCATCGAGAGAAATTCTGCCTGAATCCGTGATCATCAACTGATGAAAATGCGAGAAAAAGCAGGCAAATACACCCCCGAAGGCGAATGACATAAACAAGATAACATTCACCTGCGGGGTGTCATATGAAAATCAAGTTCGTTCGCTCCAAGGAGCTTATCCTTTCCACCCATGCCGGT
>LZRV01000076.1 GCA_002159065.1 Paenibacillaceae bacterium ZCTH02-B3 | reverse complement strand
CCTTCCAATCGTCGAAAGGAGCGGCGGGCATGAAAAAACCGCCTCGAACCGCCGGAACGGCCGGTCGAGACGGCGATCACGGGACCGGGTTTTTGCCGGGTGCCGTCAACGATGCTCCTCAAGGCTTTGAACCGGCACTTCCATCTCTTGCTCGGGCCGGTCCAGGGGAAAGACGCGCGCGGTCTCTTTTTCTTCGTCCACGTGCTGGATGTAGATGGGTACTCCGTTGTAGGTGACGCGGGCCATCACCGGCGAGGCGGCGATTTCTTTGGCGCGCTGTGTGTTCATCGCGGATTGCTCCTTCCGGAAATCACTTGGCTGCATATCCAATATGCGCCCCGGTCTTGCGGAATATGCGGGAATGAACGCCGGCGCGCCGCGCTTACAAACCGCACCGTTCGGCGAGAAACTCCGCCAAATGCACGGATCGCATGCGGCGGGACGCTCCCGCCCGCTCGATGCCGATTTGCAGTTGCAGGATGCAGCCCGGATTGCCGGAAATCACGACCTCGGCTCCCGTCTCCCGGACCCGTTCCATTTTTTCGTCCAAGATCGCCATCGATTCCGAAAAGTGCAGCAGATTGTAGATGCCGCCGGAACCGCAGCAGCGGTCGGCGCCTTCCATTTCCGCAAGGCGCACGCCGGGAACCTGTTCCAGGAGCACTCGGGGCGCGCGGCCGACGCGCTGGACGTTGAGCAGATGGCAGGAATCCTGATACGTGACCACCGTTTCGGGGCCGTTCACGAAGGGCAGAGGTCCGAGTTCCAGCAAAATTTCGCTGATGTCCTTCAGCTTCCCGGCCAACCGCCGGGCGCGGGCGGTCCATTCCGGATCATCCGCAAACAGCCGCCCGTATTCCTTGATCGCCGCTCCGCAGCCGCCGGCGTTGCCCGCGATCCAATCCGCTTCACACCGCTCGAAGGCTTCGATGTTCCGCCGGGCCAGCTTCCGGGCTTCATCGGTCATCCCCTGATGAAGATGCAGCGCGCCGCAGCAGCATTGCCCCGCGGGAACCGCCACTTCCGCGCCGACGGCCGTGAGGAGGCTTACCGTCGCCCGGTGGATCCGGAACATGACCGCGTCCATGACGCATCCGGCAAACAGGGCGACGCGGGCTTTCCTTTTCCCCTTGGCCGGATACACATGGCCGAAACGCAATCGCTCCCCGGCAGGCGGGATGGCAGGCAGCGCTTTGGCAAAGTACGTTAGCCGTTCCGGGAGCAGGCGGTTTGCGCCCGGGAACCGGACCAGGCGCAGGAGCCCCGACACCTGCAGGAAGCGGCCCAGATCGCCCAGCCGGCGCAGGCGCCCGGGATGCGGAAACACATTCTTGAGCAGCATCCGCGTGAGACGGTCGCCCGGCGCCGGCCGCGCGCTCTGTTGCACAACGATTTCCTCCCGCGCGGCTTCCAGAATTTTGCCGTACCTGACATTGAGCGGACAGACCGCCTCGCAAGCCCGGCAGCCCAGGCAGAGATCGATGGGCGGTCTCAGGTCGCGGAGGACGTCGATCTTCCCTTCCGCCGCCATCTTGACCAGATGAATCCTGCCCCTGGGCGAGGCGGATTCCTTCCCCATGGAGGCGTACGTCGGGCATGCCGGCAGGCAGTAGCCGCACTGGACGCAGGCGTTGGCGGCTTCATAGGCCTTTTCGTATAAACGATTCGTCATCGATCTGCCTCGTTCCGGTCCGGAAAGATTTTTCCGGGGTTCATGATGTTGTTGGGATCCCAGGCCTCTTTGATTTTCCGCATCATGTCCACGCCTTCTTTGCCCAGCTCCATTTCCATGAACGGCTTTTTCATCAGCCCGATCCCGTGCTCGCCCGACAGCGTGCCGCCGAGTTCGATGGCCGCGGCGAAAATTTCCCCGATGGCCTTTTCCACCCGGGCCATTTCCTCCGCGTTCCGCCGGTCCGTCAGAATGTTGGGATGCAGGTTCCCGTCGCCGGCGTGACCGAACACCACGAGGTTGAGCCGGTATTTTTCGCGGATTTGGCGCAGGCGTTTCATCATGTCGGGGATCCGGCCCCTGGGCACGGTGGCGTCCTCGGAAATCTTGGTCGGGCCGAGTCGGGCGATGGCGGGAGAGATCAGCCGGCGGGCTTTCCAGATTTGCGCCTGCTCCTCCGCGGTGGCCGCCGCCCTGACCAGCGCCGCCCCGTGCTCCCGGCAGATGGCCTCGCATTGCGCCGCTTCCTCTTCGACCGCCGCGGGATGGCCGTCCACTTCGATGATCAGGATCGCTTCCGCGTCCAGCGGCAGCCCGCTCGGCTCGTATTCCTCCACCGCGCGAATGCAATATTCGTCCATGACTTCCATCGCGGACGGCAGGATCTGCGCCCCCAGGATTCGCGTCAGCGCGTAACCGGAATCCTCAAAACGCGGAAAGGCGGCCATGACGGTCCGGCGCGCCCGGGGCTTCGGAATGAGCCGCAAAATCGCTTCCGTGACGATGCCCAGCGTCCCTTCCGAGCCGACCAGCAGGCGGGTGAGATCGTAGCCGGTTACGTTTTTTACCGTTTTCCCGCCTGTGCGGATGATTTCCCCCGTCGGGGTGACCACTTCCAGCCCGATGACGTAATCTTTGGTCGTGCCGTATTTCAGGCCTTTCGGGCCGCCGGCGTTTTCCATCAGGTTCCCCCCGAGGGTGGAAACGGACGAACTGCTCGGGTCCGGCGGGTAAAACAGCCCGGCCTCTTCCGCCTTCCGGTGAAGCTCGGCGGTGATCACGCTCGGGGTGGCGATCGCCAGCATGTTTTCCGTATCGATCGTGAGCCGCTTGGGATAGGCGGACATGTCCACCACGACGCCGCCGTACACCGGCAGGGGACCGCCGCTGAGCGAGCTGGCGGAACCCCGCGGATACAAAGGAATCCGGTGGCTATTCGCCAGCCGGACGAGGCGCTGGATCTGCTCCTTGCTTTGCGGCTGGACGACGGCCACCGGCAGATATTCTCCCATCGACGCGTCGAAGCTGTAGGCGTGTCGGTCGGCGAGGTCCGTCAGCACCCGTTCCTTGGGGAATATGTCAAACAGGTCTTTCAGCCAAACGGCCTGCTTCTCCATTCCCATCACGTCTTTCCACCGATCATCAGGACTGTGCGCCGTTCGTGCGCCCGCGCCGTTCAGCGGGCTTTCACGCCGGCCACCTTCATTGTAACACAGCGCCACGCTCCGTCCGACACCGGCTTGCGCGTTTCCCGTCCATGGCGGAATGAACGCCTCCGCCGCCCGCCCAAACGATGAGCGGCGACGGCAGCCGGAAAGGATCCGGCGCCGCCGCCGCGTCCCACGCGCTTTTTCAATCTTTACGCGCCCTCGGGGCGCTTTCGAAGCCGATCGACCGGTGGGTGCCGTCGCAAAAGGGCTTGTTGTTCGATCCCCCGCACCGGCAAAGCGAAAACGACTCCTTCACTTCGAAGGCGTTGCCCTCCGCGTCCATCAGCTCGACCGGTCCCGTCACCCGCAGCGATCCGTTGTCGTTCACCTTGATGACGACCTTGTTTTCCGCCGACATCGCTTCGCCCTCCCGTTCACGTATTCTTTCACTCTGGAATCCGAGCAGAAAAAGAACGACTTTTCCTGTTTTCCCCATCCGATCAGAAATGTCGGATACAGAACCTATTGAAACCTATAACAACGGATTATTTCGCCCCCTATCCTTTCTCCCGTATCATGGAATCCCATTTTTTCATACAGGGAAGCCGCGGCGGCGTTTTCGGGACGGTGGCCCAATTTGATTTTGTCGGCGCCGTATTTTTCTTTCATGTAGGTGAGAAAAACCGAAATCGCCTGTTTCGCGTAACCGTTGCCTTGATGCTTTTCATCGATCATAAAGGTCGTCAGCCAGTAATTCCCGTCATCCGGATCCAAACAATAAACCAGGAAACCGATCATTTCATCGTCTTTGTAGATGGCTTTCGGACAAAAATGGGTTTCGAATTTCGATTCGGCAAGCCAATAGACAACCGGAACAGGGTATATTTCGGTTTGCTCCTCGCTGACGCGGAGTTGGGCAGTTTCATACCAGTTTTCCTTTGTTATATCCGCGATCCGAATCCGGTGCCATACAGCCACTCCCTGAAGAATGAAGTATCATGATTTCCGGTCAAAAACCATTCCGTTTGCCGCAACCGCGGACCGTCAACGGAAAGCCAGCCGGGCAAAGTTGTAGGCGCCGTGGTTCCACACTCCGAAATCGTGGGCACCGCCCGGGATCACGACACGGCGGAAGTCGCCGAGCAGGTCTCCCGCGGCTTCTTCGAGCCCGTCCATCGCTTCTTGATAGACCACGAAGGAAATGCCGTCGCGGTCGCCGCACGTCATGTACAACAGTTCCATCCTGTGCCCCGCGGACCGGATGCGATCTCCCAGCACGCGGCCCGGGCTCGTGGTCGGCGCGTTCGAGAATGCGCCGGCGTAAGCAAACAGATCGGTCATGCCCGGCGCGCGCACCGTCGTGTCCAGCCCGTTGTCCCAATGGTGCCGGTTCTCGGTGTACTTGACCGAATCGCACCGGTAGCCGCCGATCACAAGGTTCAGCACCTGCATGCCGCCCATGGACAGGCCGGCGATGGCCCGATGCCGCCGGTTTGCCGCGATGCCCGCCGCCGATGCGTCCGAGATGTCCGCACGCGTGCGGAAGTTGGATTCGATGAACGGGATCAGATCGTACCGCAGCTCGAAATCGAAATAATAAAAGCCGAGCAGGTTCGTCCCTTCGGTATTGAAGGACCGGTCCCCGTAATCATGGGCGCTGCGGCCGTTGGGGAACACCGCGATGAGCGGTTCGATCTCGCCTTCCGCGATCAGATGATCGAGCAGGTTGCAGATGACGGGACGCCCGTCCTCCTCCCCTCCGCCCCGCAGCCATTCCAGTTCGTCTCCGCCCACGCCGTGCAGCAGATACAGGACGTTGTAGCGCCGGTTGGATTCGCGTTCGTAGCCGGCGGGAAGATAGACGACGCACTTTTTCACGATGGCCTCGCCCCGCACCGTCTCCCTTCCCGCTTCCGCCGCACCGATCTCCCGGTCCGTCACCAGCAGCCGCGACGCGTTGATATAGTTCCGGACCGGGTACGCCACTTCCGTCAGCTTGCCCTGCCGTTTCTTCGGCCCCGCTTTCCGCGCGTGTCCGGGTATTTCCATTACGGACCTTTCGATCATGTCCATCTCCGCTTTGCCTCATTTTTGTTTTTTGAAATATTGGTCGACCAGGAACCGCATCAGCTCGTCCGGCTGCTCCCTGACGAACACGGGCTTGTCTCCGAACACCATCGCGTATGGCGCTTCCTCCGTGTACGGTTCCCACCGGGGAAGAGGATCGCCGGTCGAATCCAGGCCGTTCGGATCGCCGCCCCGGATGAAATTCGCCCAATAATTGCACATCTGGCGCGCCAGATCGTAATGTTTGCCGACGAACGGCCGCCAGCATTTGGCCAGCGTCTCGAAGAAGAACCAGAGGTCGACCGAATGGAAGGTGCCGGGGTTGTCCCAGCCGGGAATTTCCGCGTCGAAGACGTAATAGTACAACGGCGTGCCCGCGCCGGTCTCGGCAATGGCCCGGGACGCGATGCGGATCGCGTATTCGATGGGGCTCACCGAAGCCGCCTTGCGCGCCTGCTCCAGATCGCCCGTCTCGGCCCCGCACAACGCGAGAAACCTGTCCGCGTCTTCCCCGAACATGTCGACGGCCATCCGGAGCAGTTCTTCCATCGAACCAACATCCGGCGAAACGATGAATTCGTCGCTCGTATTTCCCCAAAGAATCGGCACGTTCCAGCGCTCGTTCGCCAGAAAACGTTCGAACGGATGGCCAACGCAGAACTTGCCGTCGATGACCGTCCCCCAGAACCGTTTGTACTCCACCATCTTGTCCCGAATATAAACCGCGTCCAGTTTGCGCGCTTCTTCCAGAGAGGACACGCCGAGATATTCGAAAAACTTGACGCCTTCCCGCTCGGCTTCCGCGAGCGTCTCCCGGACGACGGGCCCGCGCTGGCCCGGATACACCGGCGCAAAAACGCCGCTCATGATGATCGCCCGCCGGAACAGACCTTCCGTCTGCGGCGAGGTGAGCTGCGCGAGGACGCTGCCGCCGCCGGCGGACTGGCCGCCGATCGTGATGTTGTCCGGGTCGCCGCCGAAGGCCGCGATGTTGCGCTTCACCCACCGGAGGGCGAACTGCTGGTCGAGATGGCCGAAGTTGGCGGGCGCGTCCGGGGATTCCGCCGTGATCTCCGGATGGCACAGGAACCCGAACACGTTCAGCCGGTAGTTGATCGTGACGACGACGATGCCCCTGCGGGCGATGCGCTCGCCGTCGAACTCCATCTCGGACGCGTGTCCGACCTGCAGCCCTCCGCCGAAAAACCAGACGAACACCGGAAGCTTCTCGTTCGGGCTTTTCGCCGGCGTCCAGACGTTCAGGTACAGACAATCTTCGCTCATCGCGATGTCCGGATCGACGGCCCATTCCCGCGTGTAAATGTTCTTGATGTCGATTTCCTGCCGAACCTGCAGGGGAATGGGCGAAAACTCATACGCCTTGAGCACGCCTTCCCAATTCTTCGCCGGCTGCGGCGGCCGCCAACGGTTCTCGCCCACGGGCGGGGCGGCATACGGAATCCCCTTGAAACTGGTGATGCGGGGATCCGCCGCCGGCAGCCCCTGAACGATGCCGTTTTCCACTCGCGCAACTCTGAGACTGACCATGGGTTTGTCCTCTCCTCACCATGTTGTGAAAACACCGATTCTGCAACCAATCGGAACGCATCCAATCCGTGTCATGATTTCATTTTTTCGATACAAGCGCCATGATTCCCTCTTTTTTCCGCCGATGAATTTTGCTTGACAGGTTCCAACAGACCGTCAAGGATGCGATTCCGCTTCGCCCTTTCCTCCGGGGGAGAGCTTCTGGGCATCCGCGATCTCGTATCGGCCGCCCAGCGGGACAGCGCCACCGTCTCGCCCGACGCGATGTGTTGCATGGCAAACAGCGGCAGCGCGTAACAGGTCTCCATGCGCCAGAAATACTCGCAGCCGGGATCTTTGCCGATGGCGGTGTCGGGCGCGAACTCGTTCCGCCTGTACCAGACGCCCGGCGCGAAGCAATCATAATCGCGGGGATCGTCCGATTCCGCGGCGACGAACGAAATCTTGGTGGAGAACCCGAGGTCGTCCGACGCCTTCAACACCCACAAGAGCGCGTAATCGCCGATGGCCAGTCGCATGGCGATCACGCCTTGATCGCGCCGACGAGCATTCCCTTGACGAAATGCCGCTGCAGCAGGGGGAACACGCACATGATCGGCAGCATCGAGACGATGACGGACGCCATCTTCATCCCTTCCGTGAACTGTTGAGCCTGCACATTCGAGGCGTTGAGCTGCTGGCTGATCTGCGAGTCGATGACGATGGAGCGAATCGCGAGCTGCAGGACCACCAGATTGCTCTTCCGGATGAAAATCATCGCGTTGAACCATTCGTTCCACCGGTCGACCGCATAGAACAGCGTCATGGTCGCCATGATCGGCATGGACAATGGCAGAATGATCCTGTACAGAATCGTCCATTCTCCCGCCCCATCCAGCTTCGCCGATTCCGAAAGCGCCAGGGGCAGGTTTTGGAAATAGTTCATCATGATGATCAGGTAGAACGCGTTGATCCCGTAGACCAGCACGATGGACCAGAGTGTGTTGGTCAAATGAAGCTGCTTCATCAGCAGATACATCGGAACGATGCCGCCGTTGAACAGCATGGTCACGACGACGAAAAAGATGAAAAACCGTTTGAAGGGATAATCGGGCCTGCTCAGGCCGTAAGCCATGCTGGTCGTAAGGAACAGGTTGAGCGGAACGCCGACGGCCAGGAGCAGCGCGGTCGTCCGGTATCCCGTCCAGATCCGGCCGTCCGCGAACATCATCTTGTAGTTTTCCAGCGTAACTTCCGTCGGAAAAAGCAAAATGGACGATTTCAGATACACCTGCTGGGTCACGAACGAGACGGTCAGCACGTTGAAAAACGGGATGAGGATCAGAAGCGCAAATACGCCGAGGATGACAGCCAGGATGATATCCAGGGGTTCGACGCGGTCGTGCATGGAGCGCCTGCGCCGGACAACGGTCTGAGAGGTTCTGTTCGTTTTCGCCCCAGCCATAGCCCTACATCACATTCCTTTCGCCCACGCTGCTCGGCGTTGTTTTCTTCGGATCGGCGGGAAAAGCCCGTCCGCTCCGAGCATCTTGCAGATGCGGTCGGCAAGCAGGAGCAGCACAAAATTGATGATGGACCGGAACAGACTGACGGCGCTGGAATACGAAAAGTCAGCCGCGGACTGGAACGTGACCCGGTAAATGTACATGTCGAGAATTTCGCCCGCCTTGGCGGTCGCCGCATTGCTGAGGTTAAAGATCTGGTCGAAACCGGCGGTCATGAGGAGGCCCGCCTGAAGGATCAGCAAGACGACGATGGTGTTCAGGATGCTGGGCAGCGTAATATACCACATCGTCTGCAGCCTGGATGCGCCGTCGAGTTTCGCGGACTCGTATTGTTCCGTGTCGATGTTCGAGATGGCCGCCAGATAAATGATCATCGTCCATCCTGCGCTCTTCCAGATGTCCGTGATATAGAGCATCGGCACGAACAAGGACGTGTTTCCCAGGAAATTGACCGGATCGCCGCCGAGCAGGCGGATGATGCCGTTGACCATACCCTGCATGTCGAGGAAATTGATCAATACGCTGGCCACGACGATCCAGGACAGGAAATGGGGAAACGTGAGAATCGTCTGCACCGATCTTTTGAACAGCTGCAGACGCAATTCGTTGAGCAGAAGGGCGAGGACAATCGGTACCGGAAACTCGAACACCATCCGCCCCAGGTTGATCCACAGCGTCCGCCAGACCGATTCCATGAAAGCCGGGTCCCGGAAGACATAGGTGAAATTTTCGAAACCGACCCACGGGCTGCCAAAGATGCCGAGACTGGCCTTGTACGTCTTGAACGCCAGGGAGAGCCCGTACATCGGAATGTAAGCGAAAATGACGAACCAGACGACACCGGGTAAGAGCAGGAGATAAGTCTCCTTCGCCCGGATGATCCGGCGGATCAAACCGTTGTTGTCCATAGGCAACCCCTTAAAGGCAAGCGGCCGGGCAAATCGTCCGCGATTTGCCCGGAACCGCCTGATTTGCGGATTCGTCCGTCCACGCTCAATTGCCGAATTTCGCATTCAGTTCGTCGAGAACAGGCTGAATGATCGGCATTTTGGACTGGATCCACTTCTTCCAGTTTTCTTCGATGTCGCCCGGTTGGGTGACGAGGTTTGCATATTCGGTGTAGTAATCCATTTCCGCCCTTCTTTTGCTCGGCGAATCGTAGGTGTAGTAATCCCAGTCGATCTTCGCGAACGTGTCCGGCGTTGCGATTTCCGTTCTTTCCTTGTATACCTTCCTGGACAGCTCCCGCAGCCGTTCGTCGGTGTTGGGGTTGTCAAACGCGAAGTCGTCGAACAAAATGATACTTCCGAGCAGGTAGCCCCATGACGGATATTTGCCGTTGGTGCCGGCAAGCGGTTTGCCTTCCTTCTCTTCGTCGAAAAGCGAGACGATGTTGCCGTTTTCGTCGTACGTCCAGTCGACGTCTTTCAGACCCATGTTGGTGATGATGTATCCTTCCCGCGTCGCGTTGTAATCCAGAATGTCCATGTATCGTTCAAACACATCGTCCTTGATGTTCGGACTGAAGATGACGGTGCCCCAATAGTTGATCAGGTCGACCTGATGGTAATAGCCGTCTTCCCCGAGCACCGTTGCCAGAATAATGTTTTCGTACGGGTCAAGGCCCAGGTTGTTTTTGAAATCGTTGTAATAGGTTTGCAGGTTGGACGTCGGCGCCTGGAAGAACGTCGCTCCCGCGATGCCCTGCACGTTGAAGTACGCGCCGTGCTCTTCGTTCTTGACCGTGTAGAAATCCGGAGCCAAGAGCCCGGACCGGTAGGCTTCCGAGAACAGCTTGAGGCCACGCAACGTGTCTTCGGATGCCCCGCCCCATTTGTACTGGCCGTCTTTGTCCTTGTAGAAGCTGTTGAAATACGTGCTGTTTCTGGCGACGAACAGCTCAACGGCATGGTTCGTGTTCTCGGCAATCGGAATCAGTTTGTCGCCGACGTTGCCGGGATCTTTCTCTTTGATGAGCCGCGCGTATTCCATGATTTCCGACGTCTTGTAGGCCGACTTGATCGGGAATCCGACGGCTTCCGCCCAGTCTTTGCGGATAAAGACGGACGGATGGTTCGGCAGCGGATCGCCGGGCAGATTGTCCATGAACCGCGCGCGGCAGGAAATACGTTCCGCCGAACATTTTTTCCATCTGCGGCCCGAGCGTGGTCCGCTCGTAGACGGCCGCGACATTCGGCCAACGCTCCTTCCAGTCGTCGGGCAGCCGCTTGATGAGCCCCTGTTCGACGAAGGACGCCGCGTCGGCGTGAATGTAGTTGTATACGGCGACGTCCGGCATATCGCCCGAGTTGATCCAAATCCGCAGCCTGTCGTTCCAGTTGTCCCAGTTCAGGGCCGCAACGTCCATTTCATAGTTGAATTTCTCGGAATAGTACCGGGCCAGCGGATCGCCCTTCGTATAGTCGTATCCTTCGATGCCCTGAACCGACGCGTAGGTGAACTTGATCTTCTTGGACAGATCGCTCTGCGGTTTCCATCCCCCGTCCCCGCCGTCTCCTGTCACGGAGCCGGTTCCGCCCCCGTCGTTTTGGGATGTTGTGGGAGAGGCGGAGGCGGAAGACCCTGACGGCTGGTTGTCATCCGACTTTTTGGTGCAGGCCGCCGCAGCGAGCAGCACAAGCAAAACAGCAAGGATGATGCTGACCGGTCTGGCCCATCTGGACATGCGTTCCAACACCCCTCTGTTCAGATTTTATTTATAACGGCCGGCTCCTAAGTTCGGGCCGTCATAAACGCAAGGTGTTCTCTCCTGATGCGCATGACCGGCTTTCGATCCGTACGGTGATTTCGGACATTTGACAACGCTTACATATCCGTCGTTTGACCAACAATAATAGGGCCCATGGAGGAGTCTTTCGTTTTATCTTATGGGAGACCCGGGGAAAATAACACAACACCATCCGATCGCAGCCGAAACCCGCCGGCAAGCAAAACGGCGACGGATGCCGGAGGATGTCCGGCACCGCCGCCGCGGACTGTGCGCTAATTTATCACCCGCCATTCATTTGTTTACCGTCTTTTCAACGAAACGAAAAAATGCCTCCTTTTGGTCGTTCGGAATCCTGTAAGCTTTGCCCGCCCAGCCGACGGAAAAAATAGGGCCGCCCCCGCCGAAAACAAGCAGCATTTCGCTTCCGTCCCGGAAACGAATGTTTAATGAGCGATAGTCATCCGCCGTCGCGTCGCCTTCATAAGATTCGGCACTGTGCAAGAACTCCGTCAGTGTTTTGATTTCTTCTTCCGATTCGATCATTCCACGAATACCCATGATGTCGACGGACGAAATCTCTTCCCTGCGGATTCGAAAAGGTTCGGCCGCCGGCTGCGGGTTGACGGATGTGGGCTTTGGCGGCGTGGGATCGGATGAGACCTGACAAGATGCAAGGGAAAAACAAACCATGAGCAGGAGCGCATATCCTGTAAAACCTCGACGAACCTTCCTTCCAATCCCCCCCTTTTTTGCAATCCGCCGGCCGTCAAGCGAATTTCACAGCCGGACCGTCCCATTCATCTCCTATTGGATCACGTGGCCGTTGGGGCATGACGCCATCGGATCGGATGCCTTACCCTGCCGCGGCGGGACGTTGGTCGAAACAGCGGTACCGGGCGGCTTCCGCCACATGCTCGGCCTCGATCCGTTCGCTGCCCGCCAAATCCGCGATGGTGCGGGACACCTTGAGAAGCCGGTCGTGGGCCCGGTGGCTGAGTCCCAGCCGGGTGAAAATGTCCAGCAGCAGCCGTTTCGCTCCCGGCGACAGTACCGCGTAACGTTCCAGCATCCGGCCCGCAAGCTCGCTGTTCCATCGAATGCCCGTCCCTTTGTACCGCTCCCGCTGGATTTCGTATGCTTCTGCGACCAATTGCCTGGCTTTCGCGGACGTTATCCGGCGGCTCCGGTCATCCTCGGACCCGGACGGACCTTTCTGTTGCGGCAGCTCCACCTGAAGGTCGATGCGGTCCAGGAACGGCCCGGAAACCCGCGAGCGGTACCGCAAAATGGCACTTTCCGGACAGGAGCACGCCTGGCCGGGAGGGTAATCCCCCCCGTATCGTCCGCAGGGACAACCGTGCAGATAACCACCTTGGAAATCACACCATTCAGCATACGTTTACCTTTCTCCCAGTCTCACCTGGGAAGACAATAGGCTCCCGTCTTCGCTATGCACGTATAAAATCGGGGTTAACAATGACTCAACTTGCGGATTTGGCTGGAGTTACAGTACAAACAATTCAAAATGCCGAATTAAGAAATAGGGTCTCCCTGCCTGCCCTACGAAAATACGCAAATATCCTCAATGTCCCCGTGCATTTTCTTGGTTGTTTTGAAAAACTGCCCGAAAATTCAATTGGGGAAAAAATTCGTAAAGCCAGAATGTATCATGGTTTAACAAAAAGAGAGCTTGCAAAAAAACTGGGGGTTAATGTGAAAACAATTCGTAACTGGGAAAGCGATACTTGCGCTCCCTCAATTTCAACAGATATTCTCAATAAATTTCTCAAAATACTTTTACCGGAGTTGGAAAGAAGAAATATTTGAAAGACCCGGTTCTACAGAAATAATTGAACGGAGATACGACGGTGGCGGAGACCGACATTCACCCTCACCCACGCAATCATGCTGCAAGATAGTGCAAAGTTATTTTATTCCACCTGCCTGATACGGATGATTCGAAGAGTCGCATACCAAATACAGCTTCGACGAGAAATCATACCCTAGCGAGTTATAAGCTATGATGAAAATCCCTTTATGGCAATGTCCTTGAACAGATTACAGATCGGCGTTCGGATCCAGATTGTGTAATGTAAACTAAAAATACCCCGATTGATCAAGTTCCCCTACCCAAAAAAATCGTGCAAAAATACCCCGAATCATCGTCTGGGGTTGAATGCTCAATCAGCCCCCCATACCCTGTTTGATAGAGACAGGTCGGGGGGAATCGGGAGATGCTGAAGATGTCGCAAATTGAAATGATCAAGGAACTGCAAAGCAAGGGACTGGGGCCGGTGGCGATCGCGGAACGGCTCAAGATCAATCGGAAAACGGTGAGCAAATATATGGCGATGGAGGAGTTTGAAGAGCAGAAGCCGACGAACAAGGAAGAGCGCCCGTCCAAGCTGGATCCCTTCAAGCCGCTGATCCGTGAGTGGCTGGAGGAGGACCGGAAGAATCGCTACAAGCAGCGGCATACGGCCATGCGGATCCACAAGCGTCTGATGGAAGAGTGCGAAGATTACGACGCATCCTATCCGCTGGTGCAACGCTATGTGAAACGGCTGCGGGATCAACGCTATGAAGAGGGAACGCAAGAGCTCGTGTGGCACCCGGGTGAGGCTCAGGCCGACTTCGGCGAAGCGGATTTCTACGACGGAAGCGGCGAAAAGAAAACCAACAAGTATCTTTGCCTCAGTTTTCCGTATAGCAACGCAGCGTACGTGCAGCTTTTCGGCGGAGAGACAGCGGAATGCGTGGCTCAGGGGCTGCAGGACATCTTTCACCGGATGGGGGGTGTGCCGACCCTTATCATATTTTTGATAACGCCAGCGGCGTCGGACGGCGCGTCCGCGACAATGTGCAGATGGCGGAGCTTTTCCTGCGGTTCAAGGCGCACTATGGGTTTGAGGTAACGTTTTGCAATCCCGATTCCGGCCATGAGAAAGGCAACGTGGAGAATAAAGTCGGCTACTTCAGGCGCAATTTCTTCGTCCCGCTGCCGACCGTGACCGATGTGCAGGCCTTCAACCAGGAACTGTTAAGCCGCTCCGAAGCGGACTGGAAACGGGAGCATTACAAGAAAGGTGTAACGATAGAACGACTTTTTGAAGAAGATCGCCGCGCCTTTCTGTATCTGCCGAAATCCCGGTTTGCGGTATGCCGGTATGTCCGTCTGAAGACAGACGGCTACGGCAAGTTCCAGATCGACGGCAAACATTACTACTCCTCCGCCCCGGAGTGGGCGGGCCGGGAGATCGTGGTGCGCATCGGCGCGCACACCGTGGAGCCGCTTAAGCCGGACGGCGAACCGATCAGTGTACACATCCGTCATTTCGGCAAGCAAAGGACCGATATCATCGATGTCCGGACGACGCTCAGCCGGCTGATGCACAGCCCGGGCGCTTGGCGAAACAGCGTGGTACGCAAAGAGTTGCCGGAGAAACTAAAGAGCGACATGGACGCGCTGGAGCGCGCGGAACTGAAGGAAGCCTTGCGAATCATGCAGGAGTTGTCCGCACGCTACGGCTTCGAGACGGCCGTCAAGGCGATGGAGCAGGCCTCAAGGCTTGGGCGGCTGACAAGCGCAAACGCGGGCGTGCTGGCGGCCCGACTGGCCTCATTTGAGCCACAGGAGACGGCACCGGTCGATCTGCGCATCTACGATGCGATGCTGGAAGCGGCGGTGAGCATGCAATGAGCTTGGCGAAGGAACGGGAGCAGCTGAGGAGCGAGATTTCGGCCTTTTGCAAGAAGCTGGTGCTCAGCCAGCGGGCCGTGGAACTGTGCGAGAAAGAGGCAACGCCGAAGCAGGAGGAATTCCTGCACCGCGTGCTGGCTGAAGAGATGGAAAACCGGGAACGCAGCAGACGCAGCCGGCTTATGAACCGCGCCGGTTTCCCGGTGTACAAAACGCTGGAGGGCTATGACCGGCAAGGCGTCAAGCTGCCGACCTCCCTGAAGTGGAGCGATCTGACGGACGCGGTGTTTATACAGGCGAAGCGCAATCTGGTGCTTTACGGCCCTGTGGGCACAGGAAAGACGCATTTGGCGATTGCGATGGGAATCCGGGCCTGCGAGATGGGAATGGCCGTCAAATTCTACACGGTGGCGGAACTGGTCATGCGGCTGGCGGAGGCCAAGCGCAGCGGCACTTTGGAGCGGCTCATGAAGGAGATCCAGCGTACTGAGCTGCTTATCCTGGATGAGTGGGGATACGTGCCCGTTGACCGGGAAGGCTCGCAGTTGTTGTTTCGCGTCATAGCCGACAGCTATGAAAGCCGGAGCCTGATTATTACAACGAATCTGGAATTCTCAAAATGGGGATCCGTCTTCACCGATGACCAGATGGCCGCCGCGATGATTGACCGCCTCGCGCACCATGGAGACCTTCTCGTATTCGAAGGCGAAAGCTATAGGATGAAGCATGCGCTGATGAAACAACGGTAAAAAATACCCATGACGATGATGGGTAAAAACACACGATTTTTTTGGGCAATTTTGCTTGACAAAAAACAGGCTTCCGGACGGCGCCTGCCGGAGTGCCTGGCGTCGGGCCAACACCCGGCACCGGGCGATCCCCCTCCGGACGACCGCCCGGCTTGCCTCGCGCCGCGCATCGTTCCAGGGCGCGCAGCACGTTTTCCCCGGCGTTGACGACGATCACCAGCCGGGTGAGCAGTTCCGGCAATTCGCGGCGCATCTGCCGCCGGCGGCTGTCCGCTTTGTTCCGCAGATCCTTCCACCGGAGGAAAGGCGTCGCCACGGCCAGCACCGCAAAAAGCAAAAGCAGCCCGGGTTCGCCGGCCAGCCACGCCATGAATCCGCCGGCTGCCAGCAAAATTCCCGCGATGCCCGCCCCCTCCGCTATCCATCGCGCCAGCCGCTCCTTCCCGCAATCGCCTTCCAGAAACACCAGTGCCGATTGCGGCCGTTCCAGCATCGGCTGCAGGCGCGTCCAAACCGCCGGCGTTTCCAGCCAATGCCTGACCGGTTCCGTCCAGTCCGCCGGCCACGCTCCCGAGAGGCGAAAACGCCGCCAGGCCGCCCAACCGTAGGCCGCGATCAGCGCCGACGTCACAAGGAGCGGCCATCCCCGCTCGACGGCCGCCGCCATCATGGGAGAATCTCCATGATTCGCTTGATCCACAGGCCGCAGGCCGCAAGGAGCAGCAAGCAGACGGTCATCACGACCAGCCCCGGCCCGTGCCGAAGATACGCCATGTAATCCGGAGCGATCCATTGCAAAAGGCCCACGAACACGAACGGCATGGCCATCATCACCCGGGCTTCGAATCGCTTTTGCGCCGTCACGACCGCCACTTCCATTTCCACTTCCATTTTTTCGCCGATCCAGACGGAGGTGCGCCGCACGACATCGACCAGGTCGCCCCCCGTCTTTTTGCAGACGGCCAGGGCTTCCGCCAGACGGTCGACCTCCTCCATGCCCGCCCGCACCGCAAAGTCGCGCAAAGCCTCTTCAAGGGGCGCGCCGTTGCGCTGCCGGGCGGCAATGATGCGGATTTCCCGCAGCAGATCCGACCGGCTGTGCGCCATCATCAGCTTCAGTTCCGATTCCAGCGCCTGAAAGGCGTTTTCCACCGAGCGCCCGGCGGACAAAAGCGCCGAAAGCGCCTGCAGCATGTCCTTGAATTCCCGGCGCAGCCGTTCCCTGCGGCGTTTCAGCAGGGCGCCCGCCGCCAGGCGGGGGGCCAGAAGACCCGCCGGCGAAAGCAGCAGCCCCGCCAGCGGATGGCCGTAAACGAACCACGCGGCGGCAAAAACGGCGTTGCATCCCGCCAGGGCAAACGCGATCCGCTGCGTCCGCGTCAGACGGTATTGCCGGTAGTCCGCCGGCATTTCGCGATCGTTTTCCCGATTCATCCGTCCCCAAGCCCCTCCCGCTTCGCCATCATCACGGTTCCCGGAATCTCCAGCCCCGCAAACGCCATCTTCCGGGTGCGGCTGAGTTCACCGACCCGGACCAGACGGCCGGACACCGGTGCCGCGTCCGCCCTGCCCGATGCCGCATCCGGCTTGCCTGGCGCCGCCTCCGCCCGGTCTGGTGCTGCCTCCTTCCTGTCCGGCGCCGAACCGGCCCCGATCGCTTCAGCATCCTCCTCGAACCGAAACAGGGTTCTGATCTCGATTTCCCCGAAGTCGCAGCCCGCCACTTCGCAAATTTCCATCACCCTTCGGCTGCGGTCGCGGAAACGGCCCAGGTGCACCATGATGTCGATGGCCGAAGCGATCTGCCGGCGGACCGCGGCCAGCGGCATCTCTCCGGCGGCCAGCACCATCGTCTCCAGCCGCGAGAGCATGTCCCGCACGCTGTTCGCATGTCCGGTGGACATGGAACTCTCGTGTATGAAAGGTATATAAAATTTGTTATTACTACCATGCAAGACACTCTACTCTCATGTATAAAAGACATGAAAAAATTGTCCCGATGCCCGGGACTATTTCTTTTGCAGGATATTCCAGCATTTTGTCGAACATATGAATTCAAAAGGAGTGAGCGCAGTGTTCAAATCCGGTTTTGTCCTTGATACAGACGAAAAGAAAAATTGAAAAGGGTTACGATCGCCAGCATGTTTCCCCAGTCGATCATGAGCCGTTTCGGATAGTCGGACAAGTCCATCAAGACGCCACCATCATTGAACTGGCGGACCCCCATTGCTAGAAAAGAACACAATGGAAATTCGCCCGTCGGACCAGGTTATGAATTTGTTCCCTGTTTTGCGGTTGAACTACAGCCTCCGGCAGTTCCTCCCCATCAGACGTCAAAACTGTTGGCGTGACGTGGACCTCTGTCAATAGATTGGACACATGGAATCGAGAAAATTACGCAACACAATCGTACATTTGTTCGCATTGAATGGGTGTGAGATACCCGATCGCCGAATGGACTCGTTTGCGATTGTAGAAAAACTCGATATATTCAAAAATCTTACTTTGCGCTTCCTTGCGGGTCTTGAACTTTTCCAGATAAACGAGTTCCTTTTTGAGTACGCTGTGGAACGATTCGATGCAGGCGTTGTCGTAGCAGTTGCCCTTGCGGTGTAACCGTCAAGTACCTTTGAACAAATTTCGCGAATTTATTTTCAACAACTAGAAATTTCCAAATATGGTTTGGCGGTGCTTGAGCCGGTAGCTGTCTCCCGTCAGGTGAATCACCTCGCTTCGAT
>LZRV01000075.1 GCA_002159065.1 Paenibacillaceae bacterium ZCTH02-B3 | reverse complement strand
GGCGGGCCACCACCTCGGTGCGACAGCCCATCATGACTTCCGCCACCAGTTCCTTCTTGGTTTGGACAGGGCAACGGAACCGTCGTTTCATGGATAACTCCACCACCTTCAGTCTAATTGACAGTGGTCGGAGTGTCCAAAGGGATTAGGGGGCTAAATAGATCTCGTTCCAATTTGGCCCGCCGCCCTGGCACGGTGAAGGCGAACAGCGACAAAAGTGCATTTATTTTTCCATGTAAATGGACTTGTTGGAAAGATAAAAGCACTTTGTGCCATTAAATTGGAAAATACTGTGTGATCTCCGGAGAAGCGCCGAAAAATAAATATAAAATTGTCGCTATTTCGCCCAAGAACCCATGAAAACCGAAAAATAAGCGCATTTTTGGCGTTGTTGTCCGGATAACGCGCACATGCCGCTTTTAACCGGAGAACACGTTGGTGTCGCCGCCGACCGCCGTACGCCCTATCCGTCCCGGCTTTCGACCGAACACCACGCTTGTGTCGCCGCCGGCCGCCGTACGCCCTTTCCATCCCGGCTTTCTTCCCGGCCCGGTTCGTCTCCCGGGTTCACCGGCAACCGCCGCATTCGCCTCGGGCTCCCCCGGGAGCGCGTCACGCGCCGGCCGCTCCGAGTTGCTCCAGCGTCTTGCCCAGCCGCCGCAGCGTTTCATCGCGGCCGAGCACCCGGATGCAGCCGGCCAGGTCGGGGCCGTGCGTCTGGCCGGTGAGCGCCACGCGGATCGGCATGAACAGCGCTTTGCCCTTGGCGCCGGTTTCCGCCTGCACCGCCTTGAGCATGGCCTGGATCCGTTCCCTGCCGAATTCTTCCGGCGCGGCCGCCTCCGCCCGCCGCCGGAACGCCTCCAGCACCGCCGGAACCGTCGGTTCGGCCAGCACGGCGCGGCCATCCTCGCCGGGCTCCGGCGCATCGCCGAAAAACATGTCGGAGAGCGGAACGATTTCTGCTGCGTAACGCAGATGATCGCGAAAAAGCTCCACCAGCGCCGAGGCCCAATCCAGGTCGGCCTCCGAAGGTTGCTCCGGCAGCCGGCCGGCGGCCTGCAGATGCGGCACGCACATGGCCACGACCCGCTCCGCCGGCGCCGCCTTCAGATAGTGCTGGTTCATCCAGAGGAGCTTGGCCGAATCGAACACGGCCGGGCTCTTCGACAGCCGGCTCGCGTCGAAGATCTCGATGAGTTCTTCCCGCGAATAGATTTCCCGCTCCCCTTCCGGCGACCAGCCCAGAAGGGCGATGAAGTTGAACAGGGCCTCGGGCAGGTAGCCCAGCTTGTCGTACTGCTCGATGAACTGGATGATGGATTCGTCACGCTTCGACAGCTTTTTGCGCTGCTCGTTTACAATCAGGGTCATGTGGCCGAACTCCGGCGGGGTCCAGCCGAACGCCTCGTAAATCATGAGCTGCCGGGGCGTGTTGGTGATATGGTCTTCGCCGCGCAGCACGTGGGTGATGCCCATGAGATGGTCGTCCACGACAACGGCGAAATTGTAGGTTGGAATGCCGTCTTTTTTCACGATGACGAAATCGCCGAAATCCTCCGAACGGAAGGCAATGGTGCCCCGCACCATGTCCTGGAACGCATAGGTCCGCCCCTCGGGCACGCGGAAACGCACGCTGGCTTCCCGGCCTTCGGCCGCCAGGCGCGCCTGTTCCCCGGCGGACAGGTCCCGGCACTTGCCGGAGTACCGAGGGTTGAGACCCTGCGCGATCTGTTCCTCGCGTTCCCGTTCCAGCTCTTCTTCCGTGCAGTAGCAGCGGTAGGCCAGGCCCCGGTCGAGCAGGTCCTGCCAGTATTTCCGGTAGATGTCCAGACGCTCCGTCTGCCGGTACGGTCCGCAGTCGCCGGGACGGTCCACGCTTTCGTCCCAGTCCACCCCGAGCCATTTCAGGTAGGCCAGCTGGTTCTCCTCGCCGCCGGCCACGTTGCGCTTGACATCCGTGTCTTCGATGCGAATGATGAAATCTCCCCCGTGATGGCGGGCGAACAGGTAATTGAAAATCGCCGTGCGCGCGTTGCCGATGTGGAGATGTCCCGTCGGACTCGGCGCGTAACGCACGCGAACCTTGCCGCTCATGGCCCATCCTCCCGTGCGGGCGCCCTCGCTGGCGCTCTATTCCTGCATCATAGCACATCGCCGACAAGGCATACAACCGCCTGGGCGGCGATGCCCTCCCCGCGTCCGGTGAAACCGAGGCGCTCGGAAGTGGTCGCCTTGACGCTCACCCGTTCCGTATCGCATTCGAGCACCCGGGCGATGTTGGCGCGCATGGCGGGAATGTGGGGCGCCATTTTCGGCTCCTGGGCGATGACCGTCGCGTCGACATTGCCCAGCCGGTAACCGCGCTCCCTGGCCAGCGCCCACACCCGGGCGAGCAGCATCATGCTGTCCGCGCCGGCATAAGCCGGATCGGTGTCCGGAAAATGCCGTCCGATGTCGCCCAGGGCCAGCGCCCCCAAAATCGCGTCGGCGATGGCGTGCAGCAACACGTCGGCGTCCGAATGGCCCAGGAGCCCTTTGTCATGGGGAATGCGCACGCCGCCGATGATGCACGGGCGCCCTTCCGCCAGCCGGTGGACGTCGAATCCCTGCCCGATCCGGATCGCGTCAGGTTTCCGCACGAACGGCTTGTCCGCCTCTTCCGTGGATTCCGCCCCGGCTTCCGGCATGTCGTGTTCTTTCACATTCTCCATCGCAACGGAATCCTCCCCGGTCCCGCGCCCGTTCCCGCGCCTCGTAAGCAGCCGTTCGGCCAGCTCCAGATCCTCCGGCGTCGTGATTTTCACGTTGGCATAGTCGCCTTCCACCACCGCCACCCGGCGGCCGAGGCGTTCCAGCAGCATCGCATCGTCCGTCGCCCGGAAGCCGTCCGCCACCGCAAGCCGGTGCGCTTCCGCCAGCTCTTCCCGGCGGAACGCCTGCGGCGTCTGCACCGCCCACAATGTCCGGCGATCCGGCGTGGCCACGATCCAGCCGCGCCCGTCCGTCACCTTGATCGTATCGTGAACCGGCACGGCCAGCGCGGCCGCCCCGCACGCCTCGGCGGCGCGGCGGCAGGCTTCGATCTTCTCCGGCGTGATCAGCGGCCGGGCTGCGTCATGGACGAGCACCCCGTCCGTGTCCAGGGCGTCCAGGCCGGCACGAACGCTGTCCTGCCGCTCCGCCCCGCCTTCCACGATGGCGCTCACCTTCCGGCAGCCGGCTTCCGCGCAGACTGCCGCCGCCCGTTCTCGTTCTCCCGGCGCGGCGACCACCACCACGGATTCCACCGCCGCGCAGGCCTCAAACGCCGCCAGGGCATGCGCCAGGATCGGTTTCCCCCCGAGAGGCAGAAACACCTTGTTTTCCCGCGCGCCCATGCGTTTTCCGCTGCCGGCGGCGACGATCACCGCTCCCCATCTCATCCGCGGATTTCCCCTTTCGCCTCGGCCGGACGCACCGGCCAAACAGCGCAAAGGCGGGACCCCTCCGGCATCCCGCCCGTTTTTCCTGCGCCAATATCATCATAACGCGCCGCCGGCATTTTTCCAACCGTTTTTCATAAGACGACGCCGCAGAAAGCCGCTTCCCGCCCTTCCCGTCTTCCCCGCGTCCGGACCGGTCCGAATCGCCCGTTTCTCCCTCCCGCCTTCCCGCCTTGCAACGCCTTGCAGCGTGCTCGGAAGCGCCGTCCTCCCGCCTACCCGCCGGTTTTAAGCGCCGCCATTACAGCGCCTTTTCGAACACCTTCGGCTTGGCGAAGATCATCCGGCCGGCGGACGTCTGCAACACGCTGGTGACCAGCACCTCCATCGTCGAGCCGATGTAATCCCGTCCGTTCTCCACCACGATCATCGTGCCGTCGTCCAGGTAGGCGACTCCCTGGCCGTGTTCCTTGCCGTCCTTGATCACGTGCACCACGATCTCCTCGCCGGGCAGCACCACCGGCTTGACGGCGTTGGCCAGATCGTTGATGTTGAGCACCGACACGCCCTGCAGTTCACACACCTTGTTCAGGTTGAAGTCGTTGGTCACCACCTTGCCGCCCAGCGCCTTGGCCAGCTTGACCAGCCGGCCGTCCACGTCCCCGCTTTCCCGTTCCTCGTTCGGGTCTTCATAGATCAGGACCTTCACATCGAGTTCCTTCTGGATCTTGTTCAGGATGTCCAGGCCCCGCCGGCCGCGGTTGCGCTTGAGCAGGTCGGAGGAATCGGCGATGTGCTGCAGCTCCTCCAGCACGAATTCCGGAATGACCAGCGTGCCCTCGATGAACCCGGTTTTGCAGATGTCCGCGATCCGGCCGTCGATGATGACGCTGGTGTCCAGGATCTTGTGTTCCCCCGGGCGGGGCGCCTCTGCCTCCTCATCGGCCGAAGCCCCTCCGCGCGCGAGCAATTCGGCCAGCTCGTCCTTTTTGCGCCAGGCGATGCGGACGCCCGAATGGACCAGGATCAGGGCCAAAAGCGCCGCCAGCAGCTCCCCGAAACGGGGAATGTCCGACAGAAAAGGATACGCCAGCGCCGCCGCGGCCAGCCCCAGCATGGCGCCCGCCGCCCCGGCCAAAAGATCCGGCGCGGGCAGCGACGTCAGCCGGTTGATGCCCTGCGTCAGCCGGGCGGCCACGGGTCCGGCGACCACGGTGGCCGCAAGCAGCCCGATGATGGCCCCCAACGCCGCCGTCAGCGCGCTTTCAAATCCGGATCCCGCCGGCGCGCCTCCCATCCAGGCTCCCCGGGCGTCCGCCCATCCGGCTCCCCATTCCCGGGCCGCCAGCCAACCCGCCAGAATGCCTGCAATTTGCAAGACGCGTTTTATCAACATGCGATCACTCCCTGTCTTTGCAAAATCCGTTAACAGTATGTGCCAAATTCGCCCATGGCAAACTGAGCTTGGAATTCAGCCCCATTTTCCCTTATAATTGAGAATCGAAAAAGGTTGTTCCACACACCGAGCGCGGAGGTTGGCAAGGGATGAGCGCATCGAAACTCGAGCATTTCCAGCGGCAGGTATCCGAACTGTTGCTCCGCGATCGCAGCCTGCTGGACGCCATGACGAAACTCAGCCAGTCATCCGCGTCCGTCAACCGGGCGGTGGCCAAAGCCGTCACCGAATGCGGGTGCATCGAGCTGAATGCCCGGCAGCAGCCCTTCTCGCAAGCGCAACGGCTCGACGAAATCCGGCATCTGTCCAGATCCCACATGTCGGGACAGCTGTGCGAACACTGCCGGGATTTCGTACGCTCCGAAATGGGCAAGACCCTCTTCTATTTCGCCGCCCTTTGCTCTTTGCTCGACATCGGCTTCGAGGAAATCGTGGACGAAGAAATCAAAAAATGCGCCACCCTCGGCCTCTTCAACCTGACCTGACCGGCGCACGGGGGTATTGACACGCCGGAATAACCGACGCTGGCCAAGTGACCGGCAATCCGGGATGACAGGCGCACCCGGACGCCCGACGCGCCGGGGTGAACGGCACGCCGGGCGAGCAACGCGGCGGAAGCCGGAAGAAGCCGGACCGCCGGGGTGCGCCGATCCCCATGCTTCTGGCAAAACAAAAAGGGAGATCCCGCGGATCAACCCGCCCGCGGGTTCTCCCTTTCGATTTTGTCCTCTTCCCAGCCCGTCTCAGGCGCTGTGGTGTTCCCGTTCCGCCTCTTTCGCGCGGAAACTCCGGCGGCGGACCCGCCGGAACAGCCGCTTGACACTCCGCTTGAATCCCCACAGGGCGTAGAGGAGCAGCATCCCCAAGGCTACGTGCGCGATGCCGCGCGGGAACAGCCACGCCAGCGCCGCCGCCCCGGCGACTACCAGCGGCACCGCCCAGATCGCCGGTTTCGGCAGGCCGAACTTTTTGAAGTTGGGATACTTGGTCGTGCTGATCATCAGGAACGAAAGCGCCACCATGCTGAGCATGAGCAGCGACACGTCCAGGTCTTCCGCGAACACCGCCAGCGCGGCCAGCACGCCGCCCGCCGCGGGAATGGGCAGCCCGACGAAATATCCCGGGATGCCGTCCCGGACATTGTAGCGGGCCAGCCGCAGCGCGCCGCAGATCGGGAAGAACGCCGTCACCGTCCACACCAGCGCGGCGGGTTCCAGCGACGCGAAAGCGGCTTGGTACATGATGAACGCGGGTGCGACGCCGAAGGAGACGATGTCGGACAGCGAATCGAGCTCCTTGCCGAACTCGCTTTGGGCGTTGAGCGCCCGGGCCACGCGGCCGTCCAGGCCGTCCAGCAGCATGGCCAAAAACACCAGCAAAACCGCTTCGGACGCGCGGTTCTGAAAAGCCCAAATAATTGCCAGAATACCCAAAAACAGATTGCCGATCGTAAACAGGTTGGGAATCGATCTGGCCACCATCGGATTCACCCCGAACTTTCGTCCCGTCCTCCGGCGCAATGCCGTCTCCTCATTCTAAAACCGTTCAAAGATGTCTGTCAATCAAGACTTGCTCGCGGATGCGCCGCAGGCCTTCCCGGATGGAACGGGCGCGGATTTCGCCGATGCCGTCCACGTCGTCCAGTTCCTCGATGGTAGCCGCCATGATTTGCGACAGGGTTCCGAACCGTTCCACCAGATTGTGGATGATCAGCGACGGCAGGCGCGGGATCTTGTTCAGCAACCGGTAGCCCCGGGGCAGGAATCCTTCCTCCGCGGCGGCGCCCACCGATCCGTAGCCCAGGAGACGCAGCACCTGACCCGCATCAAGCAGCTCTTCGGAGGGCAGCTTTTTCAGATTCTGCTGGATTTCCCGGATTTTCTCCTCGCTGTTTTCGCGGGCGTAATCCTTGAGCAGAAGGCGCATTTCCTCCTCCGCGTTGCCGGCCAGCTGCTCCAGCTGCATGCCGACCAGCCGGCCTTCATGGCCGAGCTCCAGCGCGTAGCGGCGGATTTCCCCCTTGATCCGGAGCACCATCTCCAGACGCTGCAGCACGTGGGTCACGTCGTGCATCGTCACCTGTTCCTCGAATTCGAGGGCGGACAGGTTGGTGATGGCCTGCTGGAACGCCGCCTGGTAACGCTCCAGCGTCTGGATGGCCTGGTTGGCCTTCGTCAGGATGACGCCCACATCCCGGAGCGTGTAACGCAGATTGCCCTGGTACAGCGTGATGACATTCCGGCGCTGCGAGATGGAAACGACGAGTTTGCCCGTCTGCTTGGCGACCCGCTCCGCGGTCCGGTGCCGGATGCCCGTTTCCGTGGACGGGATGGACGAGTCGGGGATGAGCTGGGTGTTGGCGTACAAAATTTTCCTGGCGTCGTCGCTCAGGATGATCGCGCCGTCCATTTTGGCCAGTTCGTACAAAATATTCGGGCTGAAATCGCAGCCGATGGCGAAACCCCCGTCCACCAGCGCCATCACTTCAGGCCCGCCGCCGACGACGATGAGCGCCCCCGTCTTGGCGCGAAGGATGTTTTCCAGCGCTTCCCGGAACGGCGTTCCCGGGGCAACCATCGGAAGCAGCTGGTGCATCAGATCCTCTTCCCTTTCCTTCATCGTATGGTGTCACCCCTGATCCAGGGCGGCGCGCAGCGCATCGGCCACGGTGTGGACGCCGATCAGCTCGATGCCGGGCGGAGGCCGCCATCCTTTCATGCTGCCCGCGGGCAGGATCACGCGTTTGAACCCCAGTTTGCGGGCTTCCTTCACCCGCTGTTCGGCCCTCGCCACGGCGCGCACTTCCCCGGTAAGCCCGACTTCCCCGAACACCACGTCGTAGGGGCGCGTGGGCACGTCCCGGAAACTGGAAGCCAGGCATACCGCCGCGGCCAGGTCCGCCGCCGGTTCCGCCAGCCGGGCGCCGCCCGCCACGTTGAGATAGGCATCATGATTCTGGAAGAAAAACCCCATCCGTTTCTCCAGCACGGCGATGACCAAAGCCAGCCGGTTGTGGTCCCATCCGGCGGTCATCCTTCGGGGCGACGGAAAATGGGTCGGCGCCACCAGCGCCTGGAGCTCCACGAGCAGCGGCCGGGAACCTTCCAGGCTGGCGACCACGCAGGAGCCCGCCACGCCCAGCGGCCGTTCCGAGAGAAACAGCTCCGACGGATTGGGCACTTCACGCAGGCCGCTTTCCGCCATTTCGAAGACGCCGATTTCGTTGGTCGGTCCGAAGCGGTTCTTGATGGCGCGCAACACGCGATATGTATGATGCCGGTCCCCTTCGAAATAAAGCACGGTGTCGACCATGTGCTCGAGCAGCCGGGGGCCGGCGATGGAGCCGTCCTTGGTGACGTGGCCGACCAGCACCGTGGCCATGTTGCGTCCTTTCGCCAGGCGCAGCAGCCGCCCGGTGCATTCGCGCACCTGGGAAACGCTTCCCGGCGCGGACGGAATGTCCGGTCCGTACATCGTCTGGATGGAGTCGATGACCAGAAAATCCGGCCTGACCGATTCCACCGCATCCTCCACCCGGTCGAGGTTCGTCTCGCACTGCACGAACAGCCGCGGCGCCAGCGTTCCCAGCCGGTCCGCGCGAAGCTTCACCTGCCCCGCCGATTCCTCGCCGGAAACATACAGCACGGTGAGCTCCCGGAGCGCCAGGGCGTGGGACATCTGGATGAGCAGCGTCGACTTGCCGATGCCCGGATCGCCGCCGACGAGGAGCAGCGACCCCGGAACCAGCCCGCCGCCCAGCACGCGGTCCAGTTCCCCGAATCCCGTGGAAAAACGCGGCTCCCGGCCCGCTTCCAGCTGCGCGATGGAACGCGGGGGATCCTTGGCCCCCTCGCGTCCGCGTCCAGGACTTCCCTTACCGCCGGAAGGCGCCTCGATTTCCTCGGTCATCGTGTTCCACGCCTGGCAGCCGGGACACCGGCCCATCCATTTGGGCGATTCCGTGCCGCATTCCATGCAGACGAATTTGATCTTCGGCCTGACCACGGCCCCGCCTCGACTCCCTTCCGCCGCCGGAAGCTTCTTACACTTCATAAAGTTTACCATCTTTTCATCAGCGCCACCACAGCCATAAGAACCGGATCATCGCGAGCAGCAGGAGAAAAGCCGCGAAGGTGCCGAGGGCAAACAGCAGGACGACAACCAGCTTGATCAGCGGGAGCAGAAGCGGCAGGAGAATGACGCAAAAAAACGCGATCAGGAGCAGCCGGCCGAATCCGCGCCGCCGGCGCCGGGGGCGAAACGACGAGACGCGGACCCGCGCTGCCGGATGAAACGGCAAAGCCCGAGGCCGCCTTGCCGGAAGAAACGATGCGATCCGCAGCCGCCCCGCCGGACGAAACCCGCCCCGCCTTCGCCGGAGCCGGACAGGCCGCCACAACGGCCCGCTCCCCCGCAGGCGCATGCCGCGTCTTAGCCAAAACATCGCCGCCACCCCTTCGCGCCTTCCTGAAAACACCGCACTCCAAAACACCGCCGCCCGGTTCCCCGCGTCGCTACAGCTTATGCCGGTTTCCCCAACCGAGGAACCGCCTTCCCGATGCCACCGCGGGGAATCCCGGGAACAACGAAAACCCCGCCCCATCGCTGGAAACTTGATATGCGATGGGGCGGGGTTTCAGTCAACCGGCGGACGTCCGGCGCCGTCGCGTCACACCTGGCTGGGCGCTTCCTGCTGCTGCCGGACGGTCAGTTCGCCGTTTTCCTCGTCGATGACCAGCCGGTCGCCCTTTTTGATGTTGCCCTTGAGCAGTTCCTCCGACAACCGGTCTTCGATGTGCTTCTGGATCGCCCTGCGCAGCGGACGCGCGCCGTACTGCGGATCGTATCCTTCCTTGGCCAGGAATTTGACGGCGGCGTCGGTCAGCTCGAACTCCACGTCCTGTTCCTTCAGCCGCTTGCGCAGCTCGTCGGCCATCAGCACGACGATGCGCTCGATGTGCTCTTCGTTCAGCGGATGGAACACGATGGTTTCGTCGATCCGGTTCAGGAACTCCGGACGGAACGTCTTTTTCAGCTCGGCGAGAACTTTGTCCTTCATGTTTTCGTAATCCCGCTCCGCATTTTGCGCCGCCGTGAAGCCCAGCGTGGAGCTGCGCTTGATTTGCTCGGCTCCGACGTTGGACGTCATGATGATCAGCGTGTTGCGGAAGTCGACGGTGCGGCCCTTCGAGTCGGTCAACCGGCCGTCCTCCAGCACCTGCAGCAGCACGTTGAACACTTCCGGGTGCGCCTTCTCGATTTCGTCCAGCAGCACCACGGAATACGGCTTGCGGCGCACCTTCTCGGTCAGCTGGCCGCCTTCCTCGTAGCCGACGTACCCCGGAGGCGCCCCGACGAGCCGCGAGGTGGAATGCTTCTCCATGTATTCGGACATGTCGATGCGGATGACCGCGTTCTCGTCGCCGAACAGCGCTTCGGCCAGGGCGCGCGCCAGCTCGGTCTTGCCGACGCCGGTGGGACCGAGGAAGATGAACGAACCCATCGGCCGCTTCGGATCCTTCAGCCCCGCCCGGGCGCGGCGGATGGCGCGGGCCACCGCGGCGACCGCCTCGTCCTGGCCGATGACGCGGGCGTGCAGGATGTCCTCCATCTTGAGCAGCCGTTCCGTTTCCTCCTCCTTCAGCTTCGCCACCGGAATGCCGGTCCAGCTGGCCACCACCTGCGCGATGTCTTCCGGCGTCACCTCGGAGTCGGTGCGTCCCTGCTTTTCCTTCCACTGGTTCTTGGTGATCTCCAGCTCTTCGCGGATCTTCTGCTCCGTATCGCGCAGGGCGGCCGCCTTTTCGAACTCCTGGCTTTGCACGGCGGCGTCCTTCTCCTTGCGGATTTCCTCCAGGCGCTGCTCGAGCTGCTTCAGGTTCGGCGGCACCGTGAAGGAGCGCAGGCGCACCTTCGAGCTGGCTTCGTCGATCAGGTCGATGGCCTTGTCGGGCAGGAACCGGTCGGTGATGTACCGGTCGGACAGCTTGACCGCGGCCTCGATCGCCTCGTCGGTGATCTTCACCCGGTGATGCGCTTCATAGCGGTCGCGCAGCCCGTGCAGGATCTGGATCGTTTCCTCCGGCGTGGGCTCGTCGACCATGATCGGCTGGAAGCGGCGCTCCAGCGCGGCGTCTTTCTCGATGTACTTGCGGTATTCGTCCAGCGTGGTGGCGCCGATGCATTGCAGCTCGCCGCGGGCGAGGGCCGGCTTCAGGATGTTGGAGGCGTCAATGGCGCCCTCCGCGCCGCCCGCCCCGATGAGCGTGTGCAGCTCGTCGATGAACAGGATGATGTTGCCCGCCTGGCGGATTTCATCCATGATTTTCTTCAGCCGGTCCTCGAATTCGCCGCGGTACTTCGTGCCGGCCACGACGGAGCCCATATCCAGCGTCATGACCCGTTTGTCCCGCAGCGTCTCCGGAATCTCGTTGTTGACGATCTTCTGCGCCAGGCCTTCCGCGATGGCCGTCTTGCCGACGCCCGGCTCGCCGATCAGCACGGGGTTGTTCTTCGTCCGGCGGGACAGCACCTGGATGACCCGCTCGATTTCCTTCTGCCGGCCGATGACCGGGTCGATGTTGCCTTCCCGGGCCGCCGCCGTCAGGTCGCGGGCCAGGCTGTCCAGCGTCGGCGTGGCCACGTTGGCCGCCGGGCCGTGGCTGGCCTGCATGACCTCGCTGCTGCCCAGAAGCTGCAGCACCTGCTGGCGGGCCTTGTTCAGGCTGATCCCAAGGTTGTTCAGCACCCGGGCCGCCACGCCTTCACCTTCGCGAATGAGCCCGAGCAGGATATGTTCCGTGCCGACATAGGTATGTCCCAGTTTCCGCGCTTCGTCCATCGACAGTTCGATCACTTTCTTCGCGCGCGGCGTGTAGGCGATGTTGGTCGGATGCTCATGCCCGCGGCCGATGAGGGCTTCGACTTCCGCCTGGATTTTCTCCAGGCCCAGACCGAGTCCGATCAGCGCCTTGGCCGCGATGCTTTCGCCCTCGCGGATCAGGCCCAGCAGGATGTGTTCCGTGCCGATGTTGTTGTGTCCCAGGCGAACGGCTTCCTCTTGGGCCAGCGCCAGCACCCGCTGCGCGCGTTCCGTAAATCTGCCAAACATCATGGGAAAACACCTCCTGTTAATCATCATGTCGGGTTGCTCGTGAAACTTCCGTGCTTTTCCGCACAGTTTTCCGGACTTTTCCTTGCCGTCTCCGGTCCGGCTGTCCGGCCGTGAACGGCCGGCCTCCGGGCCGGTCTCCATGCAAGCCTCACCGCCGCCGGGCATTCCCCGCCCTCAGCCCGCATCAGCCAGGCGCCTGCGGATGAGTTCCGCACGCTTGGCGTCCCGCTGTTCCGGGCTCAGCGCGCCGCCGTGGGTGTGCTGCAGGAAGCCCGGCTGCGTGCTGACCAGAAGCTCGTTCAGCATCTGCTCGTTCACTTCCGGCACCAGGCCGAGGCTTACGCCCAGCCGCAGGTCCGAAAGCCGCTGGGCCGACTCCTTGGAGTCGATGATTTCCGCATACCGCAGGATGCCGTAAGAACGGCGGACGCGGTCCGCGATGCGCAGGCGGGACTCCGCCAGCAGCCGGCGGCGGGCTTCCCGTTCCTGGTCGATGATCTGGCGCGTCACCCGGTACAGGTTGTCGATGATCTCCGTCTCCGACTGGCCAAGGGTGGTCTGGTTGGACACCTGGAACAGGTTGCCGGTGGCCTCGCTTCCTTCGCCGTACAGTCCGCGCACGGCGAGCCCGACCTGGGTGACGGCGGACAGAATCCGGTTGATCTGCCCGGTGATCACCAGCGCGGGCAGATGCATCATGACGGAAGCGCGGAGCCCCGTGCCGACGTTGGTCGGGCAGCTGGTCAGGTAACCGAGCTTTTCGTCGAACGCATATTCCAGATTTTCTTCGAACAGGTCGTCGATCTTGCTGGCCCAGTCCCAGGTTTCCCGCACCTGGAAGCCGGGGCTCAGGCATTGGATGCGCAGATGGTCTTCCTCGTTGATCATGACGCTGATGTTTTCGCGGTTCGAGAGGATCACGCCGGCGCTCCGGGATTCGTTGGCCAGCGCCGGGCTGATGAGGTGCTTTTCCACAAGCACCATTTTTTCCAGATCGGTCAGGTCGTCGACGCGAATGGCCTCCAGCGGCCCCATGCCGCCCAGGCGGCCGCTTTCCGCGAGATCCATCAGCTGGTCCAGCACTTCCGCGGACTGGGCCGGCGTCGCCCGCAGCGGAAAAGGCCTGTTGCGCAGGTTGCGCGCCAGACGGATGCGGCTGCTGAGCACCACGTCCGATTCGGGCCCGCCCTCTTTCATCCAGGGGCTGAGCGCCTGCCGCGTAAAAGCATGCTTGCCCATGCGCCATCCTCCTTTCCTTGCCGCCGCTACCCGATTTCCCGCTCCAGTTCGCGGATGCGGTCGCGCAGCCGGGCGGCCGTCTCGAAGTCCTCCCGTTCGACGCTGAGCTGCAGTTCCCGCCTGAGCCTCTCGATCTCCCGTTTCGTCCGCATTTTGCCGCCGGCACGCCGCGGGACTTTGCCCACATGCACTTTGCCGCCCTGCACGCGCTTCAGCATGGGTTCCAGGCGATCCGCGAACGTCCGGTAGCAATCGGCGCAGCCGAACCGGCCGATCTTGCCGAACTGCGAGTAGGTCATGCCGCACGTCTCGCAGCGCAGGACCGGCTTGATGCCGGTCTCCGCCGGTTCAAAATCCAGCAGCCCGGAAAGCAGGTTGTGGATGGAAAACCCGCCTCCGGTGCCGGGAATGATCTCGCCCCTTTCCCTTGCGCAGGCCTCGCAGATGTGCAATTCGGATTTTTCCCCGTTCACGATTTTCGTGAAATGGAGGGTGGCGGGCCGTTTCCCGCATTCTTGGCAAATCACGCCGATCGCCTCCTTGTCTGGGCTCGCCGGACCCCGCGCGGGGCGGCGCCGGCGGCGGGAATCATTTGGCCAGCAGCGTCAGCAGCGTCGACTTCAGCAGGCGGGCGCGGATCTCGTCCCGCTGGGGAAGCCGGATCGACAGCACTTCCCGGGAGATGGCCGTGTTCAGGATGTGGGCTTCCCTTTCCGTCAGATAACCCGTCTCCCGAAGCTGGTAGATGAGGCCTTCCGCCCTCGCCTGGTCAATGCTGTCGCCGATGGTCTGCCGGATGTGCTTCTGGACCGCCTCGAGCGAAGGCAGGTCGACGCGCTGGATCCGGATGTATCCGCCGCCTCCCCGCTTGCTCTCGACGTAATACCCTCTTTCCAGGGTGAAGCGGGTGCTGATGACGTAATTGATCTGCGAAGGAACGCAGGAAAACTTGTCGGCCAGCTCGCTGCGCTGGATCTCCACGACGCCGCCCGGACTGTTTTGCAAAATCTGCTTCAGGTAGTTTTCGATCAGATCGGAGATATTGCGCAACCCCGTCACCTCCCGAAACGAAGGCTTCTTATGCGGTCGGACCATCCGGTTTGCGGATTGACTTTGACTTTCTTTGACTATAATTTGATTATAGCCTGATTGGAGAAAAATGCAAGGGGGAACGGGAAAATTTTTCTTTTTGCGGCACCGCTTTATATTATGCAGTCCGGCGCAAGGAAATATGCGGCGGGGGAGGCTCCGTCCTCCCCGGCCTGAAGGTCATTCCGCGCCCAGCAGCCGATACAGCTCCTCCCCGTCCTCCATCACGGGCACGCCGAGTTCCCGCGCCTTCGCCAGCTTGCTGCCGGCAGCCTCGCCGGCGATGACCAGATCCGTCTTGCGCGAGACGCTGCCGGCCACCTTGGCGCCCAGCGCTTCCAGGCGTTTCGTCGCCTCGTCGCGGGTCATGCGGGACAGCGTCCCCGTAAGCACGATCGTTTTTCCGAAGAAAGGATGGTTCGCATCCGCCTGCGGCGCGGGCTGCGCCGCCTCGGCCTTCACGCCGCGGGCGCGCATGCGCCGGATGGATTCCAGCATGTCCGGGTCCCGGAAAAAGGCGTGGATGCTTTCCGCCACCACGTCCCCGACGTCGGGGAGCGTCTTCAGCTCCTCCACGTCCGCTTCCATCAGCCGGTCGAGCGAACCGAAGTGGCCGGCGAGCACGACGGCCGTCGCCCTTCCCACGTTGGGAATGCCCAAAGCGTGGAGGAACGAGGCCAGGTCGCGGGATTTCGACTTTTCGATGGCCGCGAGCAGGTTATCCGCCTTTTTCGGGCCGAAACGGTTCAGCCGCACCAGTTCATCGAATTCCAGCTCGTACAGGTCGGCCGGATCGCGCACGCCCAGTTCGTCGTACAGTTGTTCGGCGGTCATGACGCTGAATGTTTCAATATCCATGGCGTCGCGGGAGGCGAAATGCGTAAGCCGCCCCACCGCCTGCGGCTTGCAGCCGGACCGGTTGCCGCAATACAGATGGGCGCCGCGCCATTCCAGGGGCGTGCCGCATGCCGGACACACCTGCGGCAGTTCGACGGCATCGCCCGGCTCGTCGTCGGCCTTGCCCAGAATTTCGGGAATGACGTCATTGGAACGCCGGATGAACACCCGCGTGCCGAGTGCGTGGGTGAGCCGTTTCCGCTCGATGTCGCCCCAGTTGTTGAGGGTGCAGTTTTGTACCGTCACTCCGCCCAGTTCCACGGGTTCCACCCGCGCCACCGGCGTCAGCTTCCCGGTGCGGCCGACTTCCCACGTCACCGCGCGGAGCACCGTGGTCGCCTCTTCCGCCTCGAACTTGAAGGCCACCGCCCAGCGCGGGAACTTGTCGGTATAGCCGAGGACCTCCCGGGTGCGCATATCGGTGAGCTTGATGACCACGCCGTCGATCAGGTAGTCGAACTCGCCGCGCTTTTCGGCCAGCCGCTCCACTTCCGCCGCCACTTCTTCCACGGTGGAACAATAGCGGACGTAGGGGTTGACCGGGAACCGGTTGTTCCTCAAAAACTCCATCATCTCCCGGTGGCTGGCGAAGGAGACGCCTTCGGCGTACCCGACGTTGTAGAAAAACGCGTCCAGCCGCCGCGAAGCCGTCACCCGCGGGTCCAGGTTGCGCAGGGCGCCGGCGGCGGCGTTTCGCGGATTCTTAAGCGGCTCCCGGGCGGTGCGGTTGTACGCCTCGAACACGGAAAGCCGCATGTAGCCTTCGCCCTGCACCTCGATAACGCCGTCTTTGAACGGAATGGCGAGGGGCACGGTGCGGATCGTCTTCACCTGCGCCAGGATGCCTTCCCCGACTTCCCCGTTGCCGCGCGTCGCCGCCTGCACCAGTTCGCCGTTCCGGTAGGTCAGGTTGATGGTCAGCCCGTCAAACTTGAGTTCCAGGGCGTACTCCGGCGGCGGCAGCGGATCGTCCGGATTTCTCGCGTTGTGCTCGGCGATCAGGCGGCTCACCCGCTGGGCCCACGCGGCCAGTTCCTCCTTGTTCTGCACCTTGTCCAGGCTCCACAGGCGGCCCAGGTGGCGGTGCGGCTCGAAGCCCGGCAAAATGTCGCCGCCCACCCGCCGCGTCGGCGAGTTCGGCAGCGTGACGCCGGTCTCCAGTTCCAGGCGGACCAGCTCGTCGTACAGCCGGTCGTACTCCGCGTCGCTGATCACGGGATCGTCCAGCGTGTAATAGCGCCAATTGTGGTATTCGATCTCCTCGATGAGTCGGCGCATCCGTTCCATCGTTTGCGGATCCGGCATCGGGACAACCTCGCTCCTTGCGATCCTCGCTTGTTTTTTGGGACCGAATTCATTGTGCCATATGGCGCTCACGGGTGGCAAACCTGCGGCAGGTCAAACGGGAGTTCCGAAACCCCGTGCGGGCAAACCGGCGACAGAGGCGATTCCCGAAACCCCGTGCGGGCAAACCGGCGACAGAGACGATTCCCGAAACCGCGTGCGGGCTAACCGGCGACAGAGGCGATTCCCGAAACCCCGTTCGGGCAAACCGACGACAGAGACGATTCCCGAAACCGCGTCCGAGGACAACAACGACAAAAGTGCCATTATTTTCTCATGAAAACAGCTAGTGCAAAGAAACAATGGCATTCCTTGCCATTAAATTGGAAAAATCTGTGGGATTTCGGTCTGCCGGCTTAAAATAATGATACGATTGTCGCTATTTCATCCAATCGACTATGAAAAAGGAAAATCAATGGCATTTTTGTCCATCCGGAATTTTGGGCAATTCAAACTTGACATTCCAATTCCGAAATTGCAAATTTATAGTAAAGCGTGACGAAGCACGTCCCTTTATTCAGTGAATAAAGGGGCGTTTTTTTTACGGAGGAGGATGGGAAGTGGCGGATTTTGCAACGGCGCACGCAGCGTTCATCCGGTGGCATTTGGCACGGCGAAGCGGGGAAAGGAAAGGCAGGCTGGAGCGGGGCCATCGTCATGCCGAAACCGAGTTTCTGCGCCATGTCTGGTGGCCGCTCATGGGGAACTTCGACCACCTGCATCCGGAATATGAAGTGACCGATTGGCGCGGCCATTCGTATTTTGCCGATTTCGCGTACCTTCCGCCGGAAAATCTTCGCCTGCTCATCGAAATCAAGGGGTTCAATCCCCACGTCCGGGACATGGACCGCCAAAAATTTTGCAACGAGCTGAAACGCGAACTGTTCCTGCAGGCCGTCGGTTACCGCCTGATCTCCCTGGCCTATGACGATGTGGCGGAGCGGCCGGATCAATGCCGGATGCTTCTGCGCATATTCCTGGACCGCTTTCTGCCCGGTCGCCGGAACGTGCGGCCCATCGTGTTCGCGGAAAAAGAGCTGGTCCGGTTTGCCGCGGGTCTGAGCCGGCCGGTCCGTCCGGTCGACGTGTACCGGCACTTTGGCATCCATCCGAGAACCGCCATCCGGATGCTGCGCCGGCTGTGCGATAAAGGATGGATGCAGCCCGTCGCCGGTAACTTGCGGGTCACCGGTTATGAACTGATCGTGAAAAACTGGGCCGACCTGGAGAATTGAGACGGATACGCCTTCTGCGACACGCTGCCGGGGGATGTCTCACGCCGCCGGTTTCGTTGCGCCGCCGACTCCTCATACCTTCGTCAACGGCGCGAACGCGGCCAGCAGCCGTTTGATGCCGATGGGAGCGGGAAAAGCGATCTGCAGCTCGGTGTCGTTGCCCGTCCCTTTCACGGCGACCACGGTGCCGATGCCCCATTTGGCGTGGCGGACCTTGTCCCCGGCGGTCAGCCCTTCCAGCGCCGCCGCGCCCCGGCCCGTTCCGGTGCCGGCGGCGGATGCGGCAGAGTCCGGAATGCCGGAGCTTGCGGAGGAATCCGCGGCGAAAGACCCGGCGGAACCGGCGCCTCCGGCACTCCGGTTACCGCTCCGCGCGGAGCCGGCGTTTCGTACGGCGTCATCCCGCAAGCCCGCGCCGATGCCGGGTCCGGAGCGCCGCCCGAATCCGGCGGAGCCGGAATCGCCGGCGCCGTAGCCGTTTCCGTATCGGCGGCCGTTGTATCCGTATCCGCCGCCGAAGCCGCCGGAGCGATAA
>LZRV01000074.1 GCA_002159065.1 Paenibacillaceae bacterium ZCTH02-B3 | reverse complement strand
AGGCGAGTCGAAGGTTTCCTCCCTCCAGCATCCGTTCCAGCAAGTCGTCTTGGCTTCCGCGAGAAGAAAGGTCGACTTGTGCCGGCGACAGACTCGGCGCTCCGACGGTACCTCGCGGCTTCACCGCTGCCTCCCGCCGGCAGCCCCCTTGCGGGGTTTTCGGCTGTCTTTGCCTGTCGCGCGAACGCATCGGTTTCTTCTCTCCCTTCGGTTCGGCCCTTCCGGTTTCCTTCCGTCCCGTACTCCCGTACTATGGCCTCTGCTGACTCCTGCGGATTCAGCGCAGCCTCCCGGCTGCGGTTACGAAGTCACTTCGCATATTCCGCAGGCCTCCCCAGATAAGAGCGTCATCTTTCCGCCCGCGACCACCGGAGTTTACAGGATTAGCCCTTGGCGGCTTTGGATTTCGTTGTGTTTGGGCAACTCATCCGACTAACCCTGCCTCAAATCCAGTTCGTGTACCTTGGCCCGTGCGTTTGCCTCCGGCTTCCTTCAGATCCCGCCTCGCGGCAGGCACCCTTGCCTTTGGCTAATGGTAGGCGCTCGCCAGCCCCCATTCCGGACTTTCACCGTAGAGATGACGCCCATGCTGGGCGTACCAGAAAAAAGGGATCAATCCCGTGAGGATTGATCCCTTTTTTAAATTCTTTAATTACGGGTTCAGGTTGATAACACCCGTGCTGACAGTTGCCGGTGCAACTCTACCCGCCGCATCGTAAATCGAGTTAGCGGCAGGGCTAATCACAATCGTTTCCTTACCATCCGGAGTACCGGTTACGGTAAGATACACCCTGATGGTTGTTTCACCGCCGGCAAGCGGACTGCCGTCAGTTTTGGTAACCGAAGCAATTTCGACGTTTGTTGCAGTACCACCGTTAGCAGAAAACACCAGGTTCAAGTCACTTTCTTCAACGGCGCTCCCCTGGCTATCATCACCCCAAACTCCTTCGCTGAACGTAATATCAACGTAGGAGTTATTAGCAGCCAAAGTTGCGCTGACAATCGCAGGTACACCTGCTGCAGTTACATTCGGAACCGTCTGAGAAGCAATGGAATCGATCGTATTATTGTTACCGTCTACGATATACTTCACCGTATCAGCGGTCGACACTTTGACTACCGATTGGTTGAAGCCAGGCTTGATGATGCTAATAGTAGCTTTGGTACCATTCAGAGCTACCGTATAATCGGTGCCAGGCGTCAACTTATCGTCATTAAATCCGTAGGTTACAACAAAGTCATTCGCAAGTGTATGAGCACTCAACGCGGGATCAACCGGTTGAATGTCTTCGGTAAAGGTCAACTCAATTTCTTCTGTTGTGGGATTATAGCTGACACCGTTGTTAACCAACTTCGGTTTCACTTTATCCACAACAGCGATAGTTTGACCTGCCCGAATAGCATCGCCGATCAAACCGGTAGTAGCAGGGGTTGCAACGGTACTCAGGTTAAATCCGGTATAGTTATCAGTCGACAATGTCAGCGTTACAATACCCTTGCCGTTATCGGTTTTGTACTCGGCGCCCGTCACAGTAGTCCCGGCCACCGCTCCACTGATGACAAAGTCGTTATGAGACACATAAGAAAGCGGTCTGTTAAATTCCACAACAACTTTCTTGGACTCAGTCAGTTCAGCCTTAACAATTTCAAGCGCTTGAGCAGTAAAGGGGCTGAACTCCTTGGTCAAGCCTGCCAACGTGTTGCCATTGGCGTCTTTCACCAACGTAACTTTAATACCTTGAATGTTGGCGGGATTTACCTGGTTGATGCCATCAATTCTCGCCGTGCTCGGAATCTCAATAATAACCGATTTGTTATCATACGACGGCGCAATGGTGGTTCCATACGGCAGCGTATACCACGAACCGCTGTACTTAACCATATATTTTTGGGCATCCAACACAGAGCCATCGCCGCCAAGGGCCATCGGCGAATCGAAGTTCACCTGAATTTTCAGGCCGCTTTGGAACGCAGAGATAGCTTGCGGCGCGCTGATCTTCGGCACAGAGATCGTGAAGGTTTGAGGAATCATCACATTGGCAAGCGCCGTAGTATCCCGTACGTTCTTCACTTCGATCGTGTAAGTTTTCGTTTCAGCCAAAGCAGACGTCAGCGAGACCAAAAGCGTGTTGGTAATGTTGTTACCATTGGTGTCCGTCTTGTAAACAGCACTATTGGCTTTCGCAACAATCTTGTTGTCGGAATCCTTCACAACCAAGTTATCTGCATTGCCCCTGGTAGCATCAAACTGATCCAGCCCGATATCCTTGTTAAATTTAATTTCAAGAACATTTCTTGCCGGATCGTATTTGCCGTCCGCATTTTTCCTGAGATCCAGGTACGTGATCTCCGGACGTACCGTGTCCACCGTCGGGTTGACGTCAACATAGGTACCAGCTGCAATCTTGTTGCCGGAGAGGTCTTCGACATTTTCGATATACAGCTTGGTCGCCCGAGCCGGCAGTCTGTCGCTCGTGAAGTCAAACTTCCAAGTGAGTTCGTCAACTTGGGAGACAGCACGAGCTTTGTGTTTCGTCGTACCGCCGTTGTCGGACCAGTAAATGTTGTCTTTGTTCACATTGGTGACTTCTTCGGTGAATTTGACCGTCACATAATCCAACGTTGCGGACACGACGGAATCGATCTTCGGAGCTTCTTTGTCTTCGACAACCGTGAAAGCTTGATCCGTGACATTCACAATCGGATAGTCGGCAAAGTCACGTACACCGGACACGGACAGCTTGTGCTCGCCGTTCGACATGCTGGAGTACAGGGAAATCGTTGCCACTCTGTTGAATTTGTCAAGCGTGATATTCCCGTTGACAATGTAACCATCCAGCTTGTAGTTCAGACGATCCGTGCCAGATGCAGTCTTTACCGGTTCGCTGAACGTTACTTTAATGGCTTTATTGCCTTTGGCGGCGATCGAAATCACTTTCGGAACAGTCGTATCGAGAACCGTGAATTCAGCCGTTTGTTCGTTCTCGATGACCTTCCGAACCGTCAGCTTGTGTTTCGTTTGATTGGTGAGCGTCGTGTTCAGATAAAGCAGAACGGATTTTTCGTCGTCTTGCACCTTGGCTTGAGCGCCAACAGCAAGAGCGGCTTCATCCAGCAGATAGTTCGCAACGTCTTCCGCAACTTCCTTTTCGACCTTGCCGTCAAACGTCACAAGGACTTCCCGCAGGTTGTCGGCTGTCACGGATTCGACCTTCGTGGCTTTTTCAACCACATAGGTGACTTTGACCTTGAACTCTTTGCCGCTAGCTTCGTGCTTGACCGTGATTTCTTGCTCCTGATTGGCAGGCAGCGGTTGATCCAGCGTCACCTTGACAACGGAGCCGTCCGTGAACTTCACTTCGACGGTCTTCGCGTCGAGGACAGTCGCGGACTCCACGTTCAGTTGCAGGCTTTGATAGGTCGGATAGACAATATCAATCGTTTGTCCGCGGGTCGCAGCGACTTTGTAGTCGGATTGCGGCGTGATCAGACCCGCATCCAGCGCCGCTTGCACATAACCGGCAGCCCACGCGGACGCACCCGGCACGTTGGCGTCTTCCACCGGATCCAGGCCCAGAATGCGGACGGCAACGGCAATCACTTGCTCCAGCGTCACGTTCGAACGCGGATCGAACTTGCCGCCGCCAACGCCATTCACCAGACCGGCCGCGGCAGCCGCTTCGATGGCGCCATGCCACCATTGACCGCTTTTGACGTCGGAGAAGGTTTCGGTGTCGGTTTTCGGTTCAAGACCGGCAATCGCCACCGCGATCGTCGCGAACTCGGCGCGGGTCAGGTTGTTGCCCAGACGCGGATCGCCGTCCGGATAACCCTTCAGCACGCCTTGGTCGACGAACCACTGATACTTCTGTTCAGTGGTCAGGTTATTGTCGGCCGCAAATGCTACGGAAGCAAACATGCTGAAGACCATAGCAAAGGCCAACAGAAGAGACAAACCTTTCTTCATGACCTTTTTTTCTCCTCCTTGATAAATCGGCTGATTGTTGCGATAGGAAGTTTGGTAGCTCGAATCTCTCATTCGGCTTTCACCTCCTTCCACGGATTTGAGCTTTCCTTCTTTGCTTGGTTGTATGCAATCATCTCAAAAATGAGGATGATATCGTAATAGCTTGCGAGATTGCATGAACTATAGCTTTTCCAAAGAAATATCTGCCACTCATCAAATTATACATGGGAGAATTTCCAGCGTAAAGAGGATTCGTTAATGTGGATTGCTAGATTTGAAGAAATTCTTCGTCTCAGTTGCCCGTTTTTCCTCTCCCCAATTCCGAATCCATGATGTTAAACGCAGGTCGCGGGAAAAAGTTGCGGGTGACCTTCGCATGTTCCAAAGAAATTTTCCCGTCCGGTTGGTTCGTGAAGAAACCGGAGGGAGCCGCAACAGCGCGGCTCCCCCGGCATTGCCCCGGTACCCGGATCATTTTACGTCAGTGTCTTGGGGAATATGTTCGTGCTCTTCTGCAACATCCGCACGACGATCGCCCCGGCTTCCGCACGGGTCAGGTTCGATTTCGGGCTGAAGTTGTAGCCCGGCTTGTTCGAACCCGGAATCGACACCGGCGATCCCGTCATGATCTTCGCCTTGTTCACGGCTTCCACCGCCGGCCGCGCGTAATAGTCGATCTGCGAAGCGTCGAGGAACGACTTCGCCAGCGAGGCGGCCAGCTTGTCGTTGTTCGCCGGCAGCTTCAGTTCGAGCGCGCGCGCGATCATGACCGCCGCTTCCTCGCGGGTGATGGGCAGTTCCGCGCCGAAGAACCCTTCGCTCTTGCCCTGCACGATCCCCGCCCGGGCTGCCGTTTCAATATATTCATAGCTCCAGGTCGTCGTTCGCGTGCCCGGCAGGATGTCGTAGAACGTATTGTTGTCATCGTAATTCAGCGGCAGATTCAACCCTTTCACGAGCAGGGTCACGAACTCGCCCCGCGTCGTCCGGTCGTCGGCGCCGAATTCGTCGTAGCGCAGATTGTTCATGATGCCTTTGGCGTACAGGCCGTTCAGCACGTTCCGCGCCCACGGATGGTTGGTGATGTCGTTGTAGCTTCTTTTCAGCTTCGCGACCATGTAGTAGCCGAACTCGTCGAACGGAACGGTAATCGTGTTCTTCTTCACATCCACTTCGCCGCCGATGTTTTCCCAGTACCCGCGATCCGTATAGCGGAAAACGGTGATGGTATGGGCAATGTCATCCACGACGTGCTCATCGAACGCGATCGTCAGCGTGCCGCGGTTCGAAGGCACAACCTTCCGTTCCGGTTCAAAGTCCGACGACGCGAAATTCCCTTCCAGCGAATACGGTGGCAGTCCGTTGGTGGCCGGCTTGTATCCGGCCGTGCCGCGATCCCCGTACTCGCCCACGCCGCCGCTGATCCAGTAGATGTCGGAAATGCGGGTGAAGTTCGCCGTATTGACCGTGCTGTTGAACCGCGCCACCAGATAATCCGGAATCTGGATCGGCGAACTGCCGGTGTTGATGACATGGCCGTAATCGTTGCGGCGCTCGACGACCCCGTCTTTCGGATCCGCGATGCCAAACAGCAACTGCGTGCCGGTGTAGTATTTGTACACTCCGTTCGAGTTCGGAATGGCCGACATCAGGATCGTTCCCCGCGGGAACGACAGTTCCAGCTTCTTGTTGAACACCGAATGCTTGGTCTTCAGGGGTTCCATGTACTGCGAATCGATCTTCACCGTGCTGGTGTAGTACACGCGGACCGTATCCTTGATGGTCGTGTCCGCGCGGACGATTTCGATCTTGATGTCGTTCCATTTGTCCGGCTTGAGACCGGAATAATCGTAATAGAACCGGTTCTCCGCGTCGATCCGTTTCGTTGCCTCCTTGCCGTCGATCAGCACACGGGTTGCGCCCTCGGCTTCGATGTCGAAGCGGACAAAGTTTTTGTTGACGATGATCTGGTCGCCGACCGTCGGCTGCGGCGCCAGCAGACGGTAGGCCGAAAGCTCGCGCACAATCTCCAGCCGCTGCGTCGAACGGGCGCCCGTCCCGTTGATCAGCTCCAGATAATAGACGTGCGTTCCCGGCGTCTCGAACTGAATGTTCTGCACCCGGAGGATGAAATCGTTCTGGCTTCCGGAGAAATCGTAGTAATAGGTTTGACCGTTGTACGTAAAGCTCTTGTTGACTTCGTACGGATAATCCCCTGCCGCCGGCGCCTCGGGAATCGGCAGGTACAGGAACGTCTCCGAACCGAACTTCAGATTCAGAATCGTCGCCCCGCTGCCGCGGATCACCAGGTCGTACGCTTTCTCGCTCGTCACGTAGCGGCCGTTGTTGATCGCGAATTCGGGCGTCAGCCGGAACACGTCTTCTACGGCCGATTCGTCGAACGGGAACGTCGGCAGCGGCGTCCGGGTGTCTCTCGGCACGATGACCGGATGGAACCGGGAAATCGTCGACACGTTCGTATCGATGATATAAATGCGCAGCTCCTTGCGAATCTCGCGCTGATGTCCCGTTCCGTCGTAAGTCGTGCCCGTGAACACCAGCCGGTTTTCCCCGTACACGAGCGGGCCTTCCGGCCTGATGTTCAGTTCAAGTTCGAATTTGAAATCCCCGTTGGCGGGATCCAGGTCGAGATCCGGATCGGGCCCGTTGTCTGGATCGGCAGGATCGAGAACAAGACCGTTGACAAAATATTGCCAGTTGCTCAGATTTTCAAAGCCGATGTACTCACCTTCGATTTTCAATGTATGCGTCTGCCGCGAATCGAACTCGTAGACTTGCCCGTCGTACAGGTTTGCGATGTAAATGTAGTTTTTCGAAATATACGAAAGGTTGACCGTATACGGCGCGTCGCTCGACCCTTCGTAATAGAACCGGATCTGATGCTGGCCGTTCAGGAAGCCGGTGATCTTGTATACTTTCTCCGTTTTGTCGGCGGCAAGACCGGTGGCCGATCCGGTGACGTCCGTTATATTCAATGCGGTTGTGCCGAGCGGCAGATAGAACCCTCTCAGCGAAGTCGTGGGCTCACGGTCCGCCTTGACCAGCACGTAGAAATCCGGAGATTCGAGCTGCACGCCGTTGAGCGGCGTTTTCGTTTGTTTGGTCACGTCCTTGTTCGACGTTTCATTGAAATCCGGCAGCCAATACATGTTCTGAATGACCGTCCGTCCCGGCAGGAAGCTGAACCGGGCGGTCTTCGACGCGGAGAACGAATCGTAAGTTACTGTCAGCGTGACCTGGTTGACGCCACCACCCGTCAACGGGAAGGTTTGCGACGTTTTGAAGGTCACCAGACGATAGGCCGGCGTCACCCCGTCCGGACCGGGAATGACGATGTTTTCCGTTACGTCGCCGGCGGTGATGGTCACGGGCGCGCCACCATCGATGGAAAACGTGGCGTTGCCCTCGAACGGCGTCGTGCTGTACGGGAGCAGAATTTGCGCCGTCAGGCGGCCGTTCGCGCCGGTGTCGTCGGTGATGATCGGAGACGCATTGAAAACGTCATAGGTATTGCCCGTTTCCTCGATCGTCAGCAGCAACTGTGTGAACGGCTCGTCCGCCTTGAAGAAGTAGAGCGAACGCTGCACCTGGATCGAGTCGGACACGTTCGACACCTTGATGACGAGCGTGTTCAGCCCCGGCCGGAGCACCAGCGCCGGCGAGAAGAACATGCCGTTCTCCAGCAGCGACGTCGTCACCTCGGTGCCGCCGTTCAGCGACACGGTCACCTTCGTGGCGTTCTGCACCTTGCCCTGCAAGGTGATGTTCTGGTTCGTCACAACCGCCTGGGAACCTTCGTTGAGATCGATTTCGCCCGGGCCGCCGCCGAGAATCTTGAGACTTTCAATGTAGGGAACGCGATCGTAAAGCACGTAGAACGTATCGGAACGCTCGACGCTGCCCTGCATCCCTTTGAACGTGATCATGTTGAAACCGGGGAACAGCGTCAGGTTGCTCGCGATAAAACGGTTCGTCGTCCCGCTCTCGCGGATCACCGTTCCGCTGATCACCTGATTGGGGACGGGAACCCACTTGTTGTTCTGGAACGTGAGTTGCTGAACTTCGACCTGCATGGAACTTTCCGATACGTAGGCGAACGTACCGGTAATCGTCAGCGTGGGACTGGTCGTCAGATAGACGTTGCTGCGGTCAATCATGGCACCGCCGACGCCGTCCAGTGTCAGCAGCGCCGAATTGCGGATTTGCATGTTGTCCGGAATAAAATAGGTTGCCGCCGTGGCGGCCAGTGTGCGCGGCACAAGGCCGGCCGGCACGAGAGAGCAGACCAGAAGCGCGGTCATGAGCCAGATCAGCGACTTTCTGATCCCCTGCATGGTCGATCTCTCCTTTTTCCGCAAAAATCCACATGGACTGATATCGAAAATATCGGTTTTTCGTTCAAGGAATTGTAGGTTCGGAAGTCCCTTTTTCCAAAACGGAAGTTCGGCAAGTCCGAGTCGGGCCGGTGCGGCACCTTTTTCAATGGCATGCCCGTTGGGCTGCTTTGCCGCAGCCCCCGGGCAGTCGGGTCATCCCGCTGACGTATCCTTTGGTCTTTCGTGTGACATCCCTCAACAACTTCCGAGATGCTGACGGGTCTGCCTAATGTTGACGGGCCGCTGCGGCGTTGGAGCATCGCTTGCAGCAAATGTGGCCAAACACGTCCGGTAACAAAAAAACCCGGAGCCTGCAGGCTCCGGGAGGGATGTGCGCAGATGAAGAATTCCGTTCAATTTCTTTTCACTTCGGCCGCGACGCCGCGGTCAGCTTCATGCGCAGGCGCGCCAGGAAATCCAGCACCGGCCGGCGCGTGCGATGCACGAGGCCGATCAGCTCGGCGCCGATCTGCAGCAGGAACATGATCACGCAGATGACGATGAACGTCACCCAGGTGCCCACGCCCGATTTCGAGATGAGCGACTGCACGATGGCGCAGACGCCGAAGAAGGCCGCGATGCCGTAGATGATCAGCACCGTCTGGCGATGGCTGAAGCCGAGTTGCTGCAGGCAGTGGTGCAGGTGGCCCTTGTCCGGCTCGAAGATCGGCCGTTTGTTCACCACGCGGCGGACAATGGCGAAGAACGTGTCCGACAGCGGCACGCCGATGATGAGCAGCGGCGTGACGAACGAGACGACGGTGACCTGCTTGAACTCGTGCAGCGACAGCATCGCCAGGGCGAACCCGAGGAACAGCGCCCCCGAATCCCCCATGAAGATGCGCGCCGGATGGAAGTTGAAGAAAAGGAACCCGGCCACCGCGCCGATCAGGACCGCCGCCAGGAGCACCATCGTTTCGTTGCCCATGAGCGCCGCCATCACCAGAATCGTCGCCAGCGAAATGCCGGAGACGCCGGCGGCAAGGCCGTCCAGTCCGTCGATCAGGTTGATGGCGTTGGTCACCCCGACGATCCAGAACAGCGTCAGCGGAATGCCGATCCACTCCCCGACCGGCTGCATCGCCGAGCCGAACGGGATGTTGACAAACTCGATCCGCACGTCGAACCCGAACACGACGAGGCAGGCGACGGCAAGCTGCACGGCGAATTTCAGCCCGGCGGACAGGTCGAACCGGTCGTCCAGCGCGCCGAGCAGGGCGATCAGCGTGCCGCCCGCCAGCAGCGCGGCGAAAAGGTTGCCTTCCTCCGTTCCGGGGGTGATTTTATAAATCCACAGAAAAAGAGGCAGCGCGACGGAAAGGAAGGCGGCATAAACGGCCAGACCGCCCAGGCGCGGCATGATGGTCGTATGCACTTTCCGCCGGTTCGGAACGTCCACGGCGCCGATGCGCAACGCCAGCTTCCGGACGGCGGGCGTCAGCGCGGCCGAGATGAGAAGCGCCGCTGCAAACGCGGCCAGTCCCGTTCCGACAAGCCATTCCGTCGGCATGGTCAACTCTCCTTGCAGGATAATGGTGCAGATATGCATACCGCATTGAATTATACGCCTTGCCGGCGTCCCGCACAAAACGCTGCACGGGCACCTGCACGCCGCATTCGGAAGAATACGCCGTTTTCAACCGTTTTCATGGACAATTTTCCAGTGCGCATGAAAAAATTTTCATGAAAATTGGCGATTTTTCCCTTAAGGCTTACAATTGACGGTCATCGCCGCCCGGTTTCGGATACCGCAGCGCCTTCTCCCCGTCCCGGAGCACCTTCAGCGCAAACACCGGCAGTACCGCCATCCGGCCGATCCGGCGCGGCTCCTGCAGCAGCCGGAACAGCCATTCCAGGCCGAGGCGGCGGAACGCGGCGGGGGCACGCTTTAGCTTGCCCGCAACCACGTCGAAACTTCCGCCCACGCCCATCATGACCGGCACGCCCAGCCTTTCGCCGTGGCGGGCCAGCCAGGGCTCCTGCTTCGCCAGGGAACGCGCCACGAAAAGCAGGTCCGGCGCGGCGCGGCGGATTTCCTCCACCACCGCGTCGTCGTCTTCATCGGAAAAATAGCCGTTGCGCCACCCCGCGATATGTACGCCGGGATACCGCCGGGCCAGATTGGCCGCAGCCGCTTCCGCCACGTCCTGCGCCGCTCCGAGCAGATACACCCTCCAGCCGCGGGAATCGCCGACCTTGAGCAGCTCGTGCATCAGGTCGTAGCCCGCAACCCGCTCCGGCAGGGGTTGTCCCGCCCGCCGGGCGGCCCACACGATGCCCGTGCCGTCCGGCACCACCAGGTCGGCGGTGGCGATGGCCCACAGGAACGCGGGATCGCGCAGGGCGGCCATCACCATGATCGGGTTGGCGGTGACCACCCGGTGGGGCCGGCGCGTCTCGACGGCCCGCGTCAGGTATTCCACGGTCCGGCGCATGTCCATTTTCGCAAACGGCACGCCATAAAGCGTGACCGTCTCAAAGGGGCGGCCGTCGCCGGGTTCCATCGGCAAAAAAATCACCCTTTGCCAACAATCGCCCAATGATTTAGACGAAATATGCCGCAATTTGTTGCGCGGGACGGGTGGCCGCTTCCGCCAGCCGCCCGATGGCGGGCTCCGCCGCCCGGCGCCACCCGTCCGGATCGTCCAGCAGCCTCGCCGCTTCCCGGGCGAAACGCTGCGGGTCGAGCGCTTCGGTGGTGCCGGCGGGCGACTGGCCGATGCCGGCCAGGAACCGGTCGATCTTCGGATCGTAGGAAATCCCCAGCATCGGCACCCGGCGGTTCGCGGCGTAAATCAGGGCGTGCAGCCGCATCCCGATCAGCAGCCGGCACGCGCCGGCTTCGCGCAGCATCTCCCGCGGATCGTCGTGCGCCGGTGCCAGTTCAAGCCCGGGGGCCCCGTGCGACGGCGCTGCTTCCTGCGGGACGCCCGCCGTGGACGCGCCGTCCGGCGTCCCGCCGTCCATGATCCGTTCCAGCCGGTCCATGACATATCGGGACGCTTCCTCGTCCGATCCGCGGTGCATCGGCAGGAACCGGTACCTCACCGGGCGCATCCGGGCCAGGGCCGCGAGGGCGTCGGCCACGCGGTCGAGATCGGCCCGGTCGTCCCGCCAGAACCGTACGGATACGCCGACGAGGGCGGGTTCGCCTCGTTCCGGCTCCGCCGGGTTTTCTGCCGCCCGGCTGTCCGTCTCCTGAAACCCTTCGCCATCCGACAACCCCATCACCGGATCGGGAACCACCTCGATCCGGTCCGGATCCACGCCATATTCCTTCAAGGCCGCAGCCGACTCTTCGTCGCGCACCGAAACGTAGGCGCACCGGTTGAAGGTGCGGGCGATCAGCGGGCGGAAAAAGCGCCGCCTGACCGGCCCGATCCCCTGGGCGTAGACAAACGCCGGCTTGCCGAGGCGAAGCGCCGCTTCGATCACGCCCAAATAGTAAGGGATGGACCCCAGGCCGGTGGCATCCTGCAGGAGGCTCCCGCCGCCGCTGATCAGCCCGTCCGCGCCGCGCAGCGCGCGCCAGACGGCGGCCGGCTTCATCCGCGGCACCGCCTCGACGCCGTATTGGCGCTCCGTCCAGGCGGGATCGCCGGACAACACCACCGGCTCGATACGCAGCCCGCGAGCCCTGCCCGCTTCATCCAGGGCCTGCAGGATGGACAGAAGCACGGCCTCGTCGCCGCTGTTCCCGAACCCGTAATACCCCGACAGCACGAGCCTGACGGCCCGGCCGCCGCCGGCCGCCGGCTCCAGGTTCCGCACCGCCATGCGCGCTTGATCGTCCTTCCGTACCCGTTTTCTGTGCCGCCCGTTGTTTTCCCGTTTTTTACCCGCTACCTGACCGATCTGCCCGTCCCGCGCCATCCTTGCCGTCGCCCGGACTTCCGGGACTCAGGGCCGCAGCCGGTGAACCGCGCGCCACAGCGCCTCGCCCGCTCTCCAGACAGCAATGGCGATAAGACCCGTCAGCGCGCCGAGCAGCAGCCCGAGGGTGGCCCGGATGACCGAGATATCCAGCGGCGTATGAATGTGCGCGAACGTATCCACCAGGGACAGCTGGCCGATGGCCGCAAAGATGAGCAGCCACAGCCACCGCCGGTCCCGCAGCGACAGCCAGATGCCCAGCATCAGCAGGGGATGGCCGAGCACGAATTCCTTGAACCTCGGACGCACGCCGAACGTGTTTTCCAGCATCCGGCGCAGCTGAAGTTCCAGTTCCGTCGCCAGGCCGCTGTTGCCCGTCCGGGTGAGATAATACAGCCCGGCGGCGCCGAGCACGGCGCCCGCCACCAGCCACAGCGCCGTCACGGGCGTGGCGAGGAGCTTCCGCGCGTTCTCGCGCACCGAACCGCCCGGCCTGTACAGGAAAACGTAAATCGCCACGAACACGACCGGCGCCAGATGCAGGACGCTTACGCCGCGGAACTGCAGCAGCACCAGGCTGTAGCGGATGTCGTCAAGCAGTCCCGCGATCAGCGGAACGGACACCAGTGACAAAACCGAAACTGCAAGATACAGCAAAAACGTCCGTCCAAGCCGCCCGCCGAAGGACCGCGGGCCCGCGGCATTCCCGACCGGCGGATGCCCGGCCGCGGCAACCTCTTTGTCGCCGTCCGACCAACGTTCACTGTCAGAAGTCTTGTCCGCAGCATGCCCGGCTTCCGGGTCCCAGGCCGGCACCGGCGTCCCCGCGGCGCCGGCCCGCTCCCGCAGCCGGCGGACCAGCCAGACCACGGCGATGGTCGGCGAAGCCATCGCCGCCAGCAGCGCCAGCCCCTGCATGGGCAGTTCGGCGTTCAGGACGAACGCCGCCAGGCCTCCGAAGGCACCGATCGCTGTCACCGGCAGCAACAGATTCTGGAAAAACAGCCCGAAGGCCAGTGCCGTCAGCGCCACCGATCCCGCGATGACCAGGGCGCGCCAAAGCGGCTCCAAAGGCGCCTGGTGCGCCTCGAAGGGCACGGCTTGTCCCGCGGGATAACCGAGATCCGCAAGCCTTGCCACCGCGCCCTGCACGCCGTCGCCGCCGCCCAGCGCCTTCACGACGGTGTCCAGCGGATATACGATGCGGCCCCTCACCGCGTCCCGGACCGGCGTCGCGTTCAGATAGATCATGCGGATATTGCGGTCCTTGACGGCAAGCACGATCCGGTCCGCCAGCTGGCCGGGCGACAGGGTGAGCATCTCCGCCTCCGCCACGGGATGCACCCGCACCGCCTGGTAATCCAGCCGCTCGGCCAGGCCGTACATGCCCTGCTGCGGCGTCCGGAGGTTCTCGAACATGCCGATGGCGATGCCGCGCTCCCGCAGCATCGCCGCAAACGTATCCAGGCTGCGCGTCCGGCCGTGGTCGCCGTACCCGGTCACCGCGTTGCCGTCAAACACGATCAGCCGCACGCCGAACTCCGTGAAGCTGTCCAGCCACCGCTCCATCTCCGCGGCGTTGAACGCCGTCCGGTCGGACAGGCGGGGCACGATGAGAAACCCGGCTTCCCGCAGCTTGCGCATCGCCAGCGGGTTCGGCTGCATCGGGCGGAGCAGGGCGTCGTCCTTCCCCATGCCGATCCTGAGGCCTCCCCGGCCGTCGTGGGACCAAGGCTCAACCGTCACGCCCAAGAGGCCGAACGCCGTCTCGATGATCGGTCTCAAGACCCGTTCTTCTTCCGGGTTATGAAAAAGGACATAAGTGCCGTTGTCGGAGGGGTCTTCCACGCGTCCTTCCAGCAGGGCGGCCTGACGGGCGTCGTACACCGCCACGGACCCCGCCCAGGCCAGCTCTTCCAGCGTGCTTTCGAACACGATCATGGCGTTGACTCCGGCCTGTCTCAGCACGGGCAGCTGCTGCCGCACGAACCCCTCCGGATCGGCCTGGGTGGAAGCGATCTCCAGCAGGTCGCGAAAGTCAAAGGCGAACGTGACCGCGTCCGCCGAGCGCTCCGTCTGCACCCGCGCCGCGATCAGCGGCAGCGAGCCGAGGACGCCCGCCAGCACGACGATCCAGAGCAGTCTGGGCAGTCTTCTGTTCCATCGTTCCATCGACCGAAACCACGTCAAGCGCGTCCACTCCCGTTTCTTATTGGGCCGCCCCGCCCTGACTCCGCCCCGTTGGGTCTGCCCGGACTCTCCCGATGCCGTGGTCCGGACACGACTCACCCGGTACCGTCGTCCGGACATACCCGAAGCCGCGGTCCGGACCCACCCGCGGCCGCCATCGGACTCACCCCAGGCCGTCCACCCGGGCCATGACGGCCGCCACCAGCCGTTCCAGCGCGTCTTCAGCTTCCTTCAGTTCCTTGCGACGCACCCCGAAGTAGATCTTGATCTTCGGCTCGGTGCCGGACGGCCGCAGGCAGAACCACGACCCGTCCTCCAGCAGGAACTTCAGGGCGTTCTCCGGCGGGAGGCCGTTCAGCCCGTCCTTGTAGTCTTCCGTCCCGCTCACGCGGACGCCGGCCACTTCCGCGGGAGGACGGCTCCGCCAGTCCTCCATGATGGCGCGGATGCGTTCCAGGCCGTCCTTGCCCTTCAGCGTGCGGGACTCCAGCCGTTCCAGATAGGCGCCGTACCGCTCGTACAAATCCAGCAGCACGCCGTACAGCGACTTCCCCTTCGATTTCCAGTACGCGGCGGCCTCGCACACCAGCAGCGCGGCCACCACCGCGTCCTTGTCCCGCGCGTAGGTGCCGGCCAGGTACCCGTAGCTTTCCTCGTATCCGAACAAAAAAGTGTGCTCGCCGGTCCGCTCGAACTGGGTGATTTTTTCACCAATGTACTTGAAGCCGGTCAGCGTGTTGAACACCCGGCAGCCGAAGGAGCGGGCGATGTCGGCCCCCATCTCGCCCGTGACGACGGTTTTGACCACCGCGCCGTTCGCCGGCAGTCTCCCCTGCTCTTTGAGCGTCGTCAATAAATAATGAACGATCAAAGCCCCCGTCTGGTTGCCGGAAAGCACCACATACCGGCCTTCTTCATTCTTGACGACAACCCCCAGCCGGTCGGCGTCGGGGTCGGTGCCTAGCACGAGGTCCGCGCCGAGCCGCTCCGCCTGCGCGATGGCCAGGTCGAACGCCCCGCGCTCCTCCGGATTGGGCGACTTCACCGTGGGAAACGCGCCGTCCGGCTTCTCCTGCTCCGCCACCACGTGGACGCGGGTGAAGCCCGCCCGACGCAGCGTCTCCCGCACCGGCACATTCCCGGCGCCGTGCAAGGGCGTGTACACGATGGTCAGCGCCTCCGCCGCGCCTCCCTTCAGAAGCTCCGGCCGCAGCGACTGGGCCAGGACGGCGTCCACATAGCGCCGGTCCGCTTCTTCGTCCAGCCACTCCAGCAGCCCCCGCGCCTCGGCTTCCTCCGGCGAAAGCCGCCGGACCCGGTCAAAGGACACCCGTTCGATGCGCGCGGTGAGCCGTTTCGCATCATCCGGCAAGAGCTGCCCGCCGTCCGAGGCGTACACCTTGTACCCGTTGTACTCGGGCGGATTGTGGCTGGCAGTGATGACGATGCCGGCCGCCGCACCCAGGTCCCGCACGGCAAAGGACAGCTGCGGCGTGGGGCGAAGGCCCCTGAACAGCCGGACGCGAATGCCGTTGCCCGCCAGCACGCACGCGGCCTCCAGGGCGAATTCGGCGGAATTGCGGCGCGAATCGTGGGCGATGACGACCAGCGGCGCCTCCCGGCCCCCGGCCCGTTCCAGCAGGTCCTCGGCCAGCCCCTGCGTCGCCCGGCCGATCACGTAGCGGTTCATCCGGTTCGTGCCCGCGCCCATCACGCCGCGCAGGCCGCCGGTGCCAAATTCGAGGTCGCGGAAGAATCGGTCCTCCACCTCCCGCGGGTCGTCCGCAACGGCGCGCAGCTCCTCCTTGGTCGCTTCGTCCACCGCCGGATCCTCAAGCCACAAGCGCAGCATCTCCTGTGCGGAAGGTCTCATCGAGCCTGTTCCTCCTCTCCCATCCTTTAAGGTCTCTTTAATCCATATTCACGATTCGTTCCCGTTTGCCGCGCCGTCCGTCAGCGCAAACATCAGCGTGCCCTCGGCCACGACGCGTTCGCCGACCCGCGCCGTCGCCCGGCCTTTGCCCACCGGGCCGCGCACGCGCAGGATTTCGATTTCCAGCGTCAGCGTGTCGCCCGGCTTCACCTGCTCCCTCCAGCGGAATTCGTCCACGCCGGCGAACAGGCCGATTTTGCCGCGGTTTTCTTCCATGGACAAAATTACCGCCGCTCCCACCTGGGCCAGCGCTTCCAGGACAAGCACGCCGGGCATCACCGGGTATCCCGGAAAATGTCCCTGGAAAAACGGTTCGTTCGCCGTGACGTTCTTCAGGCCGACGCCCCGCTTGCCGGGCTCCAGCTCGAGCAGCCGGTCCACCAGCAGAAACGGGGGACGGTGCGGAATGATGCGCTGAAGTTGTTCGCTGTCCAGCATGGTCTCCCCCCTGCTCCGAATAAGGATCGAAAATATGGTTCATAATACGAATGACCCTTTGCGAACTGCAGTCGCAAAGGTTGACGATAAAAGGGCCCGCTGCCCCGCCCGCCCAAGGGCGCGGCGGCGGGCCTTTTTTTGGCCCGTTGCGGTTCCCCCGGCTGCATGGGTCAGTTGGCCCGTTTTTCCTCCCGGCCGTTTCCGCTCCGGCCTTCCGCGCCGGCGCCCTCCGTTCCGCCCGCGACCACCGGTCCGGAGACGCCGCCTTTCCCGTTCCTGGCGCGAAACTGCGCGAGATAGACAAAGGACGCCGCAAACGACAGCGCGATGGCGAACCAGAGCGCCTGCACGCCGCCAGGCAGGTCGAAAAAGAGCAGCACGATGGCCACATAATACAAAAAGGTGGTCAGCTTGCCGAGGGCATTGGCGGGGAGCGTCGGTTTGCCGCGAAAATGAAAAATCGCCGAACTGGCGATCATGCCGCCTTCCCGCACCGCCATGGCCGCCGCCGCTTCCCACGGAATCTTCTTCGCGATGACCAGGGCGACGACCACCGACAGCATCATCAGCTTGTCCGCCAAAGGATCAAGCATGACGCCCGTGGCGGTGATCTGCCCGCTGGAACGGGCGATATAACCGTCCAGCAGGTCGGTCACTCCCGCAAGCAGCACGATGCCCAGGGCGAGGATCATCTGTCCTTGAAAAAAAGCCGCAAAAAACAGGGGAATCATCACGAAACGCGAAAGCGTGAGCACGTTCGGCAGATTCATTTCATGACTGCTCCCCTCTTCCAGAGTCCCCAACCCAAATTATTATATATCGGGGGACTTGCGGCGTAAACACGACAGGATCCGGCGCGCATCGCCCCGGCTATTCGGCGAACACCAGGTCCCACATGTGTTTCCAGGTGCGCCAGTCGAACACCTCGTCCACCTCGCGGCCGCCCAGCACCGAATAACCCACCGCGAGTCCGAACATCAGCGCCGCCGCGCACAGGACGGGAATGGCCAGGATCTTGACGGAAAACAAAACCGCCCGCCCGGCCGTTCGCCAAGGCGAACGCCTTTTCCTCGCCGGCTTCGGTGTCTTCGGGGGCAGGGCGGGCTTTGTCGCGTTTTTGTCTCTGCTGTGGTTGTCTCTCCGGTTCATGGGTTCACTCATCCGATGTCATTTGCCGCCGGCTCAGCCGCCTCTCAGGTTGGCGGCCAGCTGCAGCATCTGGTCTCCGGAGCTCAGGGCCCGCGCGCTGAGCTGGTAAGCCCTCAGCACGGCGGTCAGCTCGGTCATTTCACGGGTCGGATCGACGTTGGACGCTTCCAGGAAGCCCTGGCGGACGCTCACCGCGGTCCCGTCCGCGACCGCGTCCGGCAACCTCACCACATCATCGGGGTTGACGTCCTCGGGAATGGCAAACAGGTTCTCCCCGGCGGGCCGCAGAAACTCCGGCCGCACCGGTTCCACCGTTTTCAGGGTGCCCAGATCCACCACATCGGTTCCGTCCGGACTTACCGCCGTCATCGTGCCGTCCGACCCGACGCGGAATTCGTACCCGGCGGGCACGATGACGGGCTCGTCATCGGTGTTGACCACCGACAGGCCGTTGGCGGAAACAAGCCGCAAATCGCCCAGGATGTTCTCGATCCGCCATTGGAACGCCCCGTGG
>LZRV01000073.1 GCA_002159065.1 Paenibacillaceae bacterium ZCTH02-B3 | reverse complement strand
ACCGCCACCTTGCAAAGACAATCGCGGATGCCTCGTGGGCCATGTTCCGTTCCATGCTGGAATACAAGGCCGATTGGTACGGGCGCACCGTGGTGGCCGTCAGCAAAACCTTTCCTTCCAGCCAGCTTTGTTCCTGTTGCGGCTATCGCAACAAAGAAGTGAAAAACCTTGGCTTGAGAGAATGGACATGCCCGAAATGTGGCGCTCACCACGACAGGGACATCAATGCGGCAAGGAACATTTTGCAGGAAGGCTTGCGTCTGTTGGCCTAGCCAACTGAACCGTGGGACACACGGGGATCGCTCGGTCAAGAAGCGGCCGTTGGGCCGCTGTTCCCGAGAATCCCACGGCTTCAAGCCGTGTGGAGTGTCAACTTTTGAAGAAGACTAATTGATTTTGGGAATTCGGTCCATGATCTCCTTCATGGTAAATGACACGCAAGGCATGTTCGGAGAGGTGACAAGGTCGTCTCCATGAAAAATATTCACGATTTCAAAGCGCTCTCCCTGCAAAACATACTGTTCAAGAACACCCAGTTCCGGTTCCAAAACCCAATATTCGGGGATGCGAAAGCGTGCGTAGGTTTTCAACTTGTCGATCTTGTCCCTCTTTAATGTGGATGGGGACAAAATTTCCACCACAAGGTCGGGCGGCCCTTCCACACCCCGCTTGCTCAAAATGTGCATCCGATCCCGCCGGACGAGCAAAATATCCGGCTGCCGCACCTCGGAATCAGACAGAATCAGGTCGATGGGCGCATACAAAATGACGTAATCTTTTTCGCACGTCCGGGCAATGCTTCGCTGCAATTCGTAACTGACCAATTGATGGATGACGGAAGGCCCCGGACTCATCAACTCCAGCCTTCCTTCAACTAATTCATAGCGGTTGCCGTCGTCCAGCGCGGCGTAATCATCGTAAGTCAGTCCGCCCTCACGAATCATGTCAGTTTTGTTCCCGACGGCAGCGTTGTGATTGTCCCGATTTTTTGTCACGTTCGATCACCCGGTCCTTCTGTTTTCATGGGCTTCCGTTGGGTGGCGTCATGATACTGGACTGGCGCCATGCATGGCGCTCCAGACAGGTGTCGCCCATGCGCTTCGTTCGTCGGACGATTCAGGATTTATTCTATTATAGCATGCGAACAAGTCCGGACGGACTCAACCCGGAAGATCCTCTTCTGCCATCTGTTCCCGGATTTGCAGCTTGTCCACCTTGCCGTGACGGTTTCGCGGCAGCTCCGCAAAGACACGCCAGCGGCGCGGCTGCTTGAAGCCGGCCAGGCGGCTGCGGCACCAGGCGCGGACGCTGGACAGCTCAACCCCCTCCTGCAGCACCACGGCAGCCCAGACCACCTCGCCGCGCTCTTCTTCCTGGCCCGCCACCACCGCCGCATCCTCCACGCCGGGACAGGACATCAGCGTCTCCTCCACTTCACGCACATACACCATGCTGCCGCCCGCCTTGATCACTTCCCGCTGCCGGCCGAGAAGCAATATCCGGCCGTCCTCGCGAATGAGCGCCAAATCGTGGGAAGTGACCCAGCCGTTTCGGAAACTGGCCGCCGTCTCTTCCGGTCTCCCGACATACCCGACAAACGCCTGCGGGGTGCGGACGTACAGCTTTCCCGCTTGTCCTGCGGGCAAGGGACGCCCGGCCTCGTCCAGGACAGCCACCTCCACGCCGGGGAAAGGCCGCCCCACCGTCTCCGGCGCCACCCGGGCATCTTCCGGCCGCACCAGGGAGACGTAACCCATCTCCGAAGACCCGTAATACTCAAACAGCGCACACCCGGGAAAATGCCGCTCAAACCGGGCGCGCTGCGCCACCGTCAGCTTCGTCCCGACCGAAATGACCAGCTGCGGCATCCTGCACGCTTGTGTGCCGCCATTCTCCGGTACAGCTATCCCATAAAAGTCAGTCCCCTCGCGCTCAGCTGCCGCCGGCACAACATCGGACAGGCCGGTCGCAATTCTTCCCGTTCCCTCCTCGGACATGAACACGGCATTCTGTTTTGCAACCCGCTTCATCTCGCGCCGCCTGCGTTCCGCATGGCGCACCAAGGGCTGGATCAGCGCCGGCGTGATCACCGCACAGGTGGCCTGGGCCTGGAAAAATCCCGCCGGCGAAAAGCGGGGCAGGAGAAACACTTCCGCGCCCATCGACAAGGCATGAAAGGCCGAATACAACTGCGCCGAATAGGAGAGGTGCAAGGGCAAAAGGACCCGATCCGAAGCCTTCAGTCCGAAACTTTCCGTCCAGACGGAAAAACTTGCCGTCCATGACCGGTGCGTCTTCAGCAACCCCTTCGGCATGCCGGTGCTGCCGGAGGTAAACCCGAGAAAAAACAGATCCTCCGCTTCCCGCTCCGGCAAGCCGGGCCAGCCTGCCCGGCTTGTCGAACCGTCCAGCCGCCGGAGGTGCGCCCCTTCACCGTCTTTACCTTCAACCGTCAGCAGCCAATCCGGCGAAACCTGCGCAAACAACCGCTCCCGTTCCCCGTCCGTCAAATCGGGGTGAAGCGGCATCAGAATGCCGCCACAGGCCAGCACGGCCAGAGCCTCCCGCAGCCAGCCGATGCCATTTTCCCCGAGCAGGCCAAACACCTGCCCGCGTCTGGCACCCAAGCGGCGCAGCGCCTCTGCCCGCCGCTTGACCTGGTACGCAAGCTCCCGATAACGAAACCTACCGCCCGGATCGGCCAGCGCCCACCGTTCCGGCGTGCGGCTTGCCTGCGCGAAAAACGCTTCCTCAATGCGCACTCTCACCGGCACCTCCGTTCCGCGGCATGCACCGCGTCTCCTCTTTTTCACCACGTGACACGCTCAAACAGCGCCGCCATCCCCAGTCCGCCGGCAATGCCCAGCGCCACGATCCCGAAGCGGGCCTGGCGGCGGGCCATGGCGGCGAGCAAATGACAAACCAATACCGCCCCGGTCGCCCCGTAAGGATGTCCATAGGCAAGCGCACCCCCTAGCACATTCAGCCGTTCCACCGGGATCGCCAGCTCGCGCCGGCAGGCAAGCAGCGGCGCGGCAAAGGGTTCGTTCACCTCAAACACGTCCACCTCATCCAGCCGAACGCCTGTCTGCTTGAGCAACCGGCGAATGGCCGGGACCGGCCCGATGCCGGGAACGTTGGGGTCCACGCCCACGGCCGCCGCCCCCCGAAAACGCAGCCCAAAACGGCAGCCGAGAGAACGCGCCAGGTCTTCCGCCACGATCAGGACGCCGGCCGCGCCGTCATGAATGCCGCAGGAATTGGCTGCCGTCACCGTACCGCCTGGAACAAAGGCGGCCGGCGCACGCGCTGCCAGGCGCGGCGTCAGCTTCCGCGGTCCCTCATCCCGCGCGAGCCAGCCGGATCCTGGGTGGTCTCCGGCAACCGGCCCGGACGCAGACGCCGGCGCTTCTTCCGCCGACAGCCGCCCCCGCTCCAGGGAAGGCATCCGCGGCAGGGGACAAACCACGCCGTCCAGTTCGCCCCGTTCCCAGGCCGCCAGCGCCCGCTGGTGACTCAGCACCGCCCAATCGTCCTGTTCCTGGCGGGAAATGGCATACCGGCGGGCCACCTCCTCCGCGGCCACGCCCATGTCCGGGTCGCCGAGATATTCGGGGGAAAAAGGCGGACGCGAAAAAAATCGCAATCCCGCACCCTTTTCCGCCTGCCCGCAAGGTGCCGCCTTTTCCGCATCTCCGCTGGATGTTCCATCTTTCGCCTGCCCGCAACGTTCCGGATCGTCAACCTTCCACGCACGCAAAGGAGCAGTGGAGACCGACTCCACCCCGCCGGCCACCACCACGGAGGCCGCGCCGCTCGCCACCTGACGGGCCGCCTGGATGATCGCCTCCAACCCCGACCCGCACTGCCGGTCGACTGTGACGGCGGGCACCTCCACCGGGTACCCGGCCACCAGCCAAGACAGGCGCGCCACATTCCCCCCGCCGCCCACCGCATTTCCGAGATACACCTCTTCCACCTGCTCCGGCCGCACCACTTGTCCTTCCAAAAGACGCAGGAACATCCAGGCGGCCAGCGTCTCTGCCCGCCAGCCCCGCAACATTCCGCCCAACTTGCCGATCGGCGTGCGCACGGCCTCAATGATCACCGCCTCCGCCATGACCCGTCACTCCTTTCCTGTCCCTATTGTAAACCATTTTAAAACTATTGGTTGACAATTTTTCCGGCTGCAGTGTATAGTAAATGTGCTTCAAATTGTAAACTTCTCTCTTTTATGTAGGTTTACAATCCATCTGCCGGCCTGCAACCTGCCGGCTGGCAATCCCGCTTCTGCTTCCATGCTTTTGCGTCTCATGCTGATGTATTTGAAAAGAATTTGAAAGGAGTCGTCGATTATGCGAATGAAAGACATGCTCTTTGCGGCCATGATGGCAGCCATCACCGCTGTGATGGGGTTGTTTCCCGGCATCCCGCTGCCCGGCGGCGTGCCCATCGTCCTGCAGAACATGGGCATCATGCTGGCCGGCAGCCTGCTTGGAAAGCGTGGCGGCGGCCTGTCCATCCTCCTCTTTGTCCTGCTGGTGGCCGCAGGTTTGCCCCTGCTCAGCGGCGGCCGCGGCGGCCTCGGTGTGCTTGCCGGCCCCTCCGGCGGTTACATCCTCTCCTGGCCCCTGATGGCCTTTCTCATCGGCTGGCTGGCGGAACGCGGCACCCTGAGCTTCCGGCGCCTCTTTCTGGCCAACCTGGCGGGGGGCCTGTTCAACTATGTGTGCGGTACTGCCTGGCTGGCCGTGGTCGCCAACCTCACCTTCACAAAGGCGCTCATGGCCGGCGTACTCCCATTCATTCCCGGCGACCTCATCAAGATGGCCATTGCCGCATTCCTGGCGCTGGGCATTCACCGGGCAGCCCCGCACCTGTTTGGCAGAAACCACAACCACGCACCGTCCATGCAACCGACCAGCCACAACCACTAGCAGGAAAAGGCGCGGCGACGGCCGCTGCGCCGAACGAGCCACGAAAACGTTCCCGATGAATCCTGCTGAGACCTGCCCCATCACGCCAACGAAACGGCCAACCAACGTCTTTGAAGAGGAGAACATCGGCGTGAAAAAGAACCTCCATGTTGCAGGAGACCATATATTGGAAGGAGACCACAAGCAATGAAATTATTAGAGCAAATGCACGTGGCCATCGAACCTTCCGCCAACCGCTGGGAGGCGATGGCGGACAAAGCGTTACAAGGTGAAGTGCTCACCAAAGAAGAAGCGCTGCAGGTACTGGCGGCGCCTGATGCGGAACTGCTCCCGCTCCTGCAGGCCGCCTATCGCGTACGCCACCGCTATTTCGGCAACAAAGTGAAGCTGAACATGATCATCAACGCCAAAAGCGGCCTCTGCCCGGAGGACTGCGGGTACTGTTCGCAGTCCATCCGTTCCGCCGCGCCGATTGACAAATATCCGCTGCTGGAGAAGGAAACCCTGATCGCCGGCGCGCGGGAAGCGATGCAGCGGAAAGCGGGGACCTACTGCATCGTCACCAGCGGACGGGGGATAACGGACAGGGAATTGGACCAGGTGATCGAAGCCATCCGCGAGATCAAACGAGAAATGCCGCTGAAAATCTGCGCCTGCTTAGGGCTGATCACCCAGGAACAGGCGGAAAAATTAAAAGCGGCCGGAGTGGACCGCTACAATCACAACCTGAATACCAGCGCCGGACATTACGCGCAGATCACGACGACGCATACCTACGAAGACCGCGTGCGAACCGTCAACCATGCCAAGCAGGCCGGCCTCTCCCCCTGTTCCGGCTGCATCGTCGGCATGGGCGAGACGCATGAAGACATCTATGAGATGGCCCTTGCGCTGCGGCATTTGGACGCCGACTCCATCCCCGTCAATTTCCTGAATCCGATTCCAGGCACCCCGCTGGAAGGAAAAAAAGAGCTGAATCCCCGTTACTGCCTGAAAGTGCTGTGTCTCTTCCGCTTCATCAATCCCGCCAAGGAAATCCGGATTGCCGGCGGAAGAGAAGTGAACCTCCGTTCCCTGCAGCCGCTCGGGCTATATCCGGCCAACGCCATTTTTGTCGGGGATTATCTGACCACGGCGGGACAAGAGGCGGCACTGGATCATCAGATGATCGCCGACCTCGGCTTCGAGATTGAGCTACGCGTCGAAGATACCATCCAATGACAGAGGTGCACCATGAAAACAGTGCATGGATTAACGGTCGACAATCAAACGCGTTGCATCCATTACGCAACCGAGAAAGATATCGTGGCGATCCGATTTAAATGCTGCGACAAATATTACCCTTGCTACCAATGCCACGAAGCATGTGAAGATCATGCGATCACGGTCTGGAAAAAAGAGGAGTTTCACGAACAAGCCATCCTCTGCGGCATCTGCGGCACCGAACACACCATTGCCGAGTACCTCGGTTCAAGAAGTTGCCGCAACTGCAAGGCAACCTTCAATGAAGGTTGCAAAAAGCACGATCCTCTTTACTTTGAAATCTGATTTTCTTTGAAACCTGAGATCCGCCCGTCGTCAACGTCTGCGGATCTCACGCCAGATGATTTTAAAAAAGAGGCATAACAGGCATAATCAGGAACATTTACACCGGCGCAAACAACTGTTCATCGAGATGCTTCAATTTCCCCTCGATATACTCCCGGTAATGCCGGTTGTAGTGCCCCGGCTCCTTGGGGTTGGCGTAACGGGTGATCTTCCCCGACGGCGCGATCACCTTGCTCACCGCGCCGCATCCCAGCCCCAGGATGGTCTGCCGCTCCTCCATGATCAGGATGTTGTAGAGGCATTCCTTGCCCGGCAGGGCGTAACCCACATTTTCCTGATTGCCGAGGATGTTCTTCTGCCGGTACAGGTAGTACGGAACATACCCTTCCCGCTGCGTCCACTCCTGCGACAGCCGCACCATCTCGGCCACCTCATCCCGCTCCGCCACCCGGTAGCGGGATTTGTTTTTCGTCATCGTCGATGCCCGCTTGAAGGAAAGGGTATGCACCGTCAGCGACTCGGGTCGCAGCCGTCCCACCTGTTCCAGCGAGTGCCGGAACACATCCAGGTTCTCCCCCGGCAGTCCGATGATCAGATCCATGTTGATGTTGTTCATCCCCATCTTCCGCGCCAGGTGATAGGCCTCCAGCGTCTCCTCAATCGTGTGGTGACGGCCGATGGCCAGCAACGTCTCCTGCGTGAACGACTGGGGATTGATGCTGATCCGGTTCACGCGCCATTTTTTGAGGACATCCAGCTTTTCAGGCGTGATGGTGTCCGGCCGCCCGGCCTCCACCGTCCACTCCCGCCACCCGTCGCGATTCGGGAAATGGCGGGCCATCTGCGCCAGCAGCTGGTCCAGCGCCTCCGCAGAAATGCTGGTCGGCGTCCCGCCGCCCACGTAGACGGTGGTCACCCCCAGGCCGCGCTCATGCAGCCAGCTTCCCACCCGTTCGATTTCCTCGTGCAGGCCGCGCAGAAATTCCTCCACGGAACCGTCCCGTCCCTGAATCGAATAGGCCGGAAAGGTGCAATAAGCGCACTTGGTCGGACAAAACGGAATGCCGACGTAAATGCTGACTTCCCGCCCGAGGGCATACAGATCGGGCAACACCTCCAGCTGCCGCCGCGTAATCTGTTCCATCAGACGGATCTTCTCCGGCGAAATCAGGAATCGATCCGCAAGCAGGCCGGCGATCCGCTCGTGCGGCTCACCCTGCTCCAGATAACGATGGTACAATTTCACCGGCCGCACGCCCGTCAGCACCCCCCAGGGCTGCCGGATGCCCGTATACCGGCTGAGCGCCTCCAGCAGCGCCACCTGCAGCGCCCGTTTTTCCTCCTGGACCGGCCGTTCCGCCTCGTGCCGAGCCGTGTTTCCCTCGGCATCGGCAATCTCCACCCATACAATTGCCCGGGACTCCCGCCGTCCCAGCGCGTAAGTGATTGACAAATCGGCCAACTTTTCCGAACTCTTCTCCAACGCAAACACCAACTCCGGGTCCTCGAAAAAGAGGCGGACGAGCAGTTCGATCTCCGCGCGATACACATCCGCCGTACGGTGCGCATCCGCCGCATAAGATGCATCCGCTGTGCGGCACTCATCCGTCGCACGACGCGCATCCGCCACGCCATGCACATCCTCCCCGCCAGACGAATCGGCATCCGTCCAGGGTTCAATCGCCGGGGCCGTGTTCCCCGTCTGCCTCGCCGGCAGCCATCCGGCCTGCCGCACCGCGATCCGCATCCCGCATCCCTCCTTCTTCGGCAAAATGGCTTCGCCTCACATCGAGATGTACTTCATACCGTCCGAGATACTGGCCGCCCAATTCCAGATCATAAGAAAAGCGGAGCCAGGCCAGCCTCGCCTGCGCATCCTGAACGTCATCCACCCCCGGAATCCCCGAGGCATATGCCTCCGGCCCGGCAAGCACCTCCGCCTCCAGGCCGTGGCATCGCCAGACCATCGGAAAAGCCCCGTACGGCGTGCGATAAAGGCCCCGCCCGGTCTGCCCGACGCGGAACACCTGCCGGCACGCGATCTCCCCCTGACGCAGCAGCGTCACCTGATCGCGCGAAAACCGCAACGTGGTCATGGTGGCAGCGGCGTCCGCGGAAGCGGCGTCCGCCTCCCGATAACGGCACATCGCTTCGCCTTCGCGCTGCCACAAGTGCCCCCGGTACGCATACACCTCGCGCCTGGTGGGGCTGTCCGGCGGCGTGGTCCACACGTGCAGGGCAATCCCCACCTCCAGCGGAGCACCCCACGGCGTCTGCGTCATCCCGCGATCACCTCATTCCATGCGTTCAACGCCTTCCTGGCCCAGCCGACAACGCCTGCCCGACTCCCGGCAACCCTTACCTGACCCAGCCGAGCAGCATCTCCCGCACCAACTTGGCGGCCAGAATCGGCGTCTGCTCCGTCGGATCGTAGATAGGCGCCACCTCCACGATGTCGGCCCCCACGACGCGCACATCGGAACGGGCAATCGCGTGGATCGCCGCCAAAAGCTCGCCGGAAGTGATCCCGCCCGGCTCGGCCGTCCCGGTCCCCGGCGCAAAGGCCGGGTCCACCACATCAATGTCCACCGTCACATAGACCGGACGGCCCGCCAAACCGGGCAGCACCTCCTTGAGCGGCTGCAGCACCTCATACGGATACAGGTGGAGCTTCTCCCGGGCCAGCCGGAACTCCTCCCGCGTCCCGGAGCGGATGCCGAACTGATAGATCCGGCCCTCTCCGAGCAGCTCCAGCGCCTTGCGGATGGGCGTCGCATGGGAATACGTCTCCCCTTCGTATTCGCTGCGCAGATCGGCGTGCGCATCAATGTGGAACACGACCAGATCCGGATAGGCGCGGGCCATCTCCCGGATAATCGGCCAGCTCACCAGATGCTCCCCGCCCAGCCCGAGCGGAAACTTCCCGTCGGCGAGCAATTTCGCCACAAAATCGCCGATCATTTCCACGCTGCGCGCCGCATTGCCAAACGGCAGGGGAATGTCCCCCGCGTCGAAATAGCGCACCTGTGACAGCTCCCGATCCAGATACGGGCTGTACTCCTCAAGGCCCACCGACACCTCGCGAATCCGCGCCGGGCCAAAGCGCGCGCCCGGACGGAAACTGACCGTAAAATCCATCGGCATCCCGTAGATGACCGCCTGTGCCTCCCGGTACACCGGCTGGCTGGCGATAAACACATTTCCCGAATACGCCTCGTCAAAACGCATCCTCATCTCACCTTCCCGGACGGATCAACTCTTCCACAAACCGGGGCAGGACAAAAGCCGCCCGGTGCAGCTGTGGCGTATAGTACCTGGTCTCAATCTCCGGCAGCGCCCCCACATCCACCGCAAGCGGATCATACTTCTTGGAACCCATCGTAAACGTCCACAGGCCGCTGGGATACGTGGGAATGTTGGCCAGGTACAGGCGCGTGATCGGGAAGATGGCCGCAATGTCGGCGTACACGCGGCGAATCAGGTCCGCTTTGAACCAGGGGTTGTCCGTCTGCGCGACAAAAATCCCATCCTCCCGCAGGCACTGATAAATCCCCTCATAAAACCCCTTTTCAAACAACTGTACCGCCGGACCGACCGGTTCCGTCGAATCCACCATGATCACGTCAAAGGCCGCCTTGTGCTCATGGATGAAGCGGAATCCGTCCTCAATCCGCACCTCCACGCGCGGATCATCCAGCGCGCCCGCAATCGTCGGCAAATACCGCCGGGCGTTCTCCACCACCCGGGCGTCAATTTCCACCAGCGTGGCCTTCTCCACCGTCGGATGCTTGAGCACCTCGCGAATGGCGCCGCCGTCTCCGCCGCCCACCACCAGGACGTGACGCGGATGGGGATGGGTAAAAAGGGCCGGATGCGTCACCATCTCATGATAGACAAACTCATCCCGCTCCGACGTCATCACCATGCCGTCCAGGAGCAGCATCGGCCCCCACTCGCAGGTGTCCACCACCATCAAATCCTGGTACGGCGTCCGTTCCGCGGCCAGCGTCCGGCGCACCCGTGCGGTAATCCCGAAATGCTCGGTCTGTTTTTCGGTAAACCACAGTTCCATGGTCTCCCGTCTCTCTTGGTCACTCACAGTTTCACACCTTTCCGGAAAACCTCTTGAACTTGAAACCTCCTGAACTTGCAATCGTGCGTGTATCTCATGCCGTCCCGGCACGTTCATGACACGGAAACAAAACAGATGGAAGCTAAAACGAGATCATTATTCCGGAATTCCCCGCAAAATGCAACCTTTTTTTGAAGTATACCGGCAGCATCTACATCCCATACTGAAAATAAATGATGAAGGTTGCTAGAAACTGGAAGGTGATCTTATGGCGGAGCGCCATCCCCTCTCCTCTCCCCCAAATGAGGAAGCCTTGCGGGAGCTGTGGAGTTACCGGCTCTGGCTGCGCCTCAGGCGGATGTTCAAATGGACCCTCTGGTGCCTGGCCGCCCTGCTTGCGGCCAGCGGCGCCCTGTTCCTCTACGCCTTGCTGGTGCCGCTGCCGGCAGTGCCCATCTACCAAACCACCACGGTCTACAGCGCCGACGGCCAGCCCCTTTACGACCTGCACGGCCAGGGAATCAACCGGCGGGTCATCCCGCTGTCCGAAATCCCCAAGACCGTCATCCAGGCCACCATCGCCGTGGAGGATCGCAGCTTTTACCAGCATTTTGGCTTTAATCCGAAACGGATGCTGAAAGCTGTCTGGGTAAACGCGACATCGATGGAACTAAACCAGGGGGCCAGCACCATCACCCAGCAACTGGCCCGCAATCTCTATCTCAGCCACGAGAAAACCTGGGAACGGAAAATCAAGGAGGCGTTGTACGCCCTGCAGCTAGAGGTGCAGCTTTCCAAAGAGGAAATCCTCAGCCGCTATCTCAACCAGATTTACTATGGCGAATCGGCCTACGGCATCCAGGCGGCGGCCGAAACCTACTTCGGCAAGAACGCCCGCGATCTGACGCCGGCCGAAGCCACCTTGCTGGCCGGCATTCCCAAAAACCCTACCCGTTATTCGCCTTTTCGCGACTTGGACGCAGCCAAAAAACGGCAACGGGTGGTGCTCCAGTCCATGGTCGAGGCCGGATACCTCACCCCGGAACAGATGGAAACCATCGCGCACACCCCGGTCACGTTGAAGAAAAAGCAGGAAAAAGAGACCATCGCCCCCTACTTCCTGGACTATATTTTACGCGAGGCGCAGAAAACCTACGGCATTGATCGCGACCTTTTGCAAAACGGCGGACTGCAGATCTTCACCACCCTGGATCCGGCCATCCAGAAGGCGGCCGAACAGGCCGTCAGGGAATTGATGCCCAAGCAACCCAAGCTGCAGGTGGCGCTGGCCGCCATTGAACCGTCGACAGGCGCCATCCGGGCGCTGGTCGGCGGCCGCCATTACGAGGACAGCCAGTTCAACCGGACCCTGGCCTTGCGCCAGCCGGGTTCTTCCTTCAAGCCGTTTCTCTACCTGGCCGCCCTGGAAAACGGCTGGACCACGACCACCTTGCAGACGAGCGAGCCCACCGTCTTCACGTTCGGCTCCCAGGAGTACCGGCCGCGTAATTTCGCCGACCAGTACGCAAACCGGCCGATTACCATGCGGGAGGCGGTTCGCACCTCGGACAACATCTACGCCATCAAGACCCACCTTGAGCTCGGGCCGGAAAAACTGGTGGAAATGGCGCGCCGCCTCGGCATTCAACGCCCGCTGCAGCCGCTTCCCTCGCTGGCTCTGGGCAGCGAAGAGGTAACCCCCCTGGAGATGGCCAGCGCCTACGCCACCATCGCGGGACAGGGAAAACGGGTCGCCCCGACCGCGATTGTCAAAATCACCGACGCCACCGGAAAGACGCTGGCCGAAGCCAGACCGGTCCGGCAACAGGTGATCCAACCGCAACAGGCATATCTCATCACCAGCCTGCTGCAGGCCCCTTTTGAACCGGGAGGGACGGCGCACCGGATCAGCCAGCGGCTCTCCCGCCCGGTGGCCGGCAAAACCGGAACCACCGACTTTGACGCCTGGATGGTCGGATTTACGCCGCAACTGTCCACCGCCGTCTGGGTGGGCTATGACCAGCCGCGCAAGCTGTCCACAGCCGAGAGCCGCATCGCCGCCGTCATCTGGGCCGACTTCATGGAAAGGGCACACGCCGACCGGCCGGTGGAACCCTTTGTCCCGCCGGAAGGGATCATCAGCGCCTACGTCGATCCGCAAACCGGCCAGCTGGCCGGCCCGAACTGCCCCACCGTCAGCCTGGAAGTGTTCGCCACCGGCACCGAACCGAAACAGATCTGCCAGGTGCACAACCCACAAGCCAAACCGCCCGCGCAAAAAAAGGAGGAAGAAACGCCCAGGCCTCCCTGGCGGCGGTGGATCGACTGGTTCCATTGACGGGAAATGAATGCCATTGACGGGAAAGGAACAGGAAAACGCAAAAGGGACAAGAAGGCCGACCTCTTCTTGTCCCTTTTGCTGTCCTAGCATATGGGTATACGCTTACGACCATTGTAAGCCAGCCGATCCGTACTTGCAATCCGCTTTCATCCTGTGTCACAAAAATGTCAATTTCGCTCCGTTTCCTCAAACAATGCTTTCAGCTGGCTGCCGCTGTTTTCCCATGCCTGGGGGTTGGTTTCCTGCAGGAAGGCCTTCAGCGCTGCCCTCTTCTCCGCCGGCATCCCGTACAGGTTGAACTTCCGCTTCAGCGCCTTGTCCATCGCGTTGACATGATCCGGCAGGATTTTCCACCCCTTGCGGCTTTCCCGGTCAATCCACATTTCGCTGGCCGTCAAACCGGCGATCACCGGCCCTTGCGGCCCCGGCTCCATCGCCACCCAGACCACCCAGTACGGCTTGCCGTTCGGCACCGCATCCTTCTCGGGCGAAAACCGGATGCCCCGCTCCACTTCGCTTTTGGCGTGCAAGGCGCCCATATCGACAAAAACCCGGTTGTCCGGATCAATCAGGACCGAGGAGAGCGCATTCAGATCCAGAATGCCCATGCCGAACTGCTTCTTCTGGTGGGCCCGCTCATTGCCGGGGATGATGTTGAACCCTTTACCCATTTGCACCTGATCCACACCTCGCCTTTTTACGCCACATGGCTGGCCGCCTCATGCCTGCGGCCTACCCATTATTGTATGCCGTCATCCGCCTTGCGGGCAACCGCGTTTGACTCCCGTTCCGATTCACCTTCCTTGGGCAAAAAAAGGCTCACTTCATTTCCCCACAACGGCTGGCTTTGGAAGTAAAGCTCGCCGCCGTGCTCGGAGACGATTTGCTGAATCAGCGGCAGGCCAAACCAATACGGGTCCGTCTTCAACCCGCCATGGTCCATCAGGGCAAACATATCCTGGGTCATGAACGGGATGCCCCCCTCCGCCGGCACGGCGCCGTTATCCCGGATCGTCAGGATCACCATCTCGTCCTGTTCATCCAGCGTGACCTCCACGCATGGCTCCGGTTGGTCCTCCACAGCCGCCAGACCGTTTTGGATCAATTGCACCAGGACCTGCTGGATCTGGCGACGCTCCAGCCAGGCGTAAATGGGCCGCTCCGGCAGGATGCCCTTGAGCTGGCAGCCGCGCATCACCGCCTCCGACTGCATCAACTCCAGCGTCTCATAAACCACCTGGTTGACCGACACCAGCTGCGGCCGTTGCGACTGGTGATCCGCGATCTCCAGCAACCGCGAGAGCAAGGCGTCGATCCGATCGATCTCGGGCAGGATGACATCCTTCCATCGTCTCATCTCCTCCGCCTGTTCCGACGCCAGCTGGACAAAACCGCGAACCGACGTCAGCGGATTGCGGATCTCATGCGCCAGCCCGGCGGCCAGCTGGCCAATCGTCGACAGCCGCTCCCGGCGATTCCGGGCCGCCTCCAGGCGGTAACTGAGCGAACGCTGTTCCTGCGTCAGGCGCCGTTCGGCGACGTTGATCAGTTCCTGCCAACTCTTGCCATCCTGCGGGTAACTGGCCATCCCAATGCAGTAACGCAGCCGGTGATGGCGAGGCCCGGCCGCCATCACCACCTGGTGAATCAGACGCCGGATCGTCTCCTCCTCCACCACGGGCCCCTGCCGCTCGCCCAGGATGGCCACGGCAAACTTGTCCCCGTCATAACGCGAGAGCAGGGAATTGGCGGGCATCTTCTCCTGAAGGCCGGCGGCAATCTGGCGCAACAGCTGATCCCCCGCCTCCCGTCCCATATAGGCGTTGAACTCGGAAAACGAGACCATATCCAGCAGAAACAGATGGATCCGGGAGCTGGTGCGGATCTTCTGCCGCAAGGACTGCTGAAACCCGCGCAGATTATACAGGCCGGTGAGGTAATCCCGGATGGACAAATTTTCAATCTCCCGGATATACCGGCGCATGAACTGCCTCGTCGCGTCCGCCCGTTTTTCCAGGACCTGATTTCTAATCTGAAGCCGTTGGCACCTCTTCCTCAGCACCAATGCCTGATGAAGCAACATGACGAATAAAAAGAGCCACAGGCCACCTGTGACAACCCACTCCCACTCTGCCTCCCCGGAATCACCGCCACGGAAATCCTGCCACTCCAGAACGACAAAGCTGGCGCTGAGCAACAGTCCGCTCACCACAACCTGCCACCTGGAAGGAAGCCGCAAGGTCAGGAGAAAACCAAGGGGCAAATAAAGCAGCCAGATGGCATGTCCAGCGAGAAACAAGCCATGCCATCCCACCACGGCACCATACCCTGCGAGGCCCGCCGTCAGAACGAAATGCATGGGAAGACGCTCCATCAGCAACAAAACGCACGAAACCATATACAACAATAAAAAAACAACGACAGCCAATCCTTGTTGGGCCATCTTCCATCCCAATATCCAAAAATAAAGAAGCAACCCCACAAGGCAGCTGCTGACCAGCAGGCGACTCACACCGTGTACCAACCGTGTCATCTCCAATATGATCACCTAAATGAAAGCTGGAGTCTCTCGTGGTATGCCTTCTCGCTGTTCGTGAAGATGTTGCAGGTTGAAGCGTTTACGGAGAGGAATGTATGATGGAACATGAAATGCGGAGAAAAAACCAGCTATCCCTGGATCACAGAAACATCAAACAGACCCATAGACCCAAGGCTTTACGGCCAGAGATGCATTCACTTATTATTAACAAGATTCTACATTACACACTTCTACATCCCGTCGAAAATTCCTGCATTCAATGAAAAATTTTTTATCGTAAACTTGTCAAAAAAAGGGGATGACGCGCAGTGGGTATCCTTGCCGGCCTCTTCCTGCTATTGATGGCTCTCCTCTTTCTGGTGGCGTTGGCCAAAACCGCCACGTCCTACCTGGCCATTCGCCGCCCTCCCATCACCTGCCCCGCCTGCGGGAAAAACACCCATGTTTTCGGCAGGCGCAGCACCTGCTCCCGCTGCGGTGCCCGCCTCGTCCGCCTGCCGGACGGCAGTTGGGCGGAAAAAGAAAAGCCTTGAAACAAAAGAAAAGCCCTGACACCGGGACCTTGCCCGGCCAGGGCCTGACACATCCTGTACCTGATATATCCTAATATAGATATCCTGTATAGATTCGGTTATCCATTGCCGATGATGCGCCGATGATGGCGGCTTTTTCCCGGTCAAGGGCCCGACATGTCCGGTCACGGCTTGACGATCAGTTTCCCCCAAGTTTTCCGGCCGCCCAGCTGGTTCAGCGCCTGCGGCACCTCTTCCAACGGATAGGTCCGGAAGATCAGCGGATCGATGGCACCCTGTTCATACAACCTCATCAGCTCCTGGTGCATCTCCGCCGACTGCTGCGGATACAGGCGGCGGAACAACCCCCAGTGCACCCCGACAATCGAGTAGTTCTTCACCAGCGCGTGGTTGGTCGGCGCATCGGCGATCCGCCCGCCGGCAAAACCGATCACGAGAATCCGGCCGTCGAAGGCGATGCACTTGCGCGAACGGTCAAACGTGTCGCCCCCCACCGGATCGTAAATCACGTCGGCACCCCGGCCGTCCGTCACCCGCTTGACAACCTCCACAAAATCTTCTGTGAGATAATCAATCGCCACTTCCGCGCCCAAATCCCGGCAGATCTGCACCTTCTCCGGACCGCCCGCCGTGGCGATCACGCGCGCCCCGGCTGCCCGCCCAAGCTGAATCGCCGCCGAGCCCACCCCGCCCGAACCGGCATGGACCAGCAACACTTCGCCCGGCTGGAGCCGCGCGCGATTGTGAAGCGCGTAATAGGTGGTGTTGTAGGTGATATACATGGCCGCCGCCTTCTCGGCCGGCATGCCGTCGGGGATCGGAAACACATTGTCATCGTCCACCGCCACCTTTTCCGCCAGCCCGCCGTGCGGCAGGTGCGGCCTGGCCAGCACCCGCTGTCCGGGCTGATAGCGGCTTCCTTCCCCCACGGACACAATCGTTCCGGCCACCTCCGCTCCCGGAGTGAACGGCAGGGGCGGCTTCTCCTGGTATTTCCCCTGGCAGAGGAGAATGTCAAAAAAGTTCAACGCGGCCGCCTCCACCTGAATCAACACCTGTCCCGGACCCGGAACCGGATCGGGCACCTCCTCCAGGGACAACGCCTCTTCCGGATCAGCCAGTTTTTTGACAAGCCATGCTTTCATTTCGTCCTCTCCTCCTCGCATCGCAAATGGTGTGTGCATCGCAACATCTCGTGACAGCGCTCAGAACAACGGCGTTCAGAGAATCGGGTAACGCCCCGTTTCCTTTGTCGCCTGCTCAAAAAGATGGGACAGCGCCAGCACCCGCTCATCGGCGAACCGCGGCCCGGCAATCTGCATCCCCACCGGCAGCCCTTCCGGAGAATACCCGGCATTGATCGAAGCCACAGGATGGCCGGTCAGGTTAAAAATGGAGGTCAGCATCCAGCCATTGTACGGATTCACCCGCTGCCCGTCAATCTCCTCCGGCGGTTGGTCGTGGACAAACGGCGGGACGGCCAGGGTCGGCGTGATCAGCAGATCGTAATCGGCAAGCACCCCTTCGATCCGCTGGTACACCTCCGCGCGGGCGCGTTCCAACTGTTTGTACTCGACGGCTGAGAAGCGCCGGCCGTACTCGATCGTCGCCACCAGCCCCCTGGAAAGCTCCGCCTCATGTTCCAGGAGATGGCCGTAATGGGCGGCGAAATGAACCGCCCACATTTTGGCAAAGGTGCCCAAGACCAGCTCATGCCCGTCTTCCAGGCCAAGCCGCACCTCCTCCACGACGCATCCGAGCCCGATGAGCGTCTGCACCGCCTCCTCCATGACCTGCCGCACCGCCGGGTCGATCACATAAAAATCGAGATCGGGGCTGTAAGCAATCCGCAGCCCGGAAAGCGATCCGGACAAGTCAGGAACAGGATGGCAATCCCCCAGCCGCGGCAGCGAAAAGGGATCGCCGCGGTCCGGCCCCTGCAGGACATCCAGCATCAGCGCGCTGTCCTCCACCGTGCGCGTCATCGGTCCGTGATGGAGAAAGGGCGCCGCCGTGGAAAAGGCGGTGGCCCCCGTATCATTGGCCACCCGCCCGTACGTGGGCTTCAATCCGTAAATCCCGCAGCAACTGGCGGGTATGCGAATCGAGCCGCCACCGTCACTGCCTTCCGCCAGCGGCACCAGCCCGGCCGCCACCGCTGCCGCCGAACCCCCGCTGGAACCCCCGGCGATCCGGTTCAGATCCCACGGATTGTTGGTCCGGCCAAAGATCCGGTTATCCGTCACCCCGGTGTGCCCGAACTCCGGCGTGTTGGTCTTGCCGAGCACAATCGCCCCCGCCTCTTTCAGCCGGGTGACGACAATCGAATCCACCGCCGGCACATGGCCGGCGAACAGCCGGGAACCGTACGTGGTCCGAATCCCCTTCGTCGGCGTCAAGTCCTTGATCGCCACCGGCACGCCAAGCAGCGGCGGCAAATCCCCGCCGGCCATGAGGCGTTCCTCCGCAGCCCGGGCGGCCTGCCGGGCCCCCTCCGCGTCCACCGTGCAAAAGGCATTCACCTTCGGGTTATGCTCCTCAATCCGCCGCAGGAAGTATTCCGTCACCTCCACCGGCGACAGTTCCTTTTCCCGGATTTTCCGCACCAGCTCCACGGCCGAAAGGCTTGCCAGCTCATTTCCCAATTTGCCTCCGCCTCCTCTGCCCCTCGATTGTCACAATCTTTGAGCATTCCAGGATGCAAAAAAAGTGTTTCACCTGCATTGACAGGTACATTATATCATAAGGGCTTTCACCTATTCACGCATTTTTAAACTGTCTGTATCCGTTGCCTGAACCGGCTTCGTCCATCTGGTCAAATGCTTTGTCAACCTGGTCAAAGTGAAACCTGTCAACCAGGCGCCACATGCGGACAAATCGAGTAGGAGGGGGCGACTAACCCCCGTCCCCTCACCTATGAAAAAATGCAAGCCCTTCTCGAAAAAATTTCAACTCTACATGCAAAAAAGGCAATAATAAGCTAAACCGGGCCAATTCCGTTTT
>LZRV01000072.1 GCA_002159065.1 Paenibacillaceae bacterium ZCTH02-B3 | reverse complement strand
TCTTCCAGGGAAACCAGGGAAATTTGGGTTCTGCCTTCGAGGCCGGTTTTGCGGAGCAAGGCGGATCACTCCTGTAGGATGTACTGCCAATATTATACCATATTAACGCGGTGAATGGATAAAGAAACATACGAATAAAAAAGACTGCCGACAAGGGGTTTGTCGACAGTCTGGGCGGTCGTGAAGACCGCTTTTTTTTTTTTTTTGTTTTACATCGTGCCGCGGCCGGCAAACAGCTCCATCAGTTCTTCCACGGTCAGGGCGTCCCCGGGTTCGCCGTACCGGAACTGCGGCTCTGCGTTGATCCCCGCAAATTCGTTTTTCGCCCGCAGGCGGAACCGTCCGGGCCGGTCCGTTGCGTCCAGGAAACCGGCGTCGACGGTGATGTCCAGCCAGGTAACGTGCCCTTCGCGGTTCATGCCGACATCCGCGATGATGGTGAACGGGTCCGGCAGCCGTTCGATCCGCCCCAGATCCTGTTCCAGCTCCGTTTCCGCGTATTCCTCAAGGTCGCGCTTCATCTCTTCCAGCACGGACGCGTCAAGGCCGTGCATGCCACGGTATTCCTCCCGGGCAAGCAGATCGATGGCTTCCGGCGCGATCTGCCGCACCAACGTTTCCATCAGCGGCCGCAGTTGCTCCTTGTCGATCCGCATCCGGACAACGTCCCTTACGTCAGCTTGGGCGGGCAGGACGGCTTCCTTTTTGGAAAGCACGCTGAAATACGTTTTTTCGTCCAGATGGTTGAAGAAAACGCCGACCAGCTCCGGGCGGAGCTGTTTCAGGGCTCCCAGATCCTGCGGCGCCAGCGGCGCGTCCTGTTCCTCCGCCAGCCTCCGCTGGTCGATCTCGAGAAACCGGCCGACAGCCTCCCGGGGAAACGGAAGGAAAGGTACATCGGGCACCTGGATCCAGATCTTGTCCCGGTTCATGACGACGGGCAGGGAAAAGGCGATTTCCATTCCGCCCGTGATACGGATGTCCAAATCCGCTTCCGTCAGCATCGGATCGGCGCGGTGGGCGCCGTTCCAGGCGATCTCCAATTGGAACGGCTGATTCGCGGGTACGGTGAATCCCCCGGCATCCCCGCCGAGAAGCGGAGTCATTCCCTCCATCTGCAACGACCCGGCAAAGGTGTAGGATCGGATGTCCCGGGCTTTTTCCGCGGCGCGCCGAAGCAGCTCCTCCGGCGATTTCTTCGCGCTGCAGGCCGCGAGCACTGCGGCAGCCGCCATCAGCGCGGCAATACCGGCCAAACCCCATTTTCTGAGCAACGGCCAACCCTCCCGTTTGGGTCAGTGAATGTTTTTCTTCTTGAATCTGCCGCCCCGGACATCGTGAATGTTCGCAATCGCCATGAATGCCGAAGGGTCGAGTTCGCCGACGATGGACTTCATCTTCGCTTCCTCAAGGCGGGTGATGACGCAAAATATGATTCGCTTGCCTTCGCCGGTGTATCCGCCCGCTCCCTGAAGGTAAGTGACGCCGCGTCCGAGCCGGGAGATGATCGCATCCCCGATTTCCTGGGCCTTGTCGCTGATGATCCAGACGGATTTCGATTCGTCCAGCCCTTCGATGACCAGATCGATGACTTTGAAGGCGATAAAATAGGCGATCATGGACATCATCGCATTATCCCAGCCGAACACAAATCCGGCGCTGCCCAGGATGAACACGTTGAGGAACATGACGATCTCGCCGACGGAAAAGGGCAGCTTGCGGTTGCCCACGATGGCCACGATTTCGGTGCCGTCCATCGACCCGCCGAAACGGATGACCATGCCGACGCCGACGCCTAGCAGAACGCCGCCGAAAACGGCGGCCAGAAGCGGCTCGTGCGTCACGGACGCCACATCGTGAAGGAGGAAGGTGGAAGCCGACAGCGCCGCGACAGCGAACAGGGTGCTCAAGGCAAATGTTTTGCCGATGGTTTTGTAGCCCAGAACCAGGAAGGGAAGATTCAGAAAGAACAAATAATAACCCAGCGGAATCCTTGTCAGATGTTCCAGCATGATGGATACGCCGGTGATGCCGCCGTCGATGATCCGGTTCGGCACGAGAAAAACGTCCAGGGCGACGGCGACGATGAAGGCGCCCAGCGCCATGAAAAACATGCGCTTGACGAGATCGAGACGGCGTTTCAAGAGGCCGGTTCCCGGCCGCAGCCGGCGGAGAAACCTCAAGTTCCCGCATAAATCCCTTCCCTTCAATAAATTTAAAAATAGCCGATCCTCGCTGGACCGGCTTGCATGCAACTCGATGGCGGAGAGGGTGGGATTCGAACCCACGTGGGCCGCAAGGCCCCAACGGTTTTCAAGACCGCCCCGTTATGACCGCTTCGGTACCTCTCCGAATTCGGGCGGCGTCCCCGCCGTTACGGGCCACCGTCCCTGCCAGCTTATGATAGCATACGTTCGTTCGGACGTTCAACCGCGGGGACTGATCCGCTCGATGCCGCCCATGTACGGGCGCAACGCTTCCGGAATGCGGACGGAACCGTCCGCTTCCTGGTAATTTTCGAGAATGGCCGCCACCGTCCGGCCGACGGCCAGGCCGGAAGCGTTCAGCGTGTGCACGTATTCGGGCTTGGCGCCGTGTTCCCGCCGGAACCGGATGCCCGCCCGGCGCGCCTGGAAGTCCTCGAAGTTGGTGCTGGAGGAAATTTCCCGGTACATGCCCGCCCCCGGCATCCACACTTCGATGTCGTAGGTCTTGGCCGCGGCGAATCCCATGTCGCCGGTGCACAGGACGATGACCCGATAAGGCAGGCCGAGCTTCTTCAGCACATTCTCGGCGTGCCCCGTGAGCTCCTCCAGCGTCTCGTACGATTTTTCCGGCTCCACAAGCTGGACGAGTTCGACTTTGTCAAACTGATGCTGGCGGATGAGCCCGCGGGTGTCGCGGCCGGCCGCTCCCGCTTCCGAGCGGAAGCAGGCGCTGTAGGCGACGAACTTTTTCGGCAACTCCTCCCGCGGAAGGATTTCCTCGCGATGCAGATTGGTCACCGGCACCTCCGCCGTCGGAATGAGATAATGGCCGGTGCCTTCCACCTTGAACAGATCTTCCTCGAATTTGGGCAGTTGCCCGGTGCCGATCAGGCTGTCGCGGTTCACCAGATAGGGCGGCAGCACTTCTTCGTAGCCGTGTTCGTCGGCGTGCAGGTCCATCATGAAGTTGATGAGCGCCCGCTCCAGCCGGGCGCCGAGTCCCTTGTAGAAGACAAAGCGCGCGCCGGATGTCTTCGCCGCCGCCGCGAAATCGAGGATGCCCAGGCGCTCGGCGACTTCCCAGTGCGGCTTCGGCTCGAACGGAAACTCCGGAAGCGGCCCGACCCGGCGAATCTCTACGTTGTCTTGGTCGGACCGGCCGAACGGAACGGAGTCGTGGGGGATGTTCGGCAGCGTCAGCAGAAGCTCGTCGATTTTCGCCTCCAGCTCACGCACCTCTTCGTCGAGGCGCCGGATGCGTTCGTTCACTTCACGCATCTCGGCGATGAGCGGTTCCGCGTCTTCCCCGGTCCGTTTCCGCCGCGCCACTTCCTGCGACACGACGTTTCGCCGGTTCTTTAGCGCTTCGCTTTCCGTCTGTTTCTCCCTTTTGGCCGTGTCCAGTTCCGTGAAGGGCGCAACCAGCTCCTCGTCCATGCCGCGAAGGCGGAGCGCCCGCTTCACCCTGTCGAGGTCGGTGCGCAACAATCGGACATCCAGCATCCGTTACAGCAGCCCCTTTCTTCCTTCCAGCCCTGCTCCAGTCCCGTTCCGGCCCCGAACGCGTTACGCGCTTGCAGCCGCCGCCCGCTGTCTGGCCATGTCCAGCAGCAAGCCGTGCAGCCGGGTGTCGCTCGTCAGTTCGGGATGGAACGATGATGCCAGGAGATGCCCCTGCCGGGCCAGCACGATCTCGCCCCGGAACGTCGCCAGCACTTCCACGCCTTCGCCGACTTCCCGGATCAGGGGGGCGCGGATGAACACGGCCCGGACCGGCGTGTCGAACCCCTTGACCTCCAGATCCGTTTCAAAGCTTTCCCGCTGCCGTCCGAAGGCGTTGCGGGCGACGGTGATGTCCATGAGCGATAGATGCGGCTCTTCGCCGCCTTCCAGCTTCCTGGCCAGCACGATCATGCCGGCGCACGTGCCGAAGATCGGTTTTCCCGCGTCGGAGAAGCCGCGAATGGCCTCGATGAAACCGTATTTCCGCATGAGCTTGCCGATGGTGGTGCTCTCGCCGCCGGGGATGATCAGACCGTCGAGGTCGGCCAGCTGCTCGACGCGCTTGACGGCCACGCCTTCCCCGCCGGCCAGCCGGATGCTGTCCAAATGCTCCGACACGGCGCCCTGCAGCGCCAATACGCCGATTTTTGGCATCTCGCGTCTCCTCCTTTCCGCGTGCCCATAACGGGCGGGGCGGCTTGCCGGAGCAACCTCCGGGAAGCCGCCCGCCCCGCGTGACGCCGGACGCTTGCCGCCCAATGCCAAGCCCGCGTCCGGTCCGGATCGCATGATCACACACCGCGAACCTGCATGAGTTGCGTCTCGTCCAGCTTGGCGATGTCGAGGCCTTTCATCGGGGTGCCGAGGTTCCGGGACACCCGCGCGATCAGGTCGTAATCGTCGTAATGGGTCGTCGCTTCCACGATGGCCCGGGCGAATTTCTCCGGATTGTCGGATTTGAAGATGCCCGAACCCACGAACACGCCGTCCGCTCCCAGGTGCATCATGAGCGCGGCATCGGCCGGCGTGGCCACGCCCCCCGCGGCGAAGTTGACCACCGGCAGGCGGCCCGTCTTGTGCACCTCGAGCAGGAGGTTGTAGGGCACGCCCAGCGTTTTCGCCTCGTGGTACAGCTCGTCCGGGGACATGTTCTGCACTTTGCGGATCTGGGACATCATAAGGCGCATGTGCCGCACGGCTTCCACGATGTTGCCGGTTCCGGGCTCGCCCTTCGTCCGGATCATCGAAGCGCCTTCCTGGATCCGCCGGAGGGCTTCGCCGAGGTCGCGCGCGCCGCACACGAACGGCACGGTGAACTGCGTCTTGTCGATGTGGTACACTTCATCCGCCGGCGTCAGCACTTCGCTTTCGTCGATATAGTCGACGCCGAGGGCTTCCAGCACCTTCGCTTCCACGAAATGGCCGATCCGGCACTTGGCCATGACCGGGATCGTGACCGCCTTCATGACTTCCTCGATCAAATACGGGTCGGCCATCCGCGCCACGCCGCCGGCGGCGCGAATGTCCGCGGGCACCTTCTCCAGAGCCATGACCGCCACCGCGCCGGCGGCTTCCGCGATCCGCGCCTGCTCGGCGCTCATGACGTCCATGATGACCCCGCCTTTTTGCATCTCGGCCATGCCGCGTTTCACTTTCGTTGTTCCCGTCTCCATGTTCCATGCCTCCCAACGTTCTGACCATTTATTTTACAGGACGCACGGATTAAAGGCAACCGGTTTGCTCGGAATTATTTCCCGAAACCCGGCTGCCGGCATAAAGTTGTCAAAACAAGTTCACAATCCCCTTGAACAGGCTGACGAAGAAGTCGCCGATGCTGCGGAACGTCAGCTGCCACCAAGGGGCCTTCGGCACGTCCCGGGCGGCGATGAGATCGAGGGTCTCCGAAACGGTCTGGCCGGTTACCGGATCTTTGAACGAATAGGTAACGGTGCCCAGCTTGTCCCCCTGGTTCACCGGCGCGACGACCGGTTCGTCGAAACGGACTTCCGCGGCGGTGATTTCCGCCTTGCCGCCCTTCGGCATCAGCCGGACGATGTCGGATGCGGTCACCACCGGCACGCTGCGGGCCTTGCCTTTCTTGACCGGCACCTCTTCGTAGCCTTCCACGGCGGTCTTGGCGTCCACGATCGTCGCCGTTTCAAACGCGTTGAAGCCGTAATCGAACAGTTTGGCCGTCTCCAGGAACCGCCGGCCTTCTTCCGTCCTGCCGGGCACGCCCATGACCACGGCGATGAGCCGCCGGTCTCCGCGCTTGGCGGTGCCGGTGAAGCAGTTGAGCGCCCGGCTGGTGCTGCCCGTCTTCATGCCGTCTACGCCCGGATAGCTGAACTGGCGGAGAGCCGGTTTCTCGGCGGCCGACTCCAGCATCCAGTTCCAGTTCAGCATCGGGTCCTTGTCCCGCTCCCGGAACTTGTATTCCAGGATGGAGGAAAATTCGAGAAACTCCGGAACTTCCTTGAGGATGGTATAGGCGAGCAGGGACGCGTCGCGGGCCGACATTTCGGTTTCGCCCGCCGATTCGGGAGGACGGAACTTCTCGGGCATGTCCGCCCGGTCGAGGCCGGTGGCGTTGATGAAATGCGTATTGGTCATGCCGATCCGCCGGGCGGTCTCGTTCATCAGCTCGACGAACGCTTCTTCGCTCCCGGCGACCGCCTCGGCCAGCTGGACGGAAGCGTCGTTCGCCGAACCGACGGCGGTGGCGATGTAGAGCTCCCTGATCGTGTGCTTGTCGCCCCGGGCCAGAAAGATCCGGCTGCCGATTTGGCTCGCCGCGTTTTCGCCGACCGTGACGACCTGATCCCAGGAGAGTTCGCCGGAACGGACCGCCTTCAGCACCAGATATTCGGTCATCATCTTGGCCATGCTGGCGGGAGGCAGCGGCGTGTCGGCGTTCTGTTCGAACAGCACCTGGCCGGTCTCCGCGTCGATCAGGATGGCGGCCGCCGCGTCGATCTTCGGCGGAGCCATCGCCTCCTGGGCGGCGGCGGGACTTCCGCCGGCGGTCAGGGCCGAAACGGCCAGAAATACGGACAGAATGGCGGCGACGAGCCTCTTCGACAAAGGCAGCAACGTCCGTTCACCCCTCCCATCGGGAACCTTCGACTGTAATTTTAACACACCGACAGAAGGAAACTGAACGGCCCGTCGCGATTTTTCGGACGGGAATTCAGAGGGAATAGTTTGGCGCTTCCTTGGTGATCTGCACGGTGTGCGGATGGCTTTCCCTGAGCCCCGCGTTCGTGATGCGGATGAACTGGGTATCGTTTTGCAGTTCCCGGATGTTCCGCACGCCGCAGTATCCCATGCCGGCGCGCAGGCCGCCGATGAGCTGGTACACGGTGTCTCTCAGCGGGCCTTTGTAGGGCACGCGGCCTTCGATGCCTTCGGGGACGAGTTTCGCGGCTTCTTCCTGGAAGTAACGGTCCCCGCCGCCTTCCTTCATCGCGCCGAGGGAACCCATGCCGCGGTAGGTCTTGTAGCGGCGGCCCTGGAAGATTTCCGACTCGCCCGGGCTCTCCTCCGTGCCGGCAAGCAGGCTCCCCAGCATGACGGCGCTCGCGCCCGCGGCCAGCGCCTTGACAATGTCGCCGGAATACTTGATGCCCCCGTCGGCGATAATCGGCACGTTGTATTGCCGGGCCACGGTGGCGCAGTCGTAGATGGCGGTGATCTGCGGCACGCCGATGCCGGCGACGACGCGGGTGGTACAGATGGACCCGGGCCCGATGCCCACCTTGACCACGGAAGCGCCCGCCTTGATCAGATCCAGGGTGCCTTCCCCCGTGGCCACGTTGCCGGCCACGATGGTCAGATCGGGATATTTGGCGCGCAGTTTCCGGACGGTTTCGATCACGTTGATATGGTGCCCGTGGGCGGAATCGACCACGAGCATGTCGACGCCCGCCTCGACCAGGGCGTCGGCCCGCTCGAAGGTGTCCTTGGAGACGCCCACCGCCGCGCCGGCCAAAAGCCGCCCCTGCGCGTCCTTGGCCGCGTTCGGGAACTGGATCGCCTTTTCGATGTCCTTGATGGTGATGAGACCCTTCAAAATGAAGTTCTCATCCACGAGCGGAAGCTTCTCGATCTTGTGCTTCTGGAGGATGTGCTCCGCTTCCTGCAGGGTGGTGCCCACCGGCGCGGTGACGAGGTTCTCGCGGGTCATGACCTCGCCGATCGGCGTTGAATAGTCGCGGATGAAGCGCAGGTCGCGGTTGGTGATGATGCCGACCAGCTTTCCCCGCTCATCGACGATGGGAACGCCGGAGATGCGGTATTTGCTCATCAGTTCTTCCGCTTCATATACGCGGCGATCCGGAGTCAGGGAAAACGGGTTGGTGATCACGCCGCTTTCCGACCGTTTCACCCGGTCGACTTCCTCCGCCTGCTGTTCGATGGACATGTTTTTGTGGATGACGCCGATGCCCCCTTCGCGGGCGAGGGCGATGGCCAGCGCGGATTCCGTGACCGTGTCCATGCCGGCGCTCACAATGGGGATGTTCAGTTTCACCGACGGGCTGAGCGACACGGACACGTCCGTTTCCCGCGGCAACACCTCGGATCTGCGAGGCACCAGAAGTACGTCGTCAAACGTCAGCCCTTCCTTGGCAAACTTGTTTTCCCACACGCCTTGGACCCCTTCCCGTTCAATATAAATTATCGAAATAGTAGCAGAGGGCCGGGAGGCTGTCAAGAAAAGCCCCGGGTATATTTTAGCCCGTTTGGAGGCCGCGCCAAAAAAAGACCTCCCGGATGATCCGGAAGGTCGGTGCCTTGGCCGCCCATGCCACGCCAAACCGCAACGGGCCGCCTTTGCCGCCCGCGCGCGTCGCGGGCTGTCATTCGCCGGACGGGCCGCGGCCTTCTTCTTCCGCCCGCGCCGCGTCTTCCTCCTGCGGCGGCACGACGGCCACCGTGGCCACCGCGTCCTCGTCGCGGATGTGGATCAGCTTTACGCCCTGCGTGATGCGGCCCATGGAACTGATGCCGGCGACGGCGGTGCGGATCAGCGTGCCCGACGCGGTGATGATCATCAGGTCCCGGTCGTCCCGCACCACCTTGAGCCCGACCACGCGGCCGTTTTTCTCCGTCATGTGCAGCGTCTTGATGCCCTTGCCGCCGCGGGATTGCACCCGGTATTCGCTCACCGGCGTCCGCTTGCCGTAACCTTTCTCCGTCACGATCAGCACGTCCTGGTCCGGCTCCACCACATCCATGTCGATCACGGCGTCCCCTTCGTCCAGCTCGATGCCCTTGACGCCGGTGGCGCCCCGCGTCATCGGCCGCACGTCGTTTTCAGGGAAACGGATGGACATGCCGCGGGCGGTGCCCATGATGATGTCCCGTTTGCCGTCGGTGAGCCGGACGGCGATCAGATCGTCGTCCTCCCGCAGGGTGATGGCGATCAGCCCGACCTTGCGGATGTTGGCGTAGTCCGCCAGCGGGGTTTTCTTCACGATGCCCTTCCGGGTGGCGAAGAACAGGTACTGATCCGTGTCGAACGAGGCCGCCGAAATGACGGCGTTGATCGTCTCGTCCTGGTCGATCTGGATCAGGTTGATGACCGGCGTGCCCCGCGCGGTGCGGCTGAGATCCGGCACCTCCCAGGCTTTCAGGCGGAACACGCGTCCCTTGTTGGTGAAAAACAGGAGGTAGTCGTGCGTGTTCGCCACGAACAGGTGCTCGACGAAATCGTCCTCCTTGGTGTCCATCCCGACGACGCCCTTGCCGCCCCTTTTCTGGCTGCGGTAGGTGGACACCGGCAGGCGCTTGATGTAGCCGGTGTGGGTCATCGTGATGACCACTTCGTCCCGCGGGATGAGATCCTCGGTGAGGATCTCGTCTTCCTCCTGGGTAATGACGGTGCGCCGCGGGTCGCCGTATTTCCGCTTGATCTCCTCCAGCTCGTCGTGGATGATGCCGAGCAGGAGCTGTTCGTCGGCGAGAATCCGTTTGTATTCGGCGATTTTTTGCACAAGCTCGGCGTATTCCGCGTCGATCTTTTCCCGCTCCAGGCCGGTGAGCCGGCGCAGGCGCATGTCCAGGATGGCCTGGGCCTGCGCTTCGGACAGGCCGAACCGGTTCATCAGGCCTTCCTTCGCCTCGGCGTCGTCCCGGGCGGCGCGGATGAGCGCGATCACTTCGTCCAGATGGTCCAGCGCGATGCGCAGGCCTTCCAGGATATGGGCCCGCTCCTCCGCCTTGCGCAGATCGTACCGGGTGCGCCGCGTGACGACTTCCACCTGGTGCTGCAGGTAATGCTGCAGCATCTCCTTCAGGCTGAGCACCTTCGGCTCCTTGTTGACGATGGCCAGCATGTTGATGCCGAAGGACGTCTGCATGGGCGTGTGTTTGTACAGGTTGTTCAGCACCACGTTCGGATTGACGTCGCGCCGCAGCTCGATGACGATGCGGATGCCGCTGCGGTCGGATTCGTCCCTGAGGTCGGTGATGCCGTCGATCTTCTTCTCGCGGACCAGCTCGGCGATCTTCTCCACCAGGCGCGATTTGATCACCATGTAGGGAAGCTCGGTGACGACGATGCGGTGCCGCCCGCCGGCTTCCTCGATTTCGGCCCTGGCCCGGATGGTGATGGTCCCGCGGCCGGTTTCGTAGGCCTGGCGGATGCCGGACCGGCCGAGGATGAACGCGCCGGTCGGAAAATCCGGACCCTCGATGTATTCCATCAGGTCAAGGGACGTGATATCGGGGTTGCGGATCAGCGCCTGCACCCCGTTGATGACTTCCGTCAGGTTGTGGGGCGGAATGTTGGTAGCCATCCCCACCGCGATACCGGAGTTGCCGTTGACAAGCAGGTTCGGAAACCGCGCGGGCAGCACGGACGGCTCCATTTCGCCGCCGTCGTAGTTGGGGACGAAGTCGATGGTTTCCTTGTCGATGTCCCGCAGCATCTCTTCGGAGATGCGGGAAAGGCGCGCCTCCGTGTAGCGCATGGCCGCCGCGGAATCCCCGTCGACGGAGCCGAAGTTGCCGTGCCCTTCCACCAGCATGTAGCGGAGGGAAAAATCCTGGGCCATCCGCACCATCGCGTCGTAGACCGCCGCGTCGCCGTGCGGATGGTATTTGGCCAGCACCTCGCCGACCACCCGGGCCGACTTCTTGAAGGGCTTGTCCGGTGTCATGCCCATTTCCGACATGGCGTACAGGATGCGGCGATGGACCGGCTTGAGGCCGTCCCGCACATCCGGCAGGGCCCGGCTGATGATGATGCTCATTGCGTAATCCATAAAAGATTCCCGCATTTCGGCGCCGATATCTCGCTCCAAAATGCGGGAACCGCGTTCTTCCGCCATGCTGATCCTCCTTCGCTCAGTGCGCCTTCCACGCCGCGGGAGCCGTCACCACCGGCAGGCGGCCGTCATACTGTAAGTGGGACGATGGTTCCATTATATCACAACGCTGGGAGAAAGGTGGGCCGCCCATGGCGATCCGTCGGGTGCGCAGCAAGTGGAGCAAGACCGCCGCGCTCCTCGCCGACCCCAGGCTTCGGGAGCTGGTGCCGGAGACGCGAAAGTTCAGCCGCGCCGCCCTTGAGGACATGCTGGAGCGGTACGGGATGGTCTATGTCAAGCCGGTGAACGGCACCTTCGGCAAAGGCGTGGTGCGGATCGAACGCCTTGCGGGACCCGGACCCGCGTGGCAGATCCATTACGGCGACAAGAAAGTCCGCTTCCCGTCCTTCGCGGCGATGTTCCGGCGTCTATCGGCGGTCAAACTGCGGCGTCCCTACCTCGTGCAGCGCGGGATCCGCCTGCTCGCCAATAACGGGCGGCCCTTCGACCTTCGCGTCATGGTGCAGAAAAATCCGCACGACCGGTGGGAATCCACGGGCATCATTGCCCGCCTTGCCCGCCGCGGGCGCGCGGTGACCAACTACCACAGCGGCGGGACGCCGATGTCCGCGGAACGGCTGCTCATCCGCCACACCGACGCCCCGCGGATGCGAAGACTCTTCGACCGGCTGCGGGAGCTCGGTCTGCAGACCGCGGAAGCGCTGGACCGCCGGTTCCCGGGCATCAAGGAAGTCGGCCTGGACATCGGGCTCGACAAGTCCCTCACGCCCTGGATCATCGAGACGAACACGGCGCCCGATCCGTTCATTTTCCGAAAGCTTCCGGACCGGAGCGTGTTCCGCCGGATTTACCGGTACGCCAAGGCGTACGGCCGGTTCCGCAAAGGAAGCGGCCGCGGACGGGGAAGACGCGGACGGAGCTTCCGGGTGCGCAATCTCCGGTTGCGGAAGTTGCGAAGCCTCCGCCGGAGAAGCCCGAAGGCGCGGAGCTTGCGCCGCCGCGGGAACGTCCGCGCGCGGCGCGACGTCCGCTGATCACACGTCCAGGTTGCGCACGAATTTCGCGTACTGCTGGATGAACTCGCGGCGCGGCTCGACGTTGTCGCCCATCAGCGTATCGAAGATGATGTCGGCCTTCATCGCGTCCTCGATCTTCACCTGCAGCAGCGTCCGGTTCTGCGGGTCCATCGTCGTCTCCCACAACTGCTCGGCGTTCATCTCGCCCAACCCCTTGTAACGCTGGACGGTCGCCTTGACGTTCTTGGGGAGCTGGGCGAGAATTTCGTCCCGCTGCTTGTCGTTGTGCGCATACCGCACCGTCTTGTTCGCTTCGATCTTGTACAGGGGCGGCTGGGCGATGTATACGTAGCCTTCCTCGATGAGCTGCCGCATGTAGCGGTAGAAAAACGTCAGCAGCAGCGTCCGGATGTGCGCCCCGTCCACATCGGCGTCGGTCATGATGACGATTTTGTGATATCTCGCCTTGGAGATGTCAAAATCGTCCCCGACGCCGGTGCCCAGCGCGGTGATGATGGCGCGGATCTCGGAGTTGGACAGGATCTTGTCCAGGCGCGACTTTTCCACATTCAGAATTTTGCCGCGGAGCGGAAGGATCGCCTGGAAGTTCCGGTCCCGTCCCTGTTTGGCCGAGCCGCCCGCGGAGTCGCCCTCGACGATGAACAGTTCGCAGATGGAAGCGTCCCTTGAGGAGCAATCCGCCAGCTTCCCCGGCAGGGAGCTGACCTCGAGGGCGTTCTTGCGCCTCGTGAGTTCCCGCGCCTTGCGCGCCGCCTCCCGCGCCCGTTGGGCCTGCAGGGCCTTCTCCACGATCTTGCGGGCGACGGACGGGTTTTCGTCCAGAAACTCGGACATCTTCTCCGCGAACAGCGATTCCACGATCCCCCGCACTTCGCTGTTGCCGAGCTTCGTCTTCGTCTGGCCTTCGAACTGCGGTTCGCGGATCTTCACGGAGATGATGGCGGTGAGTCCTTCGCGGGTGTCCTCGCCCGCCAGATTGGCCTCGTTGTCCTTGAGCAGCCCCATTTTGCGGGCGTAGTCGTTGAGCACCCGGGTCAGGGCGCTCTTGAAGCCCGACTCGTGGGTGCCGCCTTCGTGGGTATGGATGTTGTTGGCGAACGAATAGATGTTTTCCGTATAACCGTCGTTGTATTGCAGGGCGATCTCGCAGTGGACGCCTTCCCTTTGCGCTTCGATGTAAATGGGCCGCTCGTGCAGCGGCTCGCGGGTCCGGTTCAGAAATTCGACGAACTCGATGATGCCGCCGTCATATTTGAACGTCTCCCGCTGGCCGGTTCTTTCGTCCGCGATGGCAATGCGGACGCCCCTGTTCAGGAAAGCGAGCTCGCGGAGCCGGCCGGCCAGGGTTTCGTAGTCGAAATCGGTGGTCTCGGTAAAAATTTCCGGATCGGGCCAAAAGCGCGTCTCCGTTCCGGTCTCGTCCGATTCCCCGACCACTTTCACGTCGTAAAGCGGCGTGCCGCGTTCATATTCCTGCTGGTATATGAAGCCGTCGCGGCGCACGCGGACGATAAGCCGTTCGGACAGGGCGTTGACCACGGACACGCCGACGCCGTGCAGGCCGCCGGACACCTTGTAGCCTTCGCCGCCGAACTTGCCGCCCGCGTGCAGGACGGTCATGACCACTTCCAGGGTGGCTTTTTTCATTTTCGGGTGTTCGCCGACGGGAATGCCGCGGCCGTTGTCGATCACGCTGACGCTGCCGTCGGCGTGGACGGTCACCCGGATGTCGTCGCAATAACCCGCCAGCGCTTCGTCGATGCTGTTGTCCACTACTTCCCATACCAGGTGGTGCAGCCCTTTCGGGCCGGTGGAACCGATATACATGCCCGGGCGTTTGCGAACCGCCTCCAGGCCTTCGAGCACCTGGATCTGCGATTCGTCATACGTTTGCCCCGAATTTGCAGCCAATCCGTTCACCGCCTTTTTGTGCGAAACGCCCGAATCCGCCTCCGTCATGCGCCGCCTCCGTCAAACGGACAGCCGGGTGGTCCTGCGCTTCAGCGTCGCGGACGACACGGGCGAATAGTAAACTTTGTCCGTTGTCACGACGATCGATTTCGGTTCTTCGTCGCCGATGGTTTCCATCCGCTTGTTTTTCCGGCAATGTTCCATGAACTGCCCGGTGTCATCGGCCTGCTGTTCGATGGAAATGTCGAAAATGGCGACGATTTCGGATGCGCGGATGATTTTTTCTCCGCCCAGGTGTATGTATATGGCGCCTCACCTCCGCGTCCCGGTCAGGTGAAAATCCTGCCCTGCCGGACCTGGCAGACGACTGCGTCTTCCAGGCGTCCCAGGTCCAGTCCGTCCAGGCTGGTGGTCGTAATAAACGTCTGGACGCGGCTGCGGAATGCCTCGACCAGCTGCGCCTGCCGCGCCGGATCGAGCTCCGACAGCACGTCGTCCAGAAGAAGCAGCGGGTATTCCCCGATTTCTTCGCGGACAAGTTCCAGTTCCGCCAGCTTGAGGGACAGGGCGGCGGTTCGCTGCTGGCCCTGCGAACCATAGGACTGGGCGTCCCTCCCGTCGATGAGCAGCCGCACATCGTCCCGGTGCGGACCGACCAGCGTGACGCCGCGGCGAAACTCCTGTTCCTTGCTCTGTGTTAACATTAACATAAATTGCTCGATTAAAGAAGAATCATCTTCTCCGGCCACCTGCTCGGCGGTTCCGAAGGAAGGCTTGTACTCAACGGTGAGCGTCTCCGCCGAACGGGTCACGCCGGCGTGAATCTCTCCGGCGAGGGGCCGGATCTTCCGGATGAACCGCTCCCGGCGCCGCATCATGCGGACACCGTACAACGCCAGCTGCTCGTTCCAGACATCCAGTTCGCCGGACGCCGACCGGCCGGGATCCGCCGTTTTCAGGAAACGGTTCCGTTGCTCCAGCACACGGTGGAACTGGAGAAGGTCGTGCAGGTAGCCGGGGTGCGTCTGGCCGATCTCCATGTCCATGAAACGGCGGCGCACGACGGGCGGGCCTTTGACGATGTCCAGATCCTCCGGCGCGAACAGCACCACGTTCAGCCGGCCGACGAAATCGCTCAGCCTCCGCTGCTCGACGCCGCCCACCCTTGCCTTCTTGCCCCGGGCGGTCAGCTCCAGTTCCAGCGTCACACCGCCATGGCGGCGCTCCACTTCCCCTTTCACCCTGGCCGATTCCTGATCCCAGGCGATGAGCTCGCGGTCGTTTGACGTCCGGTGGGACCGGGCGAGGGCCAGCACATGGATCGCTTCCAGCAGATTCGTCTTGCCCTGCGCGTTGGGACCGAGCAGAATGTTGACGCCCGCGCCGACGTCAAGCGCAAGTTCCGCGTAGTTCCGGAAAGCGCGCAGTTCCAGTCGCTTCAGCCGCATGTCGGGATACCTTTTTCTTCCATTATCGTCATCCGCGTTCCACCGTAAACCGGCCGCACCCTTCGGCTTCGACCGCGTCCCCGGGATACAGCTTGCGCCCGCGCCGCTCCTCCGGATGGCCGTTCACCGTCACCCGCCGCTCCCGCAGGAAACGCTTCACTTCCCCGCCCGTGTCGACGCAGCCGGCCAGCTTGAGCAGCTGCCCCAGCGTTATGTACTCGGTGGAAATGGCGATCTTCCGCATGGCGCACCTCCGGCGCGGGATCAGCCGCTGGTGCGGTACGGAAGGATGAGATGCAGGTTGTCCTCGCTGTCGCGGGGCCGCAGGACAACGGGGCTCATCGGCCCGTTGAAACCCAGGAAGATTTCTTCGGCTTCAATCACCCGCAGGGCATCGATGAAGTACTTGGAGTTGAAGGAAATTCGCAGGGGTTCTCCCGTAATCCCGGACGTCTGCAGCGTTTCCGTCACCCGGCCGATTTCCGACGAACTCGAGTTCAGCTCGATCCGGCCGTCTTCCAGCGTGGACAGGCGGACGATGTTCGTCTTTTCCTCGCGGGAAAGCAGGTAGGCCCGCTCGATGGCGTCGGCGAACGCGGCGGCCGGCAGGATGAATTCTGTCTTGAACGTGCGCGGAATGATGCGCGACGTGTCCGGATAGGCGCCGTCCAGCACACGGGCGAAAAACAGCACGTTGTCCAGCCGGAACAGCACCTGGCTGTCGTCCACCACGATGTCCACCATCGTGTCCTGATCCGGAAGGATCTTGACCAGCTCGTTCAGCGTGCGGCCGGAGATGACCACGTCGGAAAACTGGACGGACGGATCCGCCCCGGTCCGCGCGACGCTGCACGCCAGGCGGTGGCGGTCGGTGGCCGTCGCCTTGAGCACCCCGTCCTGAAGCTGCCAGTGCACGCCGGTGAGGATCGGCGTCGACTCGTTGGTCGAAACGGCGAACGACGTCTGCCGGATCATGTCCTTAAGCAGGCTGCCGGGCAGCGATAACACCCGGTCCTCACGGACGCTGGGCAGGACGGGGAATTCTTCCGGATCGAATCCGACCAGCTGGATTTCGGTGGCGCCGGAGACGATGGTCGTCTGGAACCGGTCGTGCACTTCCAGATGGATTTCCTCCGTCGGGAGCTTGCGCACGATTTCCGCAAAAAATTTGGCCTGAAGCACGACGCTTCCGGCGCGTTCCACGTTGATGGCGACCTGGTCGTCGACGACGGCGGGAATGAAGCTGCGGATGGAAATGTCGGTGTCGCTGGCGGTCAGGCTCATCCCCGATGAATCGGCCTCCAGCTTGATTCCTCCGAGAATCGGAATGGGGGGCCGCGGCGAGACTGCCTTGGAGACTTGTCCAACGGCTTCATTGAGGGCGGAGCGGAGCAGGGTGATTTTCATGAAGGAAAGACACCTCGGATCCCGGTATATTTTTTATGAAGTAAAGATAATTAATAAGATGGAAGTGGTGGCAGTAGGCGCCCTGAATTTGTGGAGAAGCGGCGAAAAATGGCGAAACGAAAAGCCCTCCCTCCGCATGCGGGCTGTGGACAGGCTGTGGACGAATGCGCCGGGAGGGGCGGCATTCGCCGGCCGCGGGGCGCCGCCGCGGTCAGGCGAAGTTCTTGATCCTTTCCGTGAGCTGGCGGATGATGTTCTGCAGCTCCGGATCCTTCTGCATCAGCTGCACGACGCGCTCGTGGGCGTGGATGACGGTGGTGTGGTCGCGTCCGCCGAAGGCGCTGCCGATCTTGGGCAGCGAGAAGTCCGTCAGTTCCCGGGCCAGATACATGGCGATCTGCCGGGGGAAGGCGACGGCCTTCGTTCTCTTGCGGGCTTTGAAATCTTCCGGTTTGAGGCCGAAATACTCGCCGACCCGCTGCTGGATGTCCTGGATGGTGATCACCCGGTCGCGTTTCGAGGGAAGGATGTCCTTGAGCGCCTCCGCCGCCAGATGGACGGTGATGTCCTGGTTGGTCAGCGAGGAGTAGGCGACCACGCGGATGAGGGCGCCCTCCAGCTCGCGGATGTTGGTGTCGATCATGCTGGCGATGTACATCATCGCCTCGTTGGGGATGTTCAGGTTTTCCGCCTTGGCCTTTTTGCGCAGGATGGCGATGCGCGTCTCCAGATCCGGCGGCTGGATGTCGGTGATCAGGCCCCATTCGAAGCGGGAACGGAGCCGCTCCTCCAGCGTGGGGATTTCCTTCGGCGGGCGATCGCTGGAAATGACGATCTGCTTGCGTTCCTCATGGAGCGCGTTGAAGGTGTGGAAAAATTCCTCCTGCGTCTGTTCCTTGCCGGCGAGAAACTGGATGTCGTCGATCAGGAGCACGTCGATGTTGCGGTATTTGTTGCGGAAATCCTCGCCGCGGTTGTCGCGGATGGCGTTGATGAATTCGTTGGTGAACTTCTCCGAGGAAATGTAGAGCACCTTCATGCCCGGATGGTGCTCCAGTATGTAATGGCCGATGGCGTGCATCAGGTGGGTCTTGCCGAGTCCGACGCCGCCGTACAGGAAGAGCGGATTGTACGCCTTCGCGGGAGCCTCCGCCACCGCCAGCGAAGCGGCATGGGCGAAGCGGTTGGCGCCGCCGATGACAAAAGTTTCAAAGGTATATTTCGGATTGAGCATGGGAGCGGCGTGTTCCACCGGAGCAACCGCGGGAGCCTTGTATACGGGAGGCTGCGGCCTGTACGCCGGCGGTTCCGCGTCGGCCCCGTCTTCCACGGTGAAGCGGACTTCCGGCTCGAAACCGAGGACTTCGTCCAGCGCGGAGCCGATGTGGCGGTTGTACCGGGTTTCCAGCCACTCGGCGGCAAAGACGGTCGGTGCGCTCACCACGACAAGGTTCCGGTCCGGATAAAAGCGCGCGCGGGTTGACTTGAACCACGTTTCAAAACTCGGCTTGCTGAGCTTCGCCTGGATCAACGACAGCACCCGCTGCCAGATCTCGTTGCTCGCGCTGTCCACTTTACGGTCACTCCTTCTGAAGAAAAAGCAAGACCCTTATACGCTTTCCGGGTATTATCCGACATGGGCGGGGCAATTTGTCCACATCATTCACAGAATTGGTGTATGGAAAGTCAACAAGCGGGGAGAAATGTTCACAAAATTACTCACAGGTTGTTGATAAAGTTGAGGATTTCGGGTGTTGTCCACAGCAGAGACAGATTTAATCATAGCAAAACACCCCGTCAAATTCAATGAATCGGAAGTCCTTATCCACATCATTCCACGCCGTCAAAGGTGCTTTTTCCACAGGTTGCGACTTTTGTTGACGGAATGTGGGAAAGTTCGCCAAACCGGACATGGGGAACGCGGAGGTTGTGGACGGATTGTGCACGGTTTTGGGTGAGACTTTTGTCGGGATCAGGCATATGTTGTCCGTCTGCGGCGCCCGAAAACGGTTTCAATCATTCCGGAATTTCGCGGCAAGATCCGCGTCAAGCCGCTTCTGTTGCAAGAAAACGTGTCAAGCGTCTGTGAAAATGTCAGGTTAACTGTTCTATGAAAATGTCAGGGATGATAGCTGATTAAACAGCCCCCGTCCTCTTGCAGACTAGCCGGATGCTGTGCTACGCTGTAACTGCTTGCTGGAGAATGATTTTCTCCAGGGATGGTTTTCAGCGGGCTTGCGCGGGGGCGTAGGTGCCGCTTCTTTTTTGGCCGGAGCTGTCGAAGGGACCTCAGCGGCCTGCGTCTCCACACAAGGCCAGGCGCGTCCCTGATCCCATAGCCACACTTGCCCATCCATGCCGACACGCACTTCGACGACGGTCTTCGCTTCCCAACGCGGTACACCGGGGCCGGGCTTTGGCATGTAGCATTTTCCTTTCCAGGAGAAGGTCTGCCCGCCGCTGATTCTCCGGTGTTCCCGTCGGGTAAAAATGTGCTCCAAAGGGGTTTCGGGCAGCGGTCGGTAGGCCGGTTCCGCTTCTTGCGGCTCGACGGCAAACAGGCGGTTGTGCTTTTCGATCAACTCCGGCAGGACCCGGTTGGCTTCCTCCATCGTGCAGACGTTGCGCAGCCGAAGTTCGACCACCAGACGGTCCTGCATGGTTTGCCAGAGCCGTTCGATCCGTCCTTTGGCCTGGGGGGACAGCGCCTCGATATGGGTGATCCCCAGATCGGCGATGGCCTGTCCGAAGGTGGAAAGCGCCTGCGGCTGACCGGCCAGTTCCTGCTCGAGGGTTGGCTTGCCCTTGGGCGGGTGAAAGATGGAGTGTTGGTCGCTGTAGAGCGCAAGCGGTACGCCTTTGCGCCTAAGTCCCTCCATCATGACGGCTACGTAGCCT
>LZRV01000071.1 GCA_002159065.1 Paenibacillaceae bacterium ZCTH02-B3 | reverse complement strand
CCCTTCGGGAGCCGGTGCCGCGCAGGCGCAGGCGTCAAGGCGAATTTTGCCCGGGGCCACGATCGGCGTGCTGGGCGGCGGCCAGCTGGGCCGCATGCTCGTCCACGCCGGAAGCCGCATGGGCTACCGGTTCGCGGCGCTGGATCCGGACCCGCGGGCGCCGTGCGGCCAGGTGGCGGACCTGATCGTCGCCCGTTACGACGATTTGGCGGCCGCCCGGGAACTGGCCCGGCGCGCGGACGTGATCACCTACGAATTCGAGAATGTCGACGCGGACGTCGCCGCCGTTCTGGAGACCGAGTCCTACGTGCCGCAGGGGAGCGCGCTCCTGCGCACGAAGCAAAACCGCCTGCGGGAGAAGCGCGCGGTGGAAGCGGCGGGAGCCCGGGTGGCGCCCTACGCCGAGATCGCGAGCCTGGACGGACTGCGGGAAGCGGCGGAGCGGCTGGGCCTGCCCGCCGTGCTCAAGACCGCCGAAGGCGGCTACGACGGCAAGGGACAGCGCGTGCTGCGGCGGCGGGAAGATCTGGCGCCCGCGTGGGAGGAGCTTTCCCGCGCCGGCAAAGCCCTGGTTCTGGAGCAGTTCATCGATTTCGAGCGGGAAATCTCGGTCATCGCCGCCCGCCGCCCGTCCGGCGAGGTGCGCGCGTTCCCGCCGGCGGAGAACGTGCACGTCAACAACATCCTGCATCTGTCCATCGTCCCGGCGCGGATTCCGGACGGGCTGAAGGAAGAAGCCGAGCGGCTGGCCGTGTCCGTGGCGGAATCCCTGGGCGTCGCCGGGCTGATCGCCGTGGAAATGTTCGTCGGCCAGGATGGCACGCTCTACGTCAACGAACTGGCGCCCCGGCCGCACAATTCCGGGCACTACACCATCGAGGCGTGCCGCACGTCGCAGTTCGAACAGCACATCCGGGCGATCTGCGACCTGCCCCTCGGCGACACGGCGCTGCTTACGCCCGCCGTCATGGTCAACGTGCTCGGGCAGCACCTGCCGGCGGTTCTGGAATGGATGCAGCGGCCGGATGAAGCGGCGGAGCGGCTCGGCGTCGCGCCGAAAGTGCACCTGTACGGCAAGGCCGAAGCCCGGTCGGGCCGCAAAATGGGCCATATCAACGTCCTCGCCGAAAGCGTCGACGCCGCCCTCGAGTGGATCGCGCAAACGAACATCTGGAAAGGATGAACGGCATGATCGACCGGTACAGCCGCCCGGAGATGCGGGCCGTCTGGTCGGAAGAGAACAAGTTTCGCGCCTGGCTGGAAGTGGAGCTTGCCGTCTGCGAGGCGTGGGCCGAGCTCGGCCGCATTCCGAAGGAAGACGTGGAAGCTTTGCGCCGCAACGCCCGTTTCGACATAAACCGCATTTACGAAATCGAGCAGGAAACCCGCCACGACGTCATCGCCTTCACCCGCGCCGTTTCCGAGAGCCTCGGGCCGGAGCGGAAATGGGTGCACTATGGCCTCACCTCCACCGACGTGGTGGATACCGCGCTGGGATGTCTCCTCAAGCAGGCCAACGCCATTTTGGAAAAGGACCTGCTGGATTTTATCGGGATCCTCCGCGAGCAGGCCATCCGCCACAAGCACACCGTCATGATGGGCCGCACCCACGGCGTGCACGCCGAACCGACCACCTTCGGCCTGAAGATGGCGCTGTGGCACGAGGAAATGAAGCGCAATCTGGAGCGGTTCCGGCGCGCGGCGAGGGACGTGGAATTCGGCAAAATTTCCGGCGCCGTCGGCACGTACGCGAATATCGATCCGTTTGTGGAACAATATGTGTGCCGCAAACTGGGCCTTTCGCCGGCGCCGATCTCCACGCAGACGCTGCAGCGCGACCGGCACGCGGCGTACATGGCGACGCTGGCGCTCATCGCCACTTCGCTGGACAAGTTCGCCACGGAAATCCGCGCGCTGCAGAAAAGCGAATTCCGCGAAGTGGAGGAGCCTTTCGCCAAGGGCCAGAAAGGCTCTTCGGCGATGCCGCACAAGCGCAACCCGGTGGGCTGCGAGAACATCAGCGGGCTGGCGCGGGTCGTGCGGGGGTTCATGGTGTCGGCCTACGAAAACGTGCCCCTCTGGCACGAGCGGGACATCTCCCATTCATCGGTGGAGCGCGTCATCCTGCCGGACGCCACGATGCTCCTGGACTACATGCTGAACCGCTTCGGCGGCATCATGAAGAACCTGACGGTGTTCCCGGAAAACATGAAGCGCAACATGGCGCGCACGTTCAACCTGCCGTTCTCCGGCCGGGTGATGACGAAGCTGATCGACAAGGGCTGGAGCCGCGAGCAGGCGTACGACACGGTGCAGCCGCTGGCGATGCGCGCCTGGGAGGAGCAGCGGGATTTCCGCGCCATCGTGAAGGAATCGCCGGCGATCACCGCGGTGCTGGACGAGGCGGAGATCGACGACTGCTTCGATCCGTCCTGGCATTTGAAACACGTGGACGACATTTTTGAACGGCTCGGCCTCGGATGAGCCGGGGCGCGGCGGCCGGACGGAACCGGCGGCCGGTCCGGTCCGCTCCGGCTCCGGGCAAGCCGGGCGCCCATCCAAGCCGGGCGCCCATCCCCCCGATGCCGGCCGAAGGAGGCTCCCATGGCAAACGCAAACGCAAGCGAAGCGCTGGCCACCGCCGAAGGGCTCGTGCGGGCGCCGCTCGTCCGCAAGGGCAAGGTGCGCGAGCTGTACGACCTGGGCGAACATCTGCTCATCGTCGTCACCGACCGCATCTCCGCGTTCGATTACGTGCTGGAACCGCCCATTCCCGACAAGGGACGGGTGCTGAACGGCCTGAGCGCGTTCTGGTTCGAGCGCACGCGGGACATCCAGAAGAACCACTTCATTCACGCCGACGCCTCGCGGCTCGGCGACACCGTCGACCGGGAGCGGCTGGCGGGGCGCGTGACGGTGGCGCGCAAGGCGCGGCGCATCGACGTGGAATGCGTCGTGCGCGGCTTCATCACCGGCGGCGGCTGGCGGCAGTACAGGGAGACGGGCCGGGTGAACGGCATTGGACTCCCCAAGGGACTGCGCAAAAACGACCGCCTGCCGGAGCCGATCTTCACCCCCGCCGCCAAAAACGACGCCGGCCACGACGAGGACATCACGTTCGACGAGCTCGTCCGGCGCGTGGGTCGCGAGCTGGCGGAGGAGCTCCGCGCGCGGAGCCTGCGCCTGTACGAATTCGGGCGGAAGTTCTGCGAGGAACGGGGCATCATCCTGGCCGACTGCAAGTTCGAGTTTGGCTGGATCGACGGGGAACTGACGCTCATCGACGAACTGTTCACGCCGGACTCATCCCGTTTTTGGTCGAAGGACAAGTACGCGTTGGACGTCGAGATCGACAGCATGGACAAGGAGCCGGTGCGCGCATGCCTGCTCTCGTCCGATTGGGATCGCGCCAGTCCGCCGCCGCCCCTGCCCCCGGACGTGGTCGCCGCCACGACGGCCCGGTACCGGGAGATCTACCGCCGGATCATCGGCGAGGACCTGCCGTAGCGCCGGGGAGCGCCGAAGCGCCCGAATGGGCGCCGGGTCCGATGCGTGACGGAACGCAAACGCATGGCGCAAGCCGGCGAGGCTTGGGACTTAAGCCCGGAAGCCGGCATGGGACGCAGGCCCGGGGCTGGCGGGTGCAAAGCGCGGGACGCAAGGCAAAACGGGGAGGAAAACCATGAAAGCGATCGTTTACGTGACCATCAAGGCAAACGTGCTCGACCCGCAGGGCAACGCGGTGCGCGAGGCGCTGCACGCCCTGGGTTTCGGGGAAGTCGGCAGGGTGCGCATCGGCAAGTTCATGGAGCTGGAACTGAACACGGACGACCGGGCGCAGGCGGAGGCGCGCGTCCGGGAGATGTGCGAGAAGCTTCTGGCCAACACGGTCATCGAAGACTACCGCTTCGAACTGGAGGGCTGATCCATGCGCTTCGCGGTCATCGTGTTTCCCGGCTCCAACGGCGACATCGACTGCTACAAGGCGGTGGAAGATGCCATCGGCCAGCCCGTCGATTACGTATGGCATACGGCGACGGATCTTTCCGATTACGACGCGATTCTGATCCCCGGCGGTTTTTCGTACGGGGACTACCTGCGCTGCGGCGCCATCGCCCGGTTCGCCCCGGTGATGGACGCGGTGCGCCGGGCGGCGGACGAAGGGAAGTTCGTGCTCGGCATCTGCAACGGATTCCAGGTGCTCACCGAGGCGCGGCTGCTTCCCGGCGCGCTCATCCGCAACCGCACGCTGAAATTCATCTGTCAGCTCGCGGACATCAAGGTGGAAAACAACCGGACGCCCTTCACGCTGGACTACGAAGAAGGCGAGATCCTGCGCATTCCCATCGCCCACGGCGAGGGCTGCTATTACTGCGACGAGGCGAAGCTGGCCCGGCTGAAGGCGGAAAACCGGATCGTTTTCCGATATGTCCATGAAAACCCCAACGGTTCCATCGACGACATCGCCGGCATCTGCAACGAGCGGGGCAACGTGCTCGGACTCATGCCCCATCCGGAACGGGCCGTGCACAAGTGGCTCGGCTCCGACGACGGCCGGCGGATGTTCACGTCGATGCTGCGCGCTTACGAGGCGCGGCGGAGGGAGGTCACGGTATGACACGGCGCACGGCCGCCGCGGAACCCACCGCGGAACAGATCGCGGAGCACAAAATCTACCGGCAGATGGGCCTTTCCGACGACGAATACGCGCTGATCTGCCGGCTGCTCGGCCGCAAGCCCAACTATACGGAGACCGGCGTGTTCAGCGTCATGTGGTCCGAGCACTGCGCCTACAAAAACTCCAAGCCGGTCCTGAAGAAATTCCCCGTCTCCGGCCCCCGCGTGCTCGTGGGACCGGGCGAAGGCGCCGGCGTCGTCGACATCGGCGACGGCATGGGCGTCTGTTTCAAGATCGAAAGCCACAACCACCCGTCCGCCATCGAACCGTACCAGGGGGCGGCCACCGGCGTGGGCGGCATCCTGCGGGACATTTTCTCCATGGGCGCCCGTCCCGTGGCGTTGCTCAACTCTCTGCGCTTCGGTACCCTTGACAGCCCCCGTGCCCGGTACCTGTTCGAAAACGTGGTCGCCGGCATCGCGGGCTACGGCAACTGCGTCGGCATCCCCACCGTGGGCGGCGAGATCATGTTCGACCCGAGCTACGAGGGCAACCCGCTGGTCAACGTCATGTGCGTCGGCCTCATCGACCACCGCCTGATCCAGAAAGGCCGCGCGGAAGGCGTCGGCAACGCGGTGTTCTATGTCGGACCCGCGACCGGGCGGGACGGCATCCACGGCGCCACTTTCGCTTCCGGGGAGCTCACCGCGGAATCGGAATCGCAGCGGCCGGCGGTGCAGGTGGGCGACCCGTTCATGGAAAAACTCGTCATGGAAGCCTGCCTGGAGCTCATCGAAAGCGGCATCGTCGTCGGCATCCAGGACATGGGCGCGGCGGGGCTCACCTGCTCCAGCTCGGAAATGGCCAGCAAGGCCGGCAACGGCATGGAACTCAATCTGGACCTCGTGCCGCAGCGCGAGCCGGACATGACGCCGTACGAAATGATGCTGTCCGAATCGCAGGAGCGGATGCTGTTCGTGGTCCGGCCGGAGCACGAAGAGCAGGCAAAGGCGATTTTCACCAAATGGGGCGTGCCCTGCGTGAAGGTCGGCCGGGTGACGGACGACGGGCGCCTCAAGCTGTTCCACCGCGGCGAACTGGCCGCCGACATTCCGGTGGCCGCTCTGGTGGACAACTGCCCGGTCTATCGCCGGACGCCGAAGGTGCCCGAATATTACGCGAAAAACGCGGGCGTGGACACCGCCCGCTATCCCGAAGTGACGGACCTGGCCGGCGCCCTCGAAAAGGTGCTCGCCTCTCCGACCGTCGCCAGCAAGGAATGGGTGTACCGCCAGTACGACCATACGATCCGCACCGAGACGGCGGTGCCTCCCGGGTCCGACGCGGCGGTGGTCACCATCCGCGGCACGCGCAAGGCGGTCGCCATGACCCTGGACGGCAACGGGCGCTACGTGTACCTGGATCCCGAAATCGGCGGGCGCATCGCGGTGGCGGAGGCGGCGCGCAACGTGGTCTGCTCCGGCGCGGAACCTTTGGCGGTGACCGACAACCTGAACTTCGGCAACCCGGAGAAGCCGGAAATGTTCTGGCAGCTGGAGCGGGCGGCCGAAGGCATCGCCGACGCCTGCCGGCGTCTCGGGACGCCGGTCATCGGCGGCAATGTGAGCCTGTACAACGAAAGCGAAGCCGGTCCCATCCACCCGACGCCGGTCATCGGCATGGTCGGGCTGGTGCGGGATGTGGACCATATCACCACGCAGCCGTTCAAGCGCGAAGGCGACGTGGTCATCCTGCTCGGCGAGACGAAGGCGGAACTCGGCGGCAGCGAGTTCCAATTCGTGATCCACGGCGTGACGGAAGGCCGGCCGCCGCAGATCGATCTGGATCAGGAAAAGACGCTGCAGGACGCCCTGCTGGAAGCGATCCGCAGCGGATGGATCGCCTCCGCCCACGACCTGTCGGAAGGCGGGCTGGCCGTGGCCCTGGCGGAATGCTGCATCACCGGCGGCCTGGGCGCGGAGGTGGCGCTGGAGACGGACCTTCGCCCGGACATCGCGCTGTTCAGCGAGAGCCAGTCGCGGGTGATCCTGTCGGTGCGGCCGGAGCACGCCGAGGAGGTACTGCGTCACTTCCGGGCGAAGGGCGTTCCGGCGGCAGGCATCGGCACGGTGAAAGGAACGAATCTGGCGGTTCGCATAAACGGCAATCTGGCGATCGACGTCCCGGTGGAGAGACTCACCCGCGTATGGAAGGATGCGATCCCATGTCGGATGCGGTAAAAGAGCAGCGCGTGAAACTGTGGACCGGTCCGTTCTACAACGCCGACGCCGTTCACGACGACCCGTTCGACAAGCTGCGGGAAGAGTGCGGCGTGTTCGGCGTGGTCGGCCATCCCGACGCCGCGACCCTTTGCTATTACGGCCTGCACGCCCTGCAGCACCGCGGCCAGGAAAGCGCGGGGATCTGCGTGACGGGCGAAGGAGGCTTTCGTTTCCACCGCGGCATGGGACTGGTGAAGGAGGTGTTCACCGGCGACGTCCTCCGGTCGCTGAAAGGCAACCGCGCCATCGCCCACGTCCGGTATTCGACCTCCGGCCAAAGCGAACTCGTCAACGCGCAGCCCCTCGTGTTCAACTACCGGGGCGGAGAGCTGGCGCTGGCCACCAACGGCAACATCGTGAACGCGGGGCAGCTCAGAAAGCGGCTGGAAGAAGCGGGGTCCATTTTCCAGACGACCAGCGACACGGAAGTGCTGGCGCACCTCATCGCGCGCTCCGGGCATGATGATTTCGAACAGGCGGTCAAAGCGTCGCTGCGGCAGCTCGTCGGCGGATACGCGTTTCTCATCATGACCCGGGACAAACTCATCGCCGCCCTCGACCCCAACGGGCTGCGCCCCTTCGTGATGGGACGGCTGGGCGACTGCACGGTTCTGGCGTCGGAGACGTGCGCCTTTGACGCCATCGGGGCGACCTACGTGCGCGACATCCAGCCGGGGGAAATGATCGTGTTCGACGAGCGCGGCATGCGCGCCGAGCGGTTCGCGGAACCGAAGCGGCGGGCGGTCTGCTCGATGGAGTTCATCTATTTCGCCCGGCCGGATTCGGACATCGACCAGATCAACGTGCACACCGTCCGCAAGAGGATGGGCCGGCGCCTGGCGATGGAGTCTTTCGTCGACGCCGACGTGGTGACCGCCGTGCCGGATTCGGGCGTTTCGGCGGCCATCGGCTTCGCCGAGCAGACCGGCATCCCCTACGAGATCGGCCTGATCAAAAACCGCTACATGGGCCGCACGTTCATCGAGCCCAGCCAGTCGCTCCGGGAACAGGGCGTGAAAATGAAGCTGTCCGCCGTGCGCAAGGTGGTGGAGGGCAAGCGGGTCGTCATGATCGACGATTCCATCGTGCGCGGCACGACTTCCCTGCGCATCGTGAACCTCTTGCGGGAAGCCGGCGCGAAGGAGGTCCACGTGCGGATCACCTCGCCGCCTTACATGAACCCGTGTTTTTACGGCATCGACACCCCGGACCGGAAGGACCTGATCGCTTCATCGCACACGGTGGAGGAGATCCGGCGCAAGATCAACGCGGACTCCTTATACTTCCTTAGCAAGGAAGGGTTGCTCGAAAGCATCGGACGGTCGAAAACGGAATACAACGGAGCGCTGTGCACGGCGTGTTTCGATCACGATTACCCGACGGAAATCGGAACGGAGCCCACTTTTTCCCGCAGCACAAAGTAAGGCGGCGACGTTCCCGGCGGAGCCGCAAAAAACATAAAAGGAGGAAAACGGTTTGTCGGAAGCGTACAGGCGGGCGGGCGTGGACATCGCGGCGGGCAACGAGGCGGTGGAACGCATCAAAAAGCACGTCCGGCGCACGATGCGGCCGGAGGTGCTGGGCGGGCTCGGCGGTTTCGCCGGGCTGTTCGGCCTGGACAAAAGCCGGTACGAGGAGCCGGTGCTCGTCTCCGGAACGGACGGCGTCGGCACGAAGCTGAAGCTGGCTTTTGCCATGGACAGGCATGACACCGTCGGCATCGACGCGGTGGCGATGTGCGTCAACGACATCGTCGTCACGGGGGCGGAGCCGCTGTTTTTCCTCGACTACGTGGCGTGCGGCAAGCTCGTGCCGGAGAAGATCGAAGCCATCGTCGCGGGCGTGGCGGAAGGCTGCGTGCGGGCGGGCTGCGCGCTTGTCGGCGGGGAAACGGCGGAAATGCCCGGGATGTACGCAGAGGGCGAGTATGACCTCGTCGGCTTCGCCGTCGGCGTCGTCGACCGGAAAAACATCATCGACGGCTCCGCCATCCGGCCGGGCGACGCGATCATCGGGCTGGCGTCGGCCGGCGTGCACAGCAACGGCTTCTCGCTGGTGCGGAAGCTCCTTTTGGAGGAAAAAGGCTTCCGGCTTGCGGACCGGGTGGAAGAACTGGGCGGCGCCGCGCTGGGGGACGTGCTGCTGGAACCGACGAGAATTTACGTGAAGCCGGTGCTCCGCCTGATCGACCGCGTGACGGTGAAGGGCCTGGTCCACATCACGGGCGGAGGGTTCATCGAAAACATTCCGCGCGTGCTGCCCGAAGGCGCAAACGCGGAGATCGCGTACGGCAGCTGGCCGGTCCTGCCAATTTTCCGGCTGCTCATGGAACTCGGTTCGATCTCGTACCGCGACATGTTTTCGACGTTCAACATGGGCGTCGGCATGGTCGCCGTCGTGTCCGCGGAACAGGCGGACGAGGCGATCCGCGTCCTTGCGGCGGAAGGCGTCGACGCATATCGGATCGGCACGATCACGCCCGGCCGGCGGGCCGTGACCTTCAAGGGAGTGGACGTGTAGATGGCAAAATTGCAGGTGGCGGTTTTCGCGTCCGGCAACGGTTCGAACTTCCAGGCGCTGGTGGACGCCGAGCGGGAAGGGCGGCTCGGCGCGGAAATCCGTCTGCTCGTCTGCAACCGGCCGGAAGCGCCGGTGGTGAAGCGGGCGGAGGCGGCCGGCATTCCGGCGTTCGTCTTCCGGCCGAAGGACTATCCGTCGCGCGAGGCTTACGAAAAGGAAATTTTGGCGGAACTCACCCGCCTCGACATCGGGCTGATCGTGCTGGCCGGTTTCATGCGGATCCTGACATCGGTGATCGTGGACGCCTACGCCGGCCGGATCATCAACATTCATCCCGCGCTTCTGCCGGCGTTTCCCGGCCTGAACGTCATCCGCGAGGCGCTGGAATACGGCGTGAAAGTCACCGGCGTGACCGTGCATTTTGCGGACGGCAATCTCGATGCCGGACCGATCATCGCGCAGGAAGCGGTGAAGATCGAGGAGGACGACACCGAGGAAACGCTGGCGGAGCGCATCCACAAGGTCGAGCACCGGCTGCTGCCCGAGGTCGTGCGGAAAATCGCGGAAGGCCGCGTGCGGGTGGAAGGCCGGCGCGTTTACGTGCGGTGAACCGGCGCGCCCTCGCGCGGAACACAGCGCATCTGGCGCAACAATCAGGACGGGGATGGGGACGATGAGCGAAACGTATGAACTGAATTTGCGGTACGGCATGAATCCGCACCAGAAACAGGCGAAGCTGACGGCCGGCGGAAGGCCGCTGCCGATCCGGGTGCTGAACGGCGAGCCCGGCTTCATCAATCTGCTGGACGCGCTCAACGGCTTCCAGCTTGTGCGCGAGCTGCGCCGGGCCACGGGGCTTCCCGCCGCCGCTTCCTTCAAGCACGTCAGCCCGGCCGGGGCCGCCGTATACTCGCCGCTGACGCCGGAGCTGGCCAAGGCGTACTTCGTGGACGACATGGAAGATCTGTCCGAGCTGGCGGTGGCCTACGCCCGCGCCCGCGGCGCCGACCGCATGTCTTCGTTCGGCGACGCGGCGGCGCTGAGCGACATCGTCGACGTGCCGACGGCGAAGCTCCTGAAGCGCGAGGTGTCCGACCTGGTCGTGGCGCCGGGGTATACCGACGAGGCCCTGGCCATCCTGAAGGAGAAAAAGGGCGGCAAATACCTCATTCTCCAGATCGACCCCGACTATGTGCCGGACCCGATCGAGACGCGCACCGTGTTCGGCCTGACGCTGCAGCAGGAGCGGAACAACGCGGTATTGGACGAATCCGTTTTCGAGAACATCGTGACGGACAACAAGGATTTGCCGGACGGCGCCCGGCGCGATTTGCTGGTGGCGCTCATCACGCTCAAGTACACGCAGTCCAACTCCGTCTGCTACGCCCTGGACGGCCAGACCATCGGCATCGGCGCTGGCCAGCAGTCGCGCATCCACTGCACGCGGCTGGCCGGCGACAAGGCGGACCGATGGTTCCTGCGGCAGCATCCGATCGCCCTGAACATGAAATTCCGGCCGGGCCTGCCCCGCGCCGAACGGAACAACGCCATCGACCTGTGGCTTGAGGAAGTGCTCACTCCCGTCGAACAGGCCAATTGGGAGGGGTATTTCGAAGAAGTGCCGCGCCGCCTGACGCCGGAAGAGAAGCGCGAATGGCTGAAGGGGCTGCGGGGCGTCTCGTACGCGTCCGACGCGTTCCTGCCGTTCCGCGACAACCTCGACCGGGCCAGCCGCAGCGGCGTGCGCTACGTCATCCAGGCCGGAAGTTCCTTGCGCGACGAGGAAGTCATCAAGGCCGCCAACGAATACGGCATGGTGATGGTCTGCTCCGGCGTCCGGCTGTTCCATCACTGACCGGCCCGGCTTCCGTCACGGATTTGCCGGGAACCGGGAGCGCGGTCCGCGCGTACCCGGACTTTCGATACGAATTCGCGGGAAATACCGGGGGCGTTTTTCGCGCCCGGCTCCGAACGTTTACCGAAGGGAGAACCGCCACATGACCCATCGCGGGACTCTGGCCGCGGCGGCGGAAGCGAACGTTGCCGCCCTGCGGCAAAACCGCTATCCCGGCCGCGGCATCGTCATCGGCATGACGCCGGACGGCCGCCGGATGGCGCAGGTGTACTGGATCATGGGAAGAAGCGAAAACAGCCGCAACCGGATTTTCGTGGCGGAGCCGGACGGCAGCGTCCGCACCGCGGCGCGGGATCCGGCGAAGCTGGCCGATCCGTCCCTCATCATTTATTATCCGGTTCGCCAGGCCGGCGATGCCCACATCGTGACCAACGGCGACCAGACCGACACCATCGCGGGGGCGATCGCCGCCGGCGGCGCTTTCGAGGACGCGCTGCGCACCCGCACCTTCGAACCGGACGCGCCCAACTACACGCCGCGCATTTCCGGCATCGTCCGCCTGGGCGATCCGGCGGCCGCCTACCGGCTGGCGATCCTGAAAACGAACCTGGGCGACCCGTCCCAGACGCAGCGGCATTTTTTCACGTATGAACGGGCGCTGGCGGGCTTTGGCCACCTGATCCATACATACGCCGGAGACGGGAACCCGCTGCCGTCCTTTGAGGGCGAACCGAGGCTCGTCCCGCTTTTCGACGACGCCGAAGAGACGCTGGAATTCTACTGGCGGCTGCTGGACGAGGAGAACCGGATTTCGCTCCTGGTCAAGACGATCCCGCTGGACGGCGGCCGGGCGGAAATCAAAATCCGGAACAAATAGCGTAGGAAGGAAGTGCCGACATGAATGTGCTGGTTGTCGGCGGCGGAGGGCGCGAACACGCCATCTGCTGGTCCCTGGCGAAAAGCGGCAAGATCTCCGGGTTGTACTGCGCGCCGGGCAACGCGGGCATCGCGAGGATCGCGGAGTGCGTCCCGATCGGCCCCATGCAGTTCGACGAGCTGGTGCGGTTCGCCCGGGATCATGGGATCGATCTGGTCGTCGTCGGCCCGGACGATCCGCTGGCCGGAGGCATCGTCGACGCCTTCGGGGCGGCGGGCATTCCGGCTTTCGGCCCGAACAAGGCGGCGGCGGAGATCGAGGCCAGCAAGATTTTCATGAAAAATCTGCTCCGCAAATACGGCATTCCCACCGCGCGGTACGAAACGTTCGACGATTACGATAAGGCCCTCGCCTATCTTCGGACGCAGCAGGCGCCCATTGTCGTGAAGGCGGACGGCCTTGCCACCGGCAAAGGGGTCACCGTCGCCCGCACGATGGAAGAGGCCGAGGAAGCGCTGCGCCGCATGATGATCGAGCGGGTGTTCGGCGCTTCCGGCACGCGGGTGGTCATCGAGGAATTCATGGAAGGTCAGGAGATGTCCCTCCTGGCGTTCGTGGACGGCGAGACGGTGCGGCCGATGGTGCCGTCGCAGGATCACAAGCCGGTGTTCGACGGCGACCGTGGCCCGAACACGGGCGGCATGGGCACCTATTCGCCGCTGCCGCACATCGATCTGGCCATCGTGGAAACGGCGGTGGAGACCATCCTCAAGCCGACGGCCGCCGCGCTGGCGCGCGAGGGCAGACCGTTCCGCGGCGTGCTGTACGCCGGTCTCATGGTGACCGGGGAAGGCCCGAAGGTGGTCGAATTCAACGCCCGCTTCGGCGATCCCGAAACCCAGGTCGTGCTGCCGCGGCTTGAGACCGATCTTTTGGACATCATCCTGGCGACCCTGAACGGCTCGCTGGACCGGATCGACATCCGGTGGAACGACGAGGCGGCGGTGTGCGTCATCATGGCGTCGGAAGGGTATCCGGGACCTTATGCGAAAGGACGGAAAATCGAAGGCATCGAAGAGGCGGAAGCGGCCGGCGCGCTGGTCTTCCACGCGGGCACGGCGCTGGACGCGGACGGCAACCTGGTCACGGCCGGGGGCCGGGTGCTCGGCGTCGTGGGCCGCGGCCGGGACATCGCGGAGGCGCGCCGGCGGGCATACGAAGCGTGCGGCATGATCCGCTTCGAGGGCGCGCATTACCGGAAGGACATCGCCATGAAGGCGCTGGCCGGCCTGCGGGCGGATGCGGCGTCCGGGCAACAGGGCACATCCGGCGGGTGAGGCCCCGGCTTCAATCTTTGCCGGCCAGCCGGTCCCACCGCCAGGCCACATACAAGAGCGCGACCAGCGTGACGACCGCCGCCAGCATGGTGACCGGATGGCCGGACAGCCATTCCGTAAAAACACGCATGGAACCATCCTCTTTCCGTCGCGTTTCCGTTAGTTTGGCCCGATCGCGGGGGCGGGACACGGCCTGCCGCTTCGCCGGGCCCGTTTTTTTGCTCCGGTGCGCCGCCTGACCCGTCGCAAAAAGGATCCGGACCCCGGCGAAACAACCGCCGTCCAGGCAGGTCATCCCCGGCCGGCACCCAAGCGGTGCCGAACCCGATCCCGGAGGAGAGCGGAAGTTCCGGAGACGCGGGGACGGTCCGAAGGAGAACGGTTCCAAGGCGTGCGCACGGAAGGCCCGGGGCAGCGGTTCCGGTCCGTCGCCGGACGGTCCTGTCCGCGTTCGCCGGAAATTTTTCCGCCGCGCAAAACTTTGGCGCTGTTTTTTCGTCAATAATACAAACAATACCATCGCCCGCGCGACGACTCTGCGGGTATGGGCGCGGAAATGGTATAATGGTCACTTGGACAGGCGGGATTTTCAACCGGACGGGGGAATCGAATTTGAGGCCATTGTGGAAACTTGCGTTGGCGGCGTTGGTCGTGGCGCTGGCGCTGGCCGCCTGCGGAAAGGACAAGCGGGCCGTACCGGAGCCGTCGCCCACCGAGACGCCGGCGCCGTCTCCGACGCCGACGGTCGAGACGCCGGAGCCCGTCAGCCCGACGCCGGCCTTCGTGGCTCCGCTCACCGGCTTGCCCGTCGAACAGCCGCCGTCGTTCCGGCCGTTCACCGTGATGATCAACAACTATGCCGCGGCCAGGCCCCAGTCCGGTCTTACATACGCCGACGTCGTGTGGGAAGTGCTGGCGGAAGGAGGCATCACGCGGCTGATGGCCGTTTTCCACAGCCGGGACTTCTCCGATCCGATCGGCCCGATCCGCAGCATCCGGCCCTACCTCATCGACCTCGGCGAAATGTACGGCGGCGTGCTCGTCCACGCCGGCGCCAGCAACGACGCGCTCAAGATCCTGCAACATTCGGGCAAGGCCGACCTGGACGAGATCTATAACGCGGGGGCGTTTTTCTACCGCGACAAGTCGCGCAAGGCGCCGCACAACCTGTATTCGACCCTGGAGATGCTGCGCGAGGGCGTCAGGAAGCGCAAATTCCCCGAGCAGGTCCCGGTGCCGGGCCTCCCGTTCTCCGCCGAGACGCCGACGGGAGCGGCCCATGCCGTGAACATCGAAGCGCGTTTCACCCTCAAAAACTACGTCGTTTCCTACACCTACGACACGGGCACGGGGCTGTATACCCGCGCGATCAACGGCGAAGTCCAGGTCGACCTGAACAACGGCGAACCTCTTACCGCCGCCAACCTGGTGTTCCTGCGGACCGCGCACCGGGTGTACGACAACGAAGGCCGGCTGGAGATCGATCTCCACTCGGGCGGGGAAGCCCTGCTTTTCCGCGATGGAAAGGTCATTTCCGCCGAATGGGCGCGGGAAAAGGGGGACATGATCCGGATCCGCAAGGATGGAAGGGAACTTCCCTTTGCGCCGGGGGTTACCTATTACCATATCATTCCGGGCCCGTTGGATGAACATGTAACATATTCGTAGATTGTTTCCCAACCCGCCGGCGTGATATGATAAAAAATGTTGAAATTTGCGGTCGAAGGGAGCAAAACCGTTGTTCCGGCGAAAGGACGTGTTTTTTTCAGCGCTGGAGGCGATGTCGGACACCATCGTCCGCGCCGCGCACCACTTTGCGGAGAGGACGATGGACGATCCGGGCGATCTGACCGCCTTCGCGAAGGAAATGAAGGTGTTCGAGCGCGAAGGGGACAAGCAGGCGCATCTCATCATCACGGAACTCAACAAAACCTTCATCACCCCGATCGACCGTGACGACATCATCTCCCTGACCAAGGTCATGGACGACGTGCTGGACGGCATCGAAGCGTGCGCATCCCGTTTTGACATGTACCGCATCCACCGTTCCAACGAGTATATCCGGCGGTTCGGGAACAACCTGAAACAGAGCGCGGAGGAGATCCGCAAGGCGATTTCGCTTCTGACGCAAAAAAAGCTGCAGGAAATCCAGCCCTATTGCATCCGGCTGAACGAACTGGAAGACGAAGGCGACGAGCTGATGCGCAACGCCATCCGGGAACTGTTCCGGAACGCGCGGGATCCCATCGAGCTGATCAAATACAAGGAATTGTACGAACGCCTGGAAGAGACGACGGATTCCTGCGAGGACGTGGCCCACGCCCTCGTGTCCATCGTCATGCGCAATTCCTGAAGTTCCGGACAGGGGATAACGGGCAGCATGGACGCTTTGCTGATCACGATCCTGATTACCGTCGTATTGGCGCTTGCGTTTGACTTCATCAACGGTTTTCACGACACCGCCAACGCCATCGCCACATCGGTGTCGACCCGGGCGCTGACGCCCCGGCAGGCGATCGTGCTGGCGTCGCTGATGAACTTCGTGGGCGCGATGATGTTCACCGGCGTGGCCAAGACCATCGCCGACGGCATCGTCGATCCGTTCGGCATGCGGAACGGCCTGCTGGTGGTCATCGCCACGCTCATCGCCGCCATTGCCTGGAACCTGATCACGTGGTGGTTCGGCATTCCGTCTTCTTCCTCCCACGCGCTGATCGGATCGCTGGCCGGCGCGGGGATCGCGGCGGCGGGATTTGGGGGCATCAATTACGGCGGGTTCGCCAAGATCGTCACCGGACTCATTGTTTCGCCGATTCTGGCTTTTTCCCTCGGATTTGCCATCATGTTTTTATTCAAAAGGATATTTGCCAATTTCGCGCCGTACAAGCTGAACAAGGGATTCCGCGGCGGCCAGGTGCTGTCGGCGGCGTTCCAGGCGTTCACCCATGGCACCAACGACGCCCAGAAGGCGATGGGCATCATCACGCTGGCCCTGGTGTTCGCCGGCTATCAGCGGGAAGTCGAAGTGGCCCTGTGGGTCAAGGTGGCGGCGGCGCTGGCGATGGCGGCCGGAACGGCGATGGGCGGGTGGAAAATCATCAAGACGATGGGCACCAAGATTTTCAAGATCGAACCCATCAACGGGTTTTCCGCGGACCTGGGTTCGGCGACGGTGATCCTGACGGCGACGCTGACGCATCTGCCCATCAGCACGACGCACGCCATCACTTCCTCCATTCTCGGCGTCGGCACGGCCAAGCGCTTCGCCGGCGTCCGGTGGAACGTCGCCGGGCGCATCGTGTCGGCGTGGATCATCACCATTCCGGTGTCGGGCATGCTGGGCGCCCTGGTTTACGGCGTCATCATGCTGTTCCGGTAAGCGGTGGAACCGGTCTTCCGCTCAAAGCCGAACGCCGCCCGATTGCCGATTCCGGGAGACGGCGTTGGGCCGGAGGACTGGAACGCGGGGAGGAAACCGTACTAAAATGAAAGTAAGCGAATACGCGAATTTCGCGCGGGAGGCCGGCCGATGATCGTCGCGGCACACCGGGCCAAATCATGCGTGGAACTGGTACAGGCGTTCCGCCGGAACAAGCCGAATGGGCGCGGCGAGAAGCTGCGTTTTGCCGGCGTCGGAGAGCGCGATGTCTACAATATCACCGCCCCTTTCCTGGACGAAGGCGAATGGGTGATCGCGGGGCGGGTGGAGCATCGGAACGACGAACGTTCGCAGGTGATGTTTTTCGTCGAACGGGACGGCGTGTGGGTGCCCCGGGAGGGCGCGCCGGTTTTTTCCCTGCAGGATCCGTTTTACACCTTCATCGGGGGAGAACTCGTCTTCGGCGGCGTGGAAGTGGAGTTCGACCCGGACGATCCGTATTACATCACCACCTGGAGGACGGTTTTTTACCGGGGTCGGCGCGTGACGGATTTGAGACGGTTCGCGGCGGGCCCGCCGGCGATGAAGGACATTCGCCTGGTGGAGATCGGCAAGAACCGGATCGGCATGTTCACGCGCCCGATGATCGTGGGGAGGACACGCGCCGTCATCGGCTATACGGAAATCGCTTCCCTGGACGCGCTGACGGTGGAGGCCATCGAACGGGCGGACCTCCTGATCGGCCAGTTCGCTCCCGACGAATGGGGCGGCGGCAACGAAGCGATGCTGCTACGCAACGGCTGGATCGGCGTGCTCGGCCATATCGCGTACATGGATGAAGCGAACTACCGCCATTATTATCCGATGACCTTCGGTTTCCACCCGGACACGAAGCGGCATACGCCGATCAAGCTGATCGCCACGCGGGACATGTTCCCGCCGGGACCGGCGAAGCGGCCGGATCTTGCGGACGTGCTGTTCAGCGGCGGCCTGCGCCGCAACGGGGACGGCACCGCCACGCTCTACACGGGCGTGAGCGACGCCGAGGCGCACCGCATCGTGATCGAGGATCCGTTCCTGGAATATGAAGCGTTGTGAAGGAAGGCGCCGGAACGCGGAAAGCCCGCTCCGGCGCCTGACTTTTCGGGCCGTGCGGGCTTTGGGGGAGGATGGCGTTTGTCGCAGCCGGCGTGGGCTGCCAAAGGATCCGCGGCGACGGATGCCGCAGGCGGCGCCGCGTTTTGGGCCGGCCGATGCTTTCGGGCAGTCCATTCTTGGCGGGAGGTCAAGGCGCGTTCACGGCAGGAAAAGGCCGTCCGGCGGAAGATCGGCGGCGTCGCGGTCGTGTGCCGGGTAGCGGAAGCGGCCCCGGGAACCGGTTCTTTTGCCCGCCGGACCGTCTGTCGCCCGGACCCGCGCGTAACCGCCCCCGGACCGCCGGCGTCCGGCCGGCCGGCGTGTTGCGGTACCGCGCCGTGGGCGGTTCCGGTGGTGTCTGCCGCGTCCGGGCGCATGCCTGGCGCCCCGCCTGCCGCCCCGTCTTCTTCTGCGGTGCGGAGTCTCAAGGACCGCTTCCTCGTCCGCGGCGCTGCTTTTCTTGGCCAGCAGCAGACGCATGAGCGGGGCGAGCTGCTGCATGGTGCCGAACAGTTTCTGCATTTTGCCGATCGTGTTCAGGATGCCGTCGATTCCGCCCATCCGGTCGACGAACGCTTTCAGTTGCCCCAGGTTGAACGGCAGGCCGAAAAGCCCGCCTCCGCCAACGGGCTGGGAGTAGCCGGCGGGGGACCCGCCGAAATAACCGCCGCCGTACCCAGCCGGTCCGCCGTACGGCCCACCGCCATAGCCGGGCGGACCGCCGTAAAACCCGCCGCCGGCCGGCGGACCGCCGGCGGTTCCCGGGAAATCGTCAACGCCAGGATACATCCCGCCGCCCGGAGGCTGGCGATCCGGCAGCCAGCCGCGGACGGCGGGCCATTTGCCGTTGTCCATGGGTTGCATCCCACCCTTCCTGGTGACAGCGTATGTGCGAATGTGTGTCCGCGCATGGACGGATGCCCGACCCTTTTGAAAAGCCGCAGGCCGCGAGGTGCGGGGGTGTTGGGCTGCAGGCGGGATGCGGCAGGTTCGGAGCTTAATGTCGGGTGCGGCGGGATCTGAACTGCGGGCGGCGGGAGTGAAGGCGCGGAACGCAATCCGTTGCTGGGCTGATTTACTTCGGTGAAGCGTGAATACTGTAATGCTTGAAGAAACGCAAGAGTCGGCGTACAATAGTCAGTGAAAACAATGCCGGAGGGGCTGCCCATGCCGCTGTCGAAGCTGAAGGACAAGACGATCGACCAGCTTTTCGAGGCCATTCTGACGCTCAGGTCCGTGGAAGAATGCTATCTGTTTTTCGATGACCTGTGCACGGTGAACGAGATCCAGGCCCTTGCGCAAAGGCTTGAGGTAGCCCGCATGCTGGGGTGCGGCTATACTTATAGCCGGATCGAGGAGGAAACGGGAGCCAGCACCGCAACGATCTCGCGCGTGAAACGCTGTCTGCTGTACGGCAACGACGGTTACAAGATGGCCTTGGAGCGCCTGGGACGTTTCGGCCCGGGTACGGACGGCGCCGGCAACCCGCAGGAAGCGGACAAGGCCGGCCGCGCCCAGGGCGCGAATGAATAGGGCCGAACCTCTGCAACCAGCAGGCATATCGGCCGCAACGCCCTCACGGGCTTGCGGCGGTTTGCTTGTACGCCCAGCATGGGCGTCATCTCTACGGTGAAAGTCCGGAATGGGGGCTGGCGAGCGCCTACCATTAGCCAAAGGCAAGGGTGCCTGCCGCGAGGCGGGATCTGAAGGAAGCCGGAGGCAAACGCACGGGCCAAGGTACACGAACTGGATTTGAGGCAGAACCGGTCGGATGAGGCACCAAGACATGACGAAATCCAAAGCCGCCAAGGGC